>JBBQVZ010000248.1:0-1561 GCA_038211015.1 Actinomycetota bacterium | reverse complement strand
CGGCCCACTGGACGATCGCCGCGGGCTCGGTGCTGGAGCGCCCCGCGGCGACCAGCTCGGCGCACGTTTCGGCGAGCTTCCCGGCGGCCATCAGCACAACGAGCGTGTCCGTCGAGGTTGCCACGCGCGAGAGGTCGACCTCGTCCCCGTGGGCGGTGCTGCCCGTGACGACCGCGAAGCTTTGCGCGACGCCACGGTGCGTGACGGGGATGCCGACCAGTGCCGGCGCGGCGATCGCGCTGGTGATACCGGGCACGACCTGGCAGGCCACGCCGGCCTCAAGACACGCGAGCAGCTCCTCGCCGCCGCGGCCGAAGACGAACGGGTCCCCGCCCTTGAGCCGAACCACGGTCTGGCCACGGAGCGCGCGTTCGACCAGCAACGCGTCGATTTCGTGCTGCGGCGTTGCCGAACGGCCGGGATCCTTCCCGACGTAGATGCGCTCGGCCGTCGATGGAGCCAATGCCAACAACGCGGGAGACGCCAAGCGGTCGTAGACGACGACGTCGGCGAGGCGGAGCACGTCGGCGCCGCGAACCGTGATCAGGCTCGGATCCCCGGGACCCGCCCCGACCAGGTAGACGATGCCGCGCCGATCAGGTGCATCCGCGAGTAGCCGCCCGACGAGACGTTCGCGGAGGTCGTCTGCCCGGCCCTCGCGGATCAGCGCCGCGGCCTCCGTCGTGTCCAGGGCGGCTGCCCACCGAGACGCACGCTCGCCGATATCGGGGAGGAACGGCAAGGTCGCCTGTCGTACGTCGCGGAGCACGGCGAGCACCCCGTCCCATTCCTCGCCGAACATCGCGGAGAGCTGCAATCGCAGCTGCTTCGCCAGCGCGGGAGAGGCACCGCCTGTGGAGATGGCCATCACCAACTCGCCCCGGCGAACGATCGAGGGCGCGGCCCAGTCGCAGTTGGGGATGTCGTCCATGATGTTCACCAGGACACCGCGATCGCGCGCTTCGCGCGCGATCGCGGACCGCTCGGCCGGATCGTCCGAGGACGCCACGCACACGAACGCACCGTCCAGGTCCTCTGCCCGCCACGCCCGGCGTTCGACCTTGACGCGTCCGTCCAACGCTGCCAACGACTCGAGACGGCCGGCGGGGCGCTCTGCGATGACCGTCACCAGGTCAACGTCAGCCGCCAGCAGTCCCTCGACCTTCCCCTCGCGGACGGCCGTCTCGCCGATCACGACCGCGTGCCGTCCCGCGAGCTCGAGGAACACCGGGTAGCCGAACGGCATCCTTATGACACCGCCTCGGTACTCTGGGACAGACTAGATGCCGCTCGCTCGCTGTCCGACTTCGAACCCAGCAGGCCGACGGAGCAGTGGAGCCCGCACTCCTTGTCGATCTCCTCTTCCCACCACCAACGGCCGGCGCGCTCGCCTTGACCGGGGAGAACGGGACGCGTGCAAGGCGCGCACCCGATCGACGTGTACCCGTGGTCGAAGAGCTCGTGGTACGGCACGTCGTTCTTGCGGACGTAGTCCCACACCTCGTCGAGCTTCCAGTCGGCCATGGGGTTCAGCTTCACGATGCCGCCGTGGTCGCGGTCG
>JBBQVZ010000247.1:0-1563 GCA_038211015.1 Actinomycetota bacterium | reverse complement strand
GGTCCGGTGGTGATCACCGCAGCGCCCTCGCGGAGCGTGAGCGCCAGCGTCCCGCTCGGTAGAACGGCGGACGCGAGTGGAGCCTCGGGCGCGGACGGCGCGTCCGAGGCGACTGCGTTCGATGGGGCCACAACGGGAGCGGCGGCGACCGGAGTCTCAATCACGCGCTCTTCGATGCGTTCGGCGACGCTGACCGCCGTTACGGCAAGAACCGCGGCGACCAGCACGAACAGCACGGACGAAGGACGGCGTGTCGGGGCGACTCGTGACGCGTGTGGCGGCGTTCGGGATAGTTGCTCGATCGCCGCACTGCGCAGTGTTGCGTTCGCCCCTGTCGCCAACTTCATCATGTCCACCCCAGCCCGTGGTGCTCCTGCGGCGGCCTGTGCCCCCGACTCGTTCGTCACACCAGAGCGAATTGATAGCACCGATTGTCCAAGAGGCGCCAGCGAAATGAGCCTGGATCGGCTCCGGTGTGCCCGACGTCGCATCCGTCCGCACGCCGCGTGCTCACCAACGCACGGAACGTGGCCGAATTGCAGACTCCGAGACGAAAGGCGGAGATTTCGTCAGTGCTTGTGGAGCACCTTCTCGCGAAACACCCTCGGGCTGTAAGCGGTGAGCACGACGTCGCCCCTGGCTCGCACCGAGGCCGAGCGAGGGAATCCGAGGAAGGGGCCGAGCTCGCCGAAGTACTGGTCGGGTCCGAGCCGATTGAGTTGCTCCTCGCCACCGTCGGCGAGGATGCGGATCACGTCGACCTCACCCGATTTGATCACGTAGACCGTGTGGGCGTTGTCGCCCTGCTCGAAGATCGACTCACCGGCGACGAACGTGGCCTCGTGGGTCGGCCGCTCCTCGTGCTGGTCCGGCGGCACCATGTGCACGATCCGGTCGGCGATCGGCACGAGCCGCGAGTCGTGCGTCGACACGATGATCATCCGTCCGTCGTCGCGTAGGCCCTGCAACAAACGGATGATCGCCTCGGCTTGGATGTGGTCGAGGTTCGCTGTCGGTTCGTCCGCAAGCAACAGCGGCGGGTTGTGGCCGAGCCCGCGGGCGACCGCCACGCGCTGCATCTGGCCGCCCGACAGCTTGCTCGGCAAGTGGGCACCGCGATCGGCGAGGCCGACCTGTTCGAGCAGTTCGTCGGCGCGGGCGAACGCCTCCTTGCGGCCGTGGCCGGTCAACGTGAGCGGCACGGCGATGTTCTCGCGCGCCGTCAGCGACGGGATCAGGTTGAACGCCTGGAACACGAACCCGATGTCGTCGCGCCGATAGGCGTCGAGCTGCTTGCCCTTCATCTTGGTGACATCGACATCGCCCATGCGGATCGTGCCCGAGGTGGGCGTGAGGATGCCGCCGAGACACGACAGCAACGTCGTCTTGCCACACCCGGACGGGCCGAGCAGCACCACGAGTTCGCCGGCCTGCGCTTGGAACGACAACCCGTCGAGCGGGCGGATGGCGTAACCGTCGTGCACGAACTCGACGACGAGGTCGGTGACGGTGAGTGGTCCGACAGTCATGCTGCCCCCGAGAATGCTTGTGACGGATCGGATC
>JBBQVZ010000246.1:0-1667 GCA_038211015.1 Actinomycetota bacterium | reverse complement strand
GGAACGCTGCTCTCGCCGGGGAACGGCCTGGCGCTGCTCGCCATCTACGCCGCGGGCGCGGCCATCGCGGGCTCGCTCGTCTTCTCCCGGCGCGACGTCGCCTAGATGGAGAGGCTCTTCAGGCGATCAGCCGCCGAAGATCGCGGGGAGCACCGCGCCTTTCCCGAAGAGGAAGAGTGTGCCGATCACCAGGCTGAAGACCGCCGTGATGACCGCGATTGACACGTAGACCCTCCAATTCTCGGAGGCTTTGAGGAAGCCGACCGCCGAGCCGAAGGTGATCAACGAGTTCGACGTGAGCAGTCCGACGATAAAGGCAGCCAGGACGGCTACGCCGATCGCCTTCCCCCCGGCGCCCGCGGCGGCGAGGAAGATGACGATCTGCGTCGGCGTCTCCGCGCCGACCCCGTGGATCATCCCCACGACGAATGCGGTGCCCCTGCCGTAATTCATGAAGGCATCGTCGTCGGGCTCCGGGTGCTTGTGGTGGTGGTGGCCCGGGCGGCCGTGGTGGCCGTGGTGCCAGTCGGACACGGGGATATCGTCGGCGATCGCGACAGCGATCGATCCAGGCTCGTCCTCACCACCGTCGACGCCGTGCATGTGCACCGGCCCTCGATCGTGCGCATCCTCGCGTGCCCCGCTCACCCGTCGGTAGACGTTGCGGACCCCCGTGAAGATCAACATCCAACGACTCCGCAGCCGGAACTCCCGGCCGTGCTTGGCGAGCGAGACGAACACGAACACGCCGAGCACGATCAGCGTCACCCCGACGAAGCGTTCCATGACGTTGTCGATGGAATCCGGGAGTCGTTCGCCCAGGAGGATCGCCGCCGTGCCGATCAAGAAGACCACGAGGGCGTGGCCTAGCGCATAGAGCGTCCCGAAGAGCATCGCGCTGCGGCGATCGTCCTGCGATCCCGCGATGTCGGTGATCGCGGCGATGTGATCCCAATCGATCCCATGCCGGAAACCGAAGAAGAAGGCGGACAGGATCACCCCGATGCCGAACGTCTCGCCCGCGGCGGTCGCGATGACCCGGAAGCTCTCCATAGGAACCAGCATCCAACCATCTTCTGCCATGACTGGCAATTGCGACCTGTGGCAACTACGATTCCGACGCCGCGCGTCAGAAGCGCGGGGTCTCGCGGTAGTCGCCGAAGACCCCGATGAGCGCCGAGACGATCTCGCCCTCCGTGCACAGGCTCCGGGCGCAATCCACGAGAGAGGGGATCAGGTTGGCGTCGGTGCCTGCCACGGCCACCAGGGAGTCGAGGGCCGACCGCGCCGCGGGTTCGTCCCGGTCGGCGCGCACGCGCGTCAGGGTCTCGATCTGCGCTCGCTCGCCCTCCGGGCCGATCACGAGTGTCTCCACAGGATCGTCGTGCAGGTCGACGAACGCGTTGACCCCGACCTTCGTCAGGTCGCCCGATTCGTAGCGTCGCTGTTCACGGAAGGCCGATTCGGCGATCGCTTGCTGGAAGTAGCCGGTCTCGATCCCGCTCAGCACTCCTTCCAGCATCGATCCGTTCCCCATCCGGTCGATCTCGGAGAACATCTCCTCCGCCTGCTCCTCCATGCGATCGGTCATCGTCTCGACGAAGTACGAGCCCGCCAACGGGTCGGCGACGTCGGGCACACCGCTTTCGTACGCGATGACCTGCTGG
>JBBQVZ010000245.1:0-1692 GCA_038211015.1 Actinomycetota bacterium | reverse complement strand
CTCCGAGAGCGCGAACCCGTCGTCCAGCGTGAGCGACACGACGTCGGTCTGTGTGAGCCAGGCGATCCGCGAGTGTAGGAGGTACGTGGGTTCGAACACCGCGGCCCGGCGGCCGGAGCCGCCGTACGCCTGTAAGAGCTGTGTGAGGATCTCGTTCGAGCCGTTCGCCGCCCACGTGCCCTCGAACGGGTGTCCCATCGAGGCCTCGAGCTCTTCGCGCAACCGGGTCATCTGCCCGTCGGGGTATCGGTTGAGGGGGAGCGACGCGATCTCGTCCGCCAGCTCCTCGGCGAATCCTTCTGGGAGCGGGAGCGGGCACTCGTTGGTGTTCAGACGAGCCGTCACGTTCGGCTGTGGCGATACGTAGGGCGTGACGTCGCGCAGCCCGGGGCGTGGTCTCGGAGCCGGCGTCACAGGTCGCCTCCCGTGGTCCGCGCATCCATGGCGGCCGCGTGTCCGACCAAGCCTTCGCTGCGAGCGATCGTCGACGTCTCAGGCCCCAGACGATTCGCCGATCCCGGTGTCATCTCGAGGACGGAACGCACGGTCACGAAGTCGGAGGCGCGCAGTCCCGACGCGAACCGAGCCGTGCCGGCCGTCGGCAGGACGTGGTTGGAAGCGACGCCGTAATCGCCGAACGGCACCGCGGACCACGGCCCCAGGAACGCCGCCCCGAAACTGCGAACCGTTCCGAGGAATGCGGCGGGGTCGGCCACCAGGAGTTGCAGATGCTCCGGCGCCAGGGCGTCGACGACCTGGGCGGCGTGCGGGAGATCGCGGACGAGCACCAGCCGTGCGTGTCCGAGCGCCTCGTCGACGATCTCGCGCCGCCCGGCGCCCCCGAGCGCGTTCTCCAACGCCACGCCGATCTTCTCGGCCACGTCTTCGTCGGCCGTGATGAGGAACGTCCGAGCTTGGGGGTCGTGCTCGGCCTGCGCGATCAGGTCGAGCGCCGCGAGTGCCGGGTCGACGGTGGCATCGACAACGATCGCGAGCTCGCTCGGCCCCGCCAGCCCGTCTATCCCCACGATCCCGGCCACCTGGCGCTTGGCCTCGGTGACATACGCGTTCCCCGGCCCCACGATCCGATCGACCGCCGGCACGGACTCCGTCCCGAACGCCATCGCGCCGACCGCCTGCGCGCCACCCGACTTCACCACTGTTGTCGCTCCCGCGTGCCGTGCCGCGTAGAGAACCGCCGCGGGGATCGAGCCGTCGGGTTGGGGAGGCGTGCAGAGGACGATGCGCTCGACGCCGGCCACCACCGCCGGCACCGCGGTCATACAGACGGACGAGGGGTAGACGGCGCGGCCGCCGGGCACGTAGCAGCCGACGCCCGCGAGCGGCTTGACCACCTCGCCGAAACGCACGCCGTCGCGATCGTCCCACCACTCGGCGGGGAGCTGGCGGTCGTGGAGAACATGCAGCCGCCGGATGAGGGCGTCGAGGGCAGCGCGGAGATCTTCCGGAGTCTCGGAAACGGCCCGGTCGAGCTCCTCGTCCGTGACGATCAGGCCGGTGGCCGCGAGGTCGGCGCCGTCGAAACGCCGAGCGAGCTCGACCAGGACGGGATCACCCTGTTCGCGGACGCGCTGAAGGATGTCGCGGACGGTCTCGATGACGGTGGGATCGCTCTCGAACCTCGAAGGCTCGAGCCGCTCCCCCCGCTCGCGCAGGTCGAGGAGCCCGAGC
>JBBQVZ010000244.1:0-1810 GCA_038211015.1 Actinomycetota bacterium | reverse complement strand
GAGTGGGCGAGAGCCCACGATCGAGACGCTGGCAGCGCTTCACCGGGCGCACGTGGTGTCCATCCCGTTCGAGAATCTGGACATCCTGCTCGGCCGGCCGATCCGGTTGGATGTGGAGAGCCTCCAAGCGAAGGTGGTCTACGGTCGGCGGGGCGGCTACTGCTTCGAGCAGAACGCACTCTTCGCGGCCGTCCTTGAACACCTCGGGTTCGAGGTCACCGGTCTGGCGGCCCGCGTGTCGATGGGCGAGGAGCGAACGACCCCGAGGACCCACATGGTCCTCGCGGTCGACGTCGCGGGAACGCGATGGCTGGCCGACGTCGGCTTCGGCGGCGACACGCTGCTGGACCCGGTCTCGTTCGATGACGACGAGCCCGTCCAACAGGGGGCGTGGGCGTTCCGGCTGGTCCACGACGGCGACATCAGGGTCCTGTGGGGGCTCCGGGCCGACGGTTGGTTGGACCTCTACACGTTCACCGAGGAGCCGCAGCTCCCGGTCGACTACGAGGTGGCCAACCATTACACGTCGACGTGGCCGCGTTCGCCGTTCGTCACGAAGATCATCGCGCAGCGGTCCGGTCTCCAGGAGCGGTGGATGCTGATCGATGACGAGCTCAGGGTCGAACGCCCGGACGGGACGGAGGAACGGTGGACGGTTGCTTCGCACGAAGAGCGACTGTCGATCCTCGCGGACCGGTTCGAGCTGGTCTTCCCGGACGGCACCCGGTTCGACCGCGACTGATCTCCACGCGCGTCGGGTAGATTCAAGCCGATGCAGCCGTTGGAGGAGGCCGTCGACTCGATCGCCCGTGATACGGGGTTCTCCGGTGTCATGCGGGTCGACAGCGAGGGCGGCGACGTCGGATTCGCGAACGCGTACGGACTCGCCGATCGTGCCCACGGGATCGTGAACACGATCGATACCCGGTTCGGGATCGCGAGTGGCATGAAAGGGTTGACAGCGCTCACGGTGGTGAGCCTGATCGAGGATGGCACGCTCGACCTGGACACCACCGCTCGATCGGTGCTCGGTGAGGATCTTCCGCTGATCGACGACGCCGTGACGATCGAGCACCTCCTGTCGCACCGGTCGGGGATCGGCGACTATCTGGACGAGCACGCGCGCCCCGAGGTCACCGACTACGTGATGCCGGTCTCCGTGCATGAGCTCGCGACGACGGAGCAGTACCTCGCCGTGCTCGCTGGTCATGCCGCCGTCTTCCGGCCGGGGGAGCGCTTCGCGTACTGCAACGGCGGCTTCATCGTGCTCGCGCTGATCGCCGAGCGGACGAGCGGCGTGCCGTTCCACGAGCTCGTGCGGCAACGCGTGTGCCGGCCCGCTGGCATGTCCCACACCGAGTTCCTGCGCTCCGACGAGCTCCCGGGAGACGCCGCGCTGGGCTACCTCTCCGACGACAGCTCCAGGACGAACGTGTTCCATCTTCCGGTGATCGGCGGTGGCGACGGCGGGATCTACTCCACCGCGGCGGATCTCAGCTCCTTGTGGAGGGCGTTGTTCGCCGGGCGGATCGCACCGGAGCGATGGGTGTCAGAGATGGTGCGGCCTCGCAGCGACGTGCCGGAAGAGGAGAAGCGCTACGGCATGGGATTCTGGCTCCACGCGTCGAGCGATGTCGTGATGCTGGAGGGATACGACGCCGGCGTCTCGTTCCGCAGCATGCACGATCCCGCGTCCACGACCACGTGGACCGTGGTCTCCAATACGTCCGAGGGAGCATGGCCGATCGTGGAGCTCCTGGAGGAACGGCAGGTGACCTGAGTCGCCGTCTATCCACCCGCGAGCGATCGG
>JBBQVZ010000243.1:0-1942 GCA_038211015.1 Actinomycetota bacterium | reverse complement strand
TCACCCGTCGACAAGCCGCGGAAGCCGCTGGCCCAGAGATCGTAGTCGTCGTCGAAGATCTGAACATCGCTCCAGAGCTGTTGCCCTGTCGCCGAAGCGGCGGCGACCCAGTAGGAGGAAAATCGAGATCCAGCGGTGACGCTCAGATGCTGACCACCAAGCATCGCACCGTCTGCAAGCCGTGCAGCACCGACGAAGCGTCGATTGGGCACGGGAAGGGTCGGCTCACCCCAGGTCCATTGCATCTGCAGCTCGGCGTCGACCGCGAAGGCAATGGATCCGGATTCGGTACTTCCCCCCCGGCGACGAGAAGGCTTCCGTCGCCGAGATCGACGAGGCCAGCAACGTTGCGAAACGCGACGTCACCGTCGGTGGTTGCGAGGTCATTGGTCCCGAGCGTGTCAGGATCGATGCGCCAGTAGGTCGATGCATCGCCGCCGAACACGGCAACCAGTTCTTCGTCTTGCTCGACTACGCGGATCCCTTGAACGCTCCCGGAGGATTTTCCGGTCGATGGGGACTCGCTGGTCGAATCAAGAATCGTTCCCGGAATCTGACAGACGGAATTACAGGAGCTGCTTGGCTGATCGTCGCCGAAGTCGCACCCTTCGGCAGCCAGCTGGATGTCGCCGTCACCACAATGCAGACCCAGGGCGCTGCAGTCGGCCGTACACCCTGCGTACGACGCATCGTTGACGCCGTCGTCGCAGGCTTCGTCGCCCTCGAGCTTGCCGTTGCCGCACACGGGCTCGCCGGGTTCACCGGTGCTTTCGACTTCGCCACCACCGGATCCGGTCGAGGCTCCGAGGGTGCTTCCGGCAGTGTCGTCTGCCGTGCCCGCATCGTTGGACGTCCCATCTGCGGTGCCGTCGCCCGTGCCGCCGGTTTCGTCGCCGGCGGCGGTGACGACGAGCGGCTGGTTGGGGCTATAGCAGGCCGCAGCGGGGACACCGAGGCACACGAGAATGAATGAGGAGTTCGGGCGTCGCGTGTCGGTTCTCCTGGACTGCGCGGCCTGACCGCACGTGCAGGCTATCTTACCGGGGAGCGGGGTCGGCCGGGGGTCGGCCGCCAGCGGCGACCTCTGCACCGGCCGCAGAATCAGCAACTCTCCGGCAACTCGCGACTCCAGTGGCTGTGAGAGATGCGGTCGAGTGCGAGCGGCGGCGGGCGCTGAAACGAGAGATGCCCCGCGTTCCCTGTACGGGACCGCGGGGATCGGGTTCAGAGCGCTAGCGCTAGCGCTTACGGAACTCCGAGGAGCAGCACGTCCGACACCGTCCACGGCAGGGGGTGCTCGCTCGTGTCGACGATGCGGTAGCGCAAGTCCTCCGTCACGCCGCCGTCGATCGATGCGCCATCACCTGCGGCGACGATCCAGATTCGCTCGCCACCCAGGAGCTCGACATCGGCGGCAGCGTCCGCGGGGTACGGCGCGGCGCCAGTGTCAGTGGTCACGCCCAGATAGTAGGTCGCGGGGTCCAGGGTGACCCGGCTCTGCACCTCGCCGTTCTCCACGCCCGTGAAAGCGAACGCCGGGATGTTGCCGCTTCCGTCAACCACTCCGATGTTGACCTCGCCGAGGCGCGCTGCGTGGACCGCATGGACCGCAGCCGGGCCATCCAAATCGAGCGAGAAGCTTTCGGTCGCCATGATCAACTGCGCCTCGCCGCCCGTCGTCGCCCCGACCGTCGCGAGGTACTGCTCGCCCGCCGTCAGCGCTCCCGTGCTGATCCCCGTGGCCACGTCGTCGCCCATGCAGTCATCGCCATCCGCCTGCAGAGAGACATCGTAGTTTCCCGGCGGAACCTGGAACGACCCGATCGAAGTCGTCGGCTCATCCCACGTCAGACCGCCCGCCAGAACAGCCCCCTCGAAGCACACATCGACCGGTCCAGCCGGGTAGTACGCGTGCAGCGCGTACACCCGCGGATCCTGCCGG
>JBBQVZ010000242.1:0-1948 GCA_038211015.1 Actinomycetota bacterium | reverse complement strand
GATCACGCCCGCGAAGAAGAACGCCTCCACCCGACGGTTGCTCGCCGACGCCACGCCGTCCGCGGTGACCTCGATCGCATACGCCTCGCCCGCACCGATCGCCCGCACCGGCAACGCCTCCGCCACCGCCGCTCCACCGAGCTCCATATACCGAGCCACCAACGCCCGCCGCGTGATCGGCCCGAGATCCCCATCGCCCGCGAGCCCATCGACGCTCTGCTGGAACCCGAGCACATCCCCCGCGAAGCCCACCGCCGCGAGCATCAACCCATCCTCATGCGCGCCCCAGCGGCAGCTGCACGTCCAACGGGACTTTCGGCTACCTCGAGGTGTGCAGCGTCGGCTCGGCGACGTGCGTCGAGGTGTTCGCCGCGACCTACGACATCGTGGTCGATCACTGGAAGGACAACACGCCGACCTGCTGGGACGGCGTAGGCGGCTGCTTCGCCGACGTCTACTACGAGGTATACTACGGCGGCGATGTGGTCTTCGTGTCGAGCACCGTCGATGACGTGGTGATCACGAGCTGGACCGATCCGTGGACGGCGACGCTCGATCCCGGGACCGTGCTGAGCTTCGCCTTCTGGGACGACGACCCGTTTGGCGACGAGAGCCTCGGCACCCAGTGCTTCACCCAAGAGGACGAGTCGTGTGGCGCGGTGCCAGCCGCGGTGTTGCACGACGGCACGATGCTCTGGGATCCCGGCGGCGACTCGTTCGCGGTTCAGGTGCGATTCCTGCCGCAGTAACGGTGCAGCAGGGCGGGGGGGAGGCGGCGACGCTCGCGGGAAGTGTGAAAGGCAGGACATCTCGTTGTGACGGAAGGCGTCGGAGAGCACCGAACGGGTTGGCTGCGACCGGATGCCGCGTCCCGCGACGGCTGTCGATGGCGGCGCGAGTGTCGGACGGTTCGTCGAGGCCGCCGAACAAGGCGAGGTCGTCGGAGTCGTTCCGGCAGCGCGCCTCGAGATCGAGAACGCCGGGGTGAACCTGCGCATCCCCGCGGACTTCGACGAGCGCGCAGTCACTCGCTTGCTGGCTTGCTGGCGCTGTTGGAAGCCCGCCGATGATCCCGCGTGGAACTCGGATCCAGCGTCCGATTATTCCTTCCGACCGAACACGACCCGTCCCGGCAATGTGATCTCCGAGATGGGCCGCGCGTCCGCGATGATGTGCACTTCCAGGTCGATTTCCTGCATCTGGAGGGCCTCGAACCCGAACGCAATGTCGTCGATTTCTTCCCTGTCGTCGGGCTCGTCGCGTTCAAGGACGAAGGTCAAACGAAGCTTGCCGGGGGCGGGTACAGCGAGCGCTACCCGGCGTAGGTTTGGCGAAATGGCCCCGATCATGGCTTGGACAAGGTTCAGGACCTGTGCGTTCTCGTCGGCAAGGCTCATCGTGCTTTCCGTGGCTTCCAGGCGGGCGACGTTGGCACGACACTCGGGCTCGCGGTTCCCTTGATCATGAAAATGTTCGTCGGCTGATCCATAAAGCCGGCGCGTGGATTGTTGTTGAACCCCGTGACGCCCTTGACCTCTACCACAACATGGCCCTGCCTTGTGGTGCCGAGAACCCGTGCGTTGCCGCCGTGGACCGCATCGAGCACGGCCTGTGCGTCGTCGGCACTGTTGAAATAGCTACCCTCGCCACGGGCTGTCCACTCGGGGCGTCCCTTCACGTGACGGAGTTGTTTCTGGCTGACCTTCGTCGCTGTCCCCTCGGGCACTCCCCCCTTCGCGGCCGGCCTCGTCCAGCGCGGCGTGATCCACCGAGCGCTCGCCCTCGCGGCGTCGCCGATCACCTCGGATGCCTCTGCCGCCGCCGCGCCGAGGCCCGAGACATCCGCGAGGTCCGCGAACAAGATCCCCCGCGTCGCGAGCAGCTTGCTCGCTTGCTCCGCGCTGGCGGCGAGCAGCGACCGTGCGCCGCCCACCACTCCGACGCCGAG
>JBBQVZ010000241.1:0-2146 GCA_038211015.1 Actinomycetota bacterium | reverse complement strand
CGGTTCGCGCTGATGTACCACGTGACGACCTTGTCGCCGGCCTTGATCTGCTGGCCGCGCAGCTCGATGTCGCGTGTCGCCGTCCGGCGGAAGTGCAGCACCGGCGTCGCCCACCGCAGGATCTCCTCGGTCGCGTTCGAGATCAGTGACGGGTCGTCCTTCAACAGTTGCATCTGCTCGGGGTTCTGCATCAGCGCCAGCATGCCGGCGGTGATGGTATGTCGCGTGGTCTCGTTGCCCGCGATCATCAGGAGCGAGAAGTAGTTGTGGAAGTCGTGGTCGTTCAACCGGCCCTCGTTCTGCGCCATCGTGAGCGCCGAGATCACGTCGTCGGTCGGTTCCTTCTGGCGGAGCTCTTTCTGACGGTCGGCGTAGGCCCACACCTCGTACGCCGCGGGGGAGCGGAACGGCAGGAGTCGGTACGCCTCGGTGTCGACCTGATCGGGCACCGCGTCGGAGAGTTCGGGGTCCTGGTTCGCGATCATCTTGTCGCCCCAGCGGATCAGCTCGGGCGCGTCTTCCTGTGGCACCGTGAAGATGGAGCAGAGGAACCGGATCGGGAGCTCGCGGCTGATCTCGGACACGAAGTCGAACTCGCCCGTGGGGAGCGCGCGGTCCAGGACCGAGCGGGCGACGTCGCGGATGAAGTCCTCGTAGACTGCCACGCCCCGGCCGGAGAACTTCTTCGTGCAGATCTTGCGGAGCTCCGTGTGGCGCGGTGGGTCCATCTCGAGCATCGTCTTGCGGACCTCGAGCTGCTCATCGTCCAGCTCCTCGAGGGCCACCGCTCCCGTCTCCGACGAGTAGGTCTGCCAGTCCATATGGACGGCGGTCAAGTCGTCGTAGCGGGTGACGGCCCAGAACCCTTTGTTCCCTCCCGGCTCATCATGCCAGCTCACGGGTCGTTCGCGCCGCAATTCGTCGAACCACTCGAACGGAACGCGCTCGACGTAGTTGTCCGGGTTGACCAGGTCGATCCCATCGAGCGTCGTGCCCATGTTCCCCCTGCGACGTGGCGAAGAGATATTTTGCTACCGAACGACCTCGCGCGGCAAGACGATCTCAGATCACCTCGAAGTAGCGCCGACGCTCCCACTCGGTGACCGCCCCGGGGGACAGGAACTGCTCCCACTCCCAGCGGCCGGCCTCCGTATAGTGCGCGACCACGTCGGCTCCGAACGCGCTCTGCGTGAACGCGCTGTCATGGAACCGCGCGACGGCCTCGCCGAGTGTCGCCGGCAACGGCGGAACGGGGTCCTCGTAGTGCTCGCCGACGAGCGGCTCGCCGGGGTCGGCCCCGGTCCAGATGCCGTCGGCAGCCGACGCGAGGAGCCCGGCGATCGCCAGGTACGGGTTCACGTCGGCGCCCGGCACCCGCCACTCCAGCCGGGTCGACTCCGGCCCTTCGGCGAGCACCCGGCACGAGACCATGCGGCTGTCGTACCCCCAGCTGACGCCGTTCCCGCTGAACTCGCCGCCCGTCGTGCGGCGGTACGAGTTCACCGTCGGCGCGTAGAGCAGCATCAGGTCGGACGCTCGCTCCAGGACGCCGCCGACCGCTTGAAGGAGCGTCGGCGCGATCCCGTGTTCCGCCTGGGGATCATGGAACACGTTGGCGCCGCTCGCGTTCAGCAGCGACAGATGGAGATGGCACGACGACCCCGTCGTGTCGCCGAACGGCTTCGGCATGAACGTGGCCGACATCCCCGCGGCCGCGGCCATGTCGCGCATCGCGAGCTTGAACAAGATGTGCCGGTCCGCCATCTCCAGCGCCCGCTGGTATTCCAGGTTGATCTCCCACTGGCCCAGGCCCCACTCCACCTGACTGGTCCACGGGCCGAGCTCGGACGCGGCGAGCACCTCGCGCACGCCCGCGAAGAACCCTTCGTACCGATCGCCGGTCTGGACCGTGTAGTCGGCGCGCGCGAGGGTGGTCGGTCGCAGCGTCTCATAGCCGTTCGCGCGGCCCTCGTCGTACGTGCCGTGATACAGCGCGAACTCCAGCTCGCTCGCGACCTGCGGCGTGAACCCGGCGTTCTCCACGTGCTCGATCTGCCTGCGCAGGATGGTGCGCGGCGCGACGGCCACCAGCTCGTCGCTGCCCATCTCGACGAAGTCCGCAACGCAGATCGCGGTTCGGTCCAGC
>JBBQVZ010000240.1:0-2183 GCA_038211015.1 Actinomycetota bacterium | reverse complement strand
CACTCGTCCTCGAGCGGGATCAACACCTCTTCCGTGAACGCTCGGGCGCGCCGCTGGAGGTCGCGGTCGGTTCGATCGAGCCGGAGATCCATGGGAGAGCGCCTTCTTTCGGTCGGGGTCGAGAGCAAATCATGCATGAAGATCCGGCGGTCGGTAGGCTTCCGCGTCATGGGTCTCGCCGAGCACGACGTCGTGATCGTGGGTGGGGGCCACAACGGCCTCGCGTGTGCGGCGTACCTGGCGAAAGCGGGCCTTGATGTCGAGGTCCTCGAACGCCGCGGCGTGCTCGGTGGGGCGGCCGTCACGGAGGAGCCCTGGCCCGGCTACCAGGTCTCGAGCGCTTCGTACGTCATCTCGCTGATGCCGCAGCGGATCGTCGACGAGCTCGAGCTGAAGCGGCACGGGTACGACGTCTCGATCATCACGCCCGACTACTTCGTCCCGTTCCCCGACGGAACGTCACTCACGCTCTGGGGTGACATGGCGCGCGATCGAGAGAACATCGGGCGTCTCTCGAAGCACGACGCCGAGGCGTGGGTGGCCTTCGACGTCTACTTCGAACGAGTCGCCAAGCTCTTGAAGGATCTGCTCTTCGTCGTGCCGCCGAACATGCGGCTCGCCGAGGCGCCACGGTGGGCCAAGACCGCCGGGCATTTCCGTGGTTGGACGGGGCGCGACATCCACGAGCTGGTGCGCTTGTTCACGATGAGCGCGGCGGACTTCCTGGACGAATGGTTCGAGGACGAGCGGGTGAAGGGGGCGCTCGCCACGCAGGCCATCATCGGGGCGTGGTGCGGACCGATGACACCGGGCTCGGCCTACGTCTTGATGCACCACTGGATCGGCGAGGTGGATAGGCACTTCGGTGCCTGGGGCTGGGTGAAGGGCGGGATGGGCGGCGTGTCGGGTGCGATGGCTCGCGCGGCCGAGGCCGCCGGTGCCACGATCCGGACGGACGCACCCGTGAAGCGGGTCGCCGTCAACAGCCACGGCCGGGCCGTCGGCGTCGAGTTGGAGGACGGGTCGCTCGTGCGCGCCAGGGCGGTCGTGTCCAACGTGCACCCGACGACGACGTACCTCGACCTCGTGGGTGCGGAGCAGCTCCCTCAGGACGTGGTTCGAGACATCCGTCGCTACCGTTCGCGTTCGGGCTCGGTGAAGATCAACATCGGATTGTCGGAGCTGCCCGCTTTCCCCGTGTGGGATCAAGAAGGCGACGTGCACCGTGGACTGACGGCGATCTCGCCGTCCATGGAGTACCTGGAGCGCGCGTTCGACGACGCGAAGTACGGCCGGGCCTCGGAGCATCCGTACGCCGAGGTGATGTTCCCGACGGCGCACGAGCCGGACCTGGCGCCCGACGGCAAGCACATCATGTTGGCGTTCACGCAGTACGGCCCGTTCGAGCTCCGGGAGAGCTCATGGGACACGGAGCGCGACGTCTACGCGAAGCGGGTGATCGACGAGCTGGCGCGGTACGCACCCGGTCTCCCGGACGCGATCGAGCACATCGAGGTGTTGACGCCGAAGGACCTCGAGGACCGGTACGGACTGCTCGGCGGGAACATCATGCAGGGGGAGCTCACACCCGATCAGATGTTCTCGTTCCGCCCCATCCCGTTCTACGGCGATCATCGAACGCCCGTCGGGGGGCTCTACCTCTGCGGAGGAGGAACGCATCCGGGGGGCGGCGTGATGGGCGTCCCCGGGCGCAACGCCTCGACCGTCGTGCTGAAGGACCTCAGACGTGGCCGGGGGATCGTTCGCATCCGCGACCTCGTGAGCGATCGATGAGTCTGGCGGAGCTCGCCGCAGCCGTCCGAGCCGGTCGCACGTCTGCCGCCGACCTCGTCGAGATGTCCTTCGAACGGATCGAGCGCCTAGACCCACCCCTCAACGCGGTGATCAGGTTGCGGGAGCAAGCACGAGACGATGCTCGCGAGGTCGACGGGCGGATCGCTCGTGGGGAGGACCCCGGTCCGCTGGCCGGGCTGCCCCTCCTGGTGAAGGACATGGAGGATGTGGCCGGCATGCCGTCGACGTACGGGTCTTTGACGTTCGCGGACGCGCCTGCCGCGGCCGCGGACGGCTTGGTGCCGCGCCGGCTCCGCGCCGCCGGCGCCATCGTCGTCGGGAAGACGAACCAACCGGAGTTCGCGTTCGCGGGGTTCACCGCGAACCCG
>JBBQVZ010000239.1:0-2235 GCA_038211015.1 Actinomycetota bacterium | reverse complement strand
GTCTACGCCGACTTCCACGACATCGAGTACAACGCGATCCGCGAGGCGGCCGGCGTCGTCGACATCTCCCCTCTCTACAAGTACATCGTTCGAGGACGTGACGCCGGTCGGCTGCTGGACCGCGTCATGACCCGTGACATCTCGAAGCTCCAGGTGGACCAGGTCTTCTACACACCGTGGTGCGACGAGGAAGGCAAGGTGATCGACGACGGCACGATCACCCGGCTGTCCGAGGATTCGTACCGCGTCACCGCCGCCGACCCGTCTGAACGCTGGCTCCGGATGAACGCGACGGCGCTCGATGCCGAGGTCGAGGACATCAGCGACCGGACGGCCGGGCTCGCGCTACAGGGCAGGCTCTCACGGGAGGTCCTCGAGGAGGCGAGCGGTCAGGACTGGAAGGACGTTCGGTATTTCCGGCGGCGCCGAACCCAGATCGCCGACGTCGATGTCGACGTGACGCGCACCGGCTACACGGGTGACCGCGGCTATGAGCTCTGGATGCCGGTCGACGGCGCGATCGCGGTATGGGATCGCATCTTCGATGTCGGGCAGCGGTACGGGATCCACCCGGTGGGTATCCGGGCCATGGACGTCGCGCGTGTCGAGGCCGGTCTGATCCTGATCGAGGTCGAGTACTCCAGCTCCCATCGCGCGATCGCACAGGAGCAGCACTACTCCCCCGCCGAGCTCGGCCTCGGCCGTCTCGTGGACCTGCACAAGGCGTCCCCGTTCAACGGCAAGCGCGCCCTGCTCGCCGAACAGGCGTCGGGTGGACCGGCGCGTCGCCTCGTCGGTCTGGAGCTCGAATGGGCCGGCATCGAGGGGTTGTTCGCCAAGCACGACCTGGCGCCGGGGGTCTCAGCGCTCGTGCATCGCGACCCGGTGCCCGTCTACAAGGAAGGCAAGCAGGTGGGGCGCGCCACGAGCATCACGTGGGGCCCTACGATCAAGAAGATGGTCGGCTTCGGCTCGGTCGACGAGCGGTACGAGGAGATCGGCACGCGCCTCTCGGTCGAATGGAGCGTCGAGGGCGAGCGCGGCAAGGTCGCCGCGACGGTGGTGCCGATGCCGTTCCTGGACCTCGAACGCAAACGCACGTAGAGCGCTCGCGAGATCCCATCGATAGCATCCGGGCCGTGCTCCCCGATCTTGACCGCGAGAGACGCCGACGACCTCTTCCCGCTGTTGGAGGATCACGTCTCTCCGAACTAGCGATCAGGTTTCCAGGCCGGCGGCTGCGTGCGCGTGTACGCGGTTCCGTCCCACTCGTCCAACGGACGGGACCACCACCACCAGTCCTCCGTGAGGCGCTCGCGATCGGGCAACGCGATCCTTCCGTTGCACCACAGCAACCGCTCCCACGGATCGGGATGGTCGGGCGCCCACGGGAACAGCCGTGCGACGACCCTCGCGGTGAGATCCGGGTTCGGCGAGAACGCGAACCCGAGCCCGGTGCACACGTCGTTCGTGTGAACGAGGATCTCGTCGCACCCCATGGCCACGAATCCGGTCGCGTCCGACAACCCGGCGGCGTGATACGCCCGGACGTCGGGTGATGCGTCGCAGACGCGTGCGAGCACCGAGGCCTGCGAACGCGCGAAGTTCAGCAGCTCCTCGATCGGCATCTCAGGGCCGACATCGCGTTTGAAGGGGCGTCGTTCGGCCGCCCTCGTGGCCAGGTGATCGGTGTAGAAGACGAGTGCATCGACGATGTGGCCGAGAGTACGCCGACACGACCAATCCAGGTCGCCGGCCGGAACACCCCAGTCGGCATCCAGGTGAGGGGAAAGCGCATCGACGGAGGCGTCGGCCGCGAGGATGAGATCGTCCGTCTGGAAGATGTTCATCCCGCCGAGTCTGCCACCCGGACGGGACCGTGCCGACCCGTTCGCCGGAGGTTCGCAGAAACCTCTGACAGAATCGAGACGTCGTGAGAGCTGGACCCCCTCGTTCGCTGCTCCTGTTCGCGCTGCTCGGTGGCGCCATCGCGTTCATCGTCGCTGCCCTCGGGAGCACACAGCTCGCACTCGTCGCCGGGTTCCTCTGCTTCGCGGTCGGGATGGCCATGCTCGCGTGGCGCACGCGGCCCCCGTCGGACGGCACTTCTCCCGATCCGGGACGCCGACGGTTCCTCACCCTCGCGGGGCTGGGCGGGTTCGCGTGGCTGTTCGTCGGCGGTGCGCTCGGCCGCTCCACGCGCTCGCTCTCGCTTCCCGATCCTCGTCCCATCCA
>JBBQVZ010000238.1:0-2259 GCA_038211015.1 Actinomycetota bacterium | reverse complement strand
TCCTTGCCGTCGGTGGAGAGCAACCACAGGGCTCGGATCCCGCGGCCCGGCGGCGACTCGGCACGGTTCGCGGTAGCGGTCGCGACGATCCACTTGCCGCTGGGCGAGCACGCCGGCCAGATCCAGCTGCGCGTGAAGTCGCCGGACAGGTTCTCGTAGCGCCAGTCGGGCGGTCCCGACACGAGGATCTGGTTCCCTTCGCTCAGCGCCCGGTCCCCGCCGCCCGACAGGGCAAGGCGCCGTCCGCACCAGCTCACGAAGTCGTCGTAGGGCAAGACCGGATCGAACACGTTCACCCAGTCGCCGCCGTCGGCGGGGGCGCTGTTGAGCGGGACGCCCGGTTGTCCGGGGAACTTCGAGAAGAACAAGACCCAGCGCCCGTCCGGCGACCACCCCGCGACCTGAGGCGGAGCCTTCGTCTCCGGCGACACGCGATAGACCGTCGTGCTCACCCCGTCGATCACGTCGAGGATCACGACCCGATCCCCGTCGAGGTCCACCTCGAGCGATCCGCCGTCGGGGCTGAACATCACGTGGCCCGCATCGGACCCGTCCTTCAGCAGGATCCGACGGTCCTCCTCCGGACCGCCGACCACCACGCCGCCTCCGGCGGTCACGCCGGCCAGCACGTCGTCGGTCGGCGACCACTGCCAGGCGCGCAGCTGCCCGAGCGGGGTCAGGACCTCGCCGCCAGCGACCGGCACGATCGCACCGTCACCGAACGCGACCCACGTGCCGTCGTGACTGAACCGCACGACAGAGGCAGCGCCGGTCTCGACAAGGGTCCGCTCCTCGCACGTGTCAAGATCCAGCAGACGCAGGACCCCGCCGTCCACCCATGCGACGGACCCGAGTCGGGCGTCGCCACCGGCGAGGCGGGTCGACGGGCACGACGGAACTTCGGCCCTGGGAGTGGTGGTCGGTTCGGCGGACCGCGACCGGATCCAGTCCGGGAGGAACACCGCCGCGGCCACGCCTACCGCGATCGTCGCCACGGCACCGACGATCAACCGGGGGCTTCGACGCCCGCGGGCGTACAGGTGGCGGCCAGAGCGCGACATCGTTGGTACCGACGCTACCCCGGCGTCTGCCGTTCCCTTCGCAAGCGTGGCGACCGAATCAGGGCCGGTGGCGCTGATCCGTTCCTAGGACGACGTCGCGATCTCCTCGCGGTGGTGCGCGCGGAAGCGGCGCGCGTCGGCGCGCGTGGACGGGCCGAGCGTCCGGTTCCGACCGGGGAGCTCGCGGCGGATCTGTTCCAGTTCGCGCCTTGTGAACTCACACGACGTGGTGGTGGGTTCGATGTCGTACAGCCGCGCGCCGTTGAGGCCCAGGATCTTCGCCTTGGTCTCCTTCGTGAGCTTGGGATAGCCGTACCGCTCCTGGAACTCCTCGGTGATGTGGAACGACCGCAGCGCTTGGATCTGGTCCTGCGGCGATCCGTAGAAGAGGCAGTCCGTTCCCCACACGACGTTGTCCTCACCGACGTGCTTCAGCAGCTTGCCCAGGACGTGCGCGGCCTGCGTCGGATAGCGCATCACGTACCACCACGTGGAGCCGAGCTCGGCGTAGACGTTCTGGTTGGGACGGATGCCGGCGCGCTTCATGGACGTGATCAGCCGGTTGACGCCGACGTTCGCGGTCGCCCGCGTGTACGGGCCCTCGGCGATGCCGGACTCGAAGCCCGAGTGGTAGATCACGAAGTTCATGTACGGGTGCCGGCGCGCGGCGGGTCCGACGTCGACGGGTGACGCGTAGGGACTCCCGCCGCTGAACCCCTTGTGCGTGCAGATCGTCGGGATGCCGAGGTCTCGGGCCTTCAGGATGAAGCGCTCGCCCACCTGCGGCAGCGACGGATCGTGATCGTCCAGCCACCACGCGTTGCGGTTGCCCTCGAACACGTCCGGGAAGTGCGTGAACGTCTTCCACGCGACGATCGGATACCGGTGCGCGGCATGCTCCATCCCGTCGAGCGCGGCTTGGAGCGGTCCCACGTTCGGTAGAGCTTGCGCGTGCAGCAGCACGCGCTCGTCGCGGCAGAGGCCCTCGGCGATCAGGCGCGTCTCGTTCATGATCTTGGGCGACAGCGGGCTGCCGTGCGGATAGATGGGGAGCGCCGACAGCACCAGCTTCGACGTGTCCGAGCGCAGGAACATCAGCTCCATGAACGTGTCGATCGAGTAGCAGACCCGCGGGTCGTCCTCGCCGCAGTTCTGTTGCGGGAAGCGCGTCCAGAAGTCTTGTCCGTTCAGGATCGGG
>JBBQVZ010000237.1:0-2262 GCA_038211015.1 Actinomycetota bacterium | reverse complement strand
GACGGTGTGCTGCAGGGCTTCTTCGTCCGGGTCGTGGCGAGCGGGCTCTACTCCCACGTCCTGTACACGGGACTCGTGGGGATGGGCATCGGCTACTTCGTCTCCCGGCGTCATCGGCGTCCGTTCAAGAAGCGGCTGACCGTGCTGGTGGGTCTGTCGGCCGCGGCCGTCCTCGGGCACTTCCTGTGGAACTCGCCACTGCTCGACCTGTTCCCGTCGCAGCCGTGGAGCGGCATGGATCTGCTCATGATCCCCGTCGCGACCGCGGTGAAAGGGCTCCCGCTCTTCGCGTTCGCGACGATCGCGGTCGTCCTGGCTCGCAGGCGCGAGCGGAGGTGGCTTCACAGCGCCCTCGCAGAGGAGATCGGCGGCGCCGGTGTCTCCGCCGCCGAGTTGGCGACGCTCGAGCACCCTGGAAGACGTCGCGCGGCGGTCGGCGAGATGCGGACGCGCGCGGGTGGCCACGCGGCGGCGCTGCTCCGCCGCCTCCAGCGGGAGCAGGTGAACCTCGCGATGGTCCGCTCAAAGGTCGCGTCCGACAACGACCCCGCGTTGATCGAGCAGCGCGCCCACTGCGGATCGCTCCGCGACGCGTTGCGTGCCATCCCGGGCGCGGCTCCCGCCGACGCCGCCGGTACCGTGGCCGACGCGGATCCTCGCGACCGTTAGGCTTCGGCGGGTGGATGTCGGATCGGTCATAGCGGGCGTGCTGACGGGCGACCGTCGTGCCATCGCCAGAGCCATCTCGATGGTGGAAGACAGCGGCACGGACCTGGAGGCGCTCTCCGCGGGGATCTACGCGAGCACCGGCCGGGCGTGGACGATCGGGCTCACAGGGGCACCCGGCGTCGGGAAGTCGACGCTCGCCACCGAGCTGGTTCGCGCCGAGCGCGACGCCGAGCGCACGGTGGCGGTGCTCGCGATCGACCCCACCTCGCCGTACACCGGCGGGGCGCTCTTGGGCGACCGCGTCCGCATGCAGGAACACGCGACCGATCCGGGTGTCTTCATCCGTTCGATGGCAACGCGCGGGCATCTCGGGGGTATGGCCCTCGCGGCGCCGGAGGCGGTCCGCGTCTTGGACGCGGCCGGGTATGACGAGATCGTCGTTGAGACCGTGGGCGTCGGGCAAGCGGAGGTCGAGGTGGCGGCGGCGACCGACACCGCCGTCGTCGTGCTCGCCCCGGGGATGGGCGATGCGGTGCAGATGGCAAAGGCCGGCATCCTGGAGATCGCCGACGTGTTCGTGGTGAACAAGGACGATCGGGACGGGGCGGGAGATGTGATCCGTGAGCTGCGGCAGATGCTGCACCTGGGCGCCGCGCGTCCATGGGAACCGCCGATCCTGCGGACGTCGGCGCTCGAGCGCAAGGGCCTCGTGGAGCTCCGGGCGGCGATCGCCGAGCATCGGACATTCCTGGACGATTCCGGCGCGCTTCTCGCCAAGCGCCGTGCGAGGTTGCTGCGCGAGGTCGAGAGCCTGGCGGCCGCGCGCTTCCGCGTGAAGGCGGCGTTGGTCCTGACGACGGATGGCGAGCTCGCGGACGACTTGGTCTCCCGCCGCGTGGACCCTTACAGGGCCGCGGCTATCCTGGCAGGCGAGACCGCCGCCGCGGGATAGCGGCGGCACGAGCCGAGGCGGCGGGTGACGGAACCAGCCAAGGACGTGGCCCAGAACACGACGGAGCGCGCAGGGGGCGCCCCGCAGGGGGAGCGAGGGTTCGCGACGCTCTCCGGCGAACCCGTGGAGCCCGTCTATCGGCCCCGCGATCTCGAGGGGTTCGATCCCGACGCGAAGCTGGGTGCGCCGGGCGAGTATCCGTTCACTCGGGGCGTGTACCCGTCGATGTACCGGGGCCGCCTGTGGACCATGCGACAGTTCGCGGGCTTCGGGACGGCCGCAGAGACGAACGAGCGCTACCGGTTCCTGCTCGAACGTGGACAGGGTGGGCTGTCGGTGGCGTTCGACATGCCGACGTTGATGGGGATCGACTCGGACGATCCGCGCGCGGAGGGCGAGGTCGGGCGTTGCGGCGTTGCCACCGACACGCTCGAGGACTTCGTGACGTTGTTCGACCGGATCCCGCTCGGCGAGATCTCCACGTCGATGACGATCAGCGGTCCCGCGGTCGTTGCGTTCGCGTTCTTCCTGGCGACCGCCGAACGGCAGGGCGTGCCGTGGGACCGGCTCGACGGCACGCTGCAGACCGACATCATGAAGGAGTACATCGCCCAGAAGGAGTGGATCTTCCCGCCGCGTCC
>JBBQVZ010000236.1:0-2372 GCA_038211015.1 Actinomycetota bacterium | reverse complement strand
CCGACACGACCGGCGCGGGTGCGCGTGCAGTGCCACCCTCGTCGTCGTCGGCGACTCGTGGCGGCTCGCGACGTTACCGTCAAGAGGTCCGAGCACCGGACACTCGCCGTCCGCATGCCGGACGCCATGGCTAGGTGAGTCGTCGCTCCAGCTGCTCGGGCGATCCGACGGAGCGAGGCTCGGAGGGCGATGTGGTCGCGAGAGCTTTCACCTGGCCATCCGTGCACACGTTCTCGGCAAACTGGGTCTCGTCAACGGACTGGCCACACGCCGGGAGCAACGCAGCGAACAGCCTCGTCAGGTTCTTGAAGTGACGTTCCACGCGCGGGTTACTCATGACTGGCTGCATTGCGACTTCGGTGCCATGCCGCGAGCGAATCTAAGCTGCTCACGCGCAAGGCTTTTGGGGGCGATCGGTAGGTCGCGGGCGCGGTGGGCGCCCCATCCCAGTCGAAGGATTCCGGACATTCGCGTCGTGGTTTCGGCCTCCCCGGCCGATCGCGGCGGTCTGGACGACGCAGCACACGACGACCTACGGCTACACGAGCGGCGCGCTGACCTCCGTGACGATCGGTTCTCAGCTCGCGCAGTCCAACGTCTATAGCGGCGGGTACCTCACCCAGATCCAGGACGGCGGGGGCAAGCAGATCGTCGCCTTCGCGTACTCGGCGACCGTGCCGGGTCGCGTGCATCGCGCAGACTCGCAGCGCGGCATGATCGGCTTCGACTACAACTCGAGCCGCACGACCTGCAGCGGCAAGACGGCGCTCTACTTCAACCGCGACAACTCGACGAGTTGCACGACCGACACCGACTGCGGCGCGGGCTTCCTCTGTGGCGGGAACACCGGCACCGGAGCCACCGGCGTGTGCTTCCGCGCCGCCCGCTGCCTGACGATCCAGAACGCCGCCGAGGACCTGGTCACGACCGTCACGTCGTTCGGTCCCCCGAGTCAGACCTGCGACGGCGCCTGTCTCGACGCGGCGGAGTACATCTGGGACACCACCGGCACCAAGCTCGACCTCGTCGCGACCAAGAGCCCGTCCGACGTCAACGTGCCGGTGAGCTACGAGGCCCGCGCCTTCGACGCGAACGGATTGCCCACGATCATCAGCTACGGCGATTCGGACACCAACCCGACCAGCAAGGGCGAGCGCTTGCTCTACCTGTTCTACCGGAACACGCAGTTCCCCGGCCATGTCACCGAGTTCCGGCGCCAGAGCGACCTGAACGCCACCAACTGCACGGCGGCAGGTAGCGTCCCGGTGGCAGGGTGCGCCCAGACCTTCTTCACGTTTGGGCAATCAACCCAAATACTTTCGAAGGCGAAATTGCTTTGATCGGGGCCACGATTTTTCAGCCTTTCAGCAAAGACGGTGGGTTCGTCGACCGCGAGACGGTCACACAGGGTGCTGGCGATGACGGTGTCCGTCATCGGGAACCGCCTCGAGCTGCGCGGCACCTCGTGCCCCGACCCTGCCCTGTCGTCGACGGTGGTGGCGTCAGCCGAGCGGCTGCGGGCGGCGGGCGTGACGAAGCTCCGGTGCCTGGCCCAGGCGGGCTCCGTTCAGCTCGATCTCTAACGAACCCGGTCGTGCCAGACGCTGGTGTACGCGCGCAAGCGTCGCTCCAGGATCTCGATCGCCACCGCGGCCGCGTCGGCTGGTGCGATCGCGAGCTGCTGGTCGGCGAGTGTTAGCTGCTCGAGCTCGTGGCGCTTCTCTCCCGGCACCGTGACCGGCCCCACGGCATCGATGCCCGAGCGCGCCGCCGCGTACGCTGCTGCCGGCACTGAAGCGCGCCTTTTGACCGCGATTGCGAGCCAAGCCCGCCCCCGGGCCAGCCGCACGTGCTCCGACTCCCTCGCGCGCGAGCCTTCACGGCCGACAAGCTCGACCGACCCGGCAGCTGAGTCGTCTCCGTCCGTCACGTTCACGCTCGCCTCGATCCCGCCGTCCCCCGTCGTTCGATAGACGACGTCGTTGGCCACGGTCGTCGACTCGGCATGGTCGACAGGCTTCCATGTCGACGTCGTCTTTCCACCGCATGCGAGGAGCATCGCCAGCGCCAGGCAGTGGGCGGTGGACTTCATCGCACCCGCTCGAGCTTCGCGTTCTTGCCAGCGTAGTAACCCAGCTTGTACTCCTTCACCACGGCGCGGGTAGCAGCCTCCGTTTTCTGCGCGACCGTTCCTTTGGTCGCATCGAACACGCCGTTGTAGTGCTGGCGCATCCCATTAACGAACATCTGTTCTCGCTCCTGTTCGGTATACTCCTCGGTCTCCGCCGACTCGCGCGTCATGCGTTCGTCGAACTCGCGGGTACGCGCGAGCATGTACGTGGTGTCTCCTGACTTCACGAAGGACACCCGCT
>JBBQVZ010000235.1:0-2429 GCA_038211015.1 Actinomycetota bacterium | reverse complement strand
TCCCCGGTACGGACCGCGGTGACCGCGGCATCGTCTGCCTCGATCGCGACAACCTCCACGCCAAACCGGAGGTCGGCGCCGGCTTCTCGCGCGAGCGTCGCGTACCCCTGGGTGAGCCCCGCCGGATCCGCGATCCCGTCGTCGGAGCAGAACGTCGCGCCAACGACGTCGTCGACCGCGATGCCCGGGGCGATCGCCGCGGCCTCCTCCGGTGTCAGCAGCTGCGCGTCGACACCGAGCGATCGCTGGAGCTCGGCCCCCGTCCGGAACTCAGCCCACTCCCGCTCCGTGCGCACCAGGAAGAGGTAGCCGTCCTGCACGACGTCGAGCGGCAGGCCGTGCTCCTGCGCGAAGCCCAGGATCATCGGCACGCTCGCGAGTGAAAGCTCGATATTGATGCGGCTGGAGAACTGGTGGCGGAACCCTCCGGCGCACGCGCCGGTCGATCCGGTGGCGACGGCGTCGGCGCGCTCCAGCAGCACGACGTGCTCCACGCCCGCCGCCGCTAGGTGGTACGCGGTGCTGGCGCCCACCACCCCTCCACCGATCACCACGACGTCGGCGGTGCCAGGACTCATGCCGCATCCACCGCCGCGCGCGCCACGATCAAGTCCTCGAACGCCAGCCCGACGGACTTGAACACCGTGATGTCGGACGGCGCCGCCCGGACGCCGGTGCCATGCATCACCTCCGCGAGGTCGGCGACGACGTGTTCTCGATCGAACGCCCCGTCGACGATCGGGATCGAGAGCTCCCCGGCCTCGGCGAACGCCGCCTCGCGCGTCTCCACGACGACCCGCGCGCGGAGGAGCGTGGCGGTATCCAACTCCCGCGCCGCGGGTTGGTAGCTGCCGACCGCGTTGATGTGGGTGCCGCCTGCGAGCCGGGACCCGTCGAACAGCGGGGTGTCGCTCGTCGTGCACGTACAGATGAGATCGGCTTCGCCGACCACATCCGCGTCGCCGACGTCCGCGCCGGCCACTCGCTCACGGGCCACGTCGACGAGCGCCTGCGCACGTTGGGGCGTTCGCGACACGACGGTGACGTGCTCGATCCGACGGACGGCGAGCATCGCGTCGAGATGGGAGCGCGCCTGCACACCTGCACCGAAGATCACTAGTCGGCCGGAATCCGGGTTGGCCAGATGGCGCGTCGCCAGGCCGGACACCGCCGCGGTGCGGAGCGCGGTGAGCGCGGCGCCGTCGATGATGGCCTCGGGCGTCTGGGTCGCGGCGTCGAACAGCACGTAGACCGCCCCGATGAACGGCAGGTGCCGTTCCGGGTTGTCCGGGGTCAAGGTCACGAGCTTCACCCCCACTCCGCCCTCGCCGAACGCGGGCATCAGGAGCAGTGATCCTGCCGGCGTCGCAAGATGGGATCGCAGCGGAGTGGCGGATGGATCCTGGGTACGGAACCCGGCCTCGAGCGCGTCGATGGCGGCGGGCATGGGGAGCCGGCGGTGGAGTTCGGTGGCGTCAAGGAGCTGCATCACAGCTCCCCGAGGTAGGCCTCCCGCATCAACGGATTCTCCAACAGGTTCTGGGCGGTGTCGGCCAGGACGACCTCGCCGGTCTGGATCACGTAGCCGCGATCCGCGATCGACAGCGCCATGTTGGCGTTCTGTTCGACCACGAAGATCGTCGTGCCGAGGGCCCGGATCTGCTTGATGATCTCGAACACCTGGTCGACGAGCACCGGGGCGAGCCCCATGGACGGCTCGTCCATCAGCAACACCTTCGGCTTGGCCATCAGCGCCCGGCACATCGCCACCATCTGCTGCTCGCCGCCCGAGAGCGTGCCGGCTTTCTGCTTCAGCCGTTCGCGTACGCGCGGGAACACGCCCATCAACCGCTCTCGATCCTCCGCGATCCCCGCCCGGTCGCGCCGTTGGTACGCCCCCAGGTCCAGGTTCTCCGACACCGTCATGTCGGCGAACAACCGCCGGTTCTCCGGGACCATGGACACGCCTCGACGGACGACCTCGATCGTAGGAAGGCCGCTCACGACGTTGCCGTCGAGCAGCACTTCGCCCTCGCTCGGCTTCACGTAGCCGAGGATCGTCTTCAGCGTGGTCGTCTTGCCGCTCGCGTTCCCACCGAGCAGGCACACCATCTCCCCCTCGTAGATCTGGACGTTCACGTTGCGGAGGACCGCCACCAGCCCGTAGTGGGTGCTGACGTTCTTCATCTCGAGGATCGGGGAGGCGGCGTCGCTCACCCGGCCGCCTTCGTGCCGAGGTAGGCCTCGATCACCTGTTCGTTGTGCGCGACCTCGTCGTACGTGCCCTCGCCGATCTTCTGTCCGTAGTCGCAGGCGATCACGCGATCGGAGACTCCCTTCACGACGCGCATGTCGTGCTCGATCACCAACACGGTCAAGCCGACCTCGTCGCGCATCCGCACGATGTGATCGCGGAGCTCCAGCGTCTC
>JBBQVZ010000234.1:0-2571 GCA_038211015.1 Actinomycetota bacterium | reverse complement strand
CAAGCGCAGATCGATCGGCTGGGCGACTCCACGTACCTGGAGCGGCTCGCGCGCGAGTGCCTGGGCATGGTCAAGCCGGGAGAGACCGCGTTCGTGATCGTCCCGGCGCACGGCAAGCCCGATCCACCCGACTGCTAGGGTTGACCTCCCTGACCTCGACGCTCCGCTGGGGGCTAACGTGGATGGATGGACTGGCTCCTCTACGCGGACCGTTCGCGGTTCGAGCAGGTTCCGAAAGGCCGCTTCTACGTCCTTGAGGGTCGCATGAAGATCGAGGATAAGGAGGTGATCGGATGGGACTGGCACATCTTCCTGGAGACATCCGACTTCGACGTGGCGTGGGATGCGGTCCCCCGCCCAGGCATCGTCGTGACCCGCGAAGAGCTTGATCATGATCCAGTATTGAGGCCGTATCTGGAGGACTGGCGCGCGGGGAATGACGACGTGCGTCAACGCTTTCTGGGGTCGAGCGAAGACTGAGCCGCGCCCGAGCCGCGGTCACCAGCCGTTGCGGTGGATCTGGTCCTCGAACGAACGACGCCGTCGTTTGGTCCAGGATCCCTGCGGTTCCTCATCGTCGGCGCGGTAGCCGAACCCGATGATGCCGATCGGGCGCAGATCCGCCGGTACGCCGAACCGATCGAGCAGCTCACGCTCCCCGTGGGTGATCCCGAAGTACCAGCCGCCCAGGCCTTCGTCGACGGCCGCCAACAGCATGAGCATCGACGACATGGCCGCGTCGATGTCCCAGAACCGCACCGGCCAGTTCGTCTCGTCGTCCATGCCGAACGCGATCTTGTCCGGCTGCGAGTAGCGCTCGATGTATCGCGCCTTGTCAGGGAGGGGTAGGACGAGCACCGTCGGTCCGACCGCGATCTCCTCGTTCTCCCACGGGTACTCCGGATCGCGCGTGATGGCCCAGAACTCCGCGATCGCCTCGGGCGCATCGAGCACCAAGAGCTCGAGGCCTTGCGAGAATCCCGCCGACGGCGCGCGCCGGCCTGCCTCGAGGATCCGATCCATCGCGTCGGTGGGCACGGGCCGCTGATCGAACCGGCGGACCATGCGCCGGCGGCGAACGACGTCCTTGAACTCCATCGGGGCGACCCTACCGTACGGGTCCGTTCCGCCCATGCGTCGCTCGGCTGCCCGACGCCGTTCGCGGCATTGACGTGCCGGAACGATTCCCGCACACTGGCCGCCTGCTTCCCGGGTCGGCCGGGCGGCCGGCACGGAAAGGGGTTCTCGCATCGCTGAGATCGAAGTAGGGGCGGTGATCGACGGCACCGTCGAACGCATCACGCCGTACGGAGCGTTCCTCAAGCTCGAGGACGGCCGGCTCGGCCTCATCCACATCTCCGAGATCGACCGGAACTACGTCAAGGACGTCCACGACCACCTGCGGGAGGGCGACGTCGTCCAGGCGAAGGTCCAGGCCATCAAGGAAGACGGCAAGATCGACCTGTCGATCAAGGCGCTCCAGGACCCCGCACCCGTGCGTCAGCGCCGGGGATCGGATCCACAGTTCGAGCAGATGCTCAAGAAGTTCATGAAGTCGAGCGAAGAGAATCTGGTCGACTACAAGCGCGCCGTCGAGCACAAGCGCAAGTAACCGCGCCGCTCACCCTTCATCTCAACGGAGCTCGTAGGTGTGTTCGTCGCACCATTCGCCTTTGAACTTCACGTGCTCCGTCGTCGCGCGCCGCATGCCGATCCGTTCCAGCAGTGCGATCGACGCGTCGTTGCGCGCGTCGGCGACCGCGAACACCGCCTCGGCACCCAGCCGTTCGAACGCGTAGGCGATCACGCGCTCGACGGCTTCGGTGGCATACCCCTTGCCCTGATGCGCGGTCGCCAACGTGAACCCGAGCTCCGCGCGCGACGGGTTGATGGCGTCGACGCCGAGCCCCACATCGCCCAGGTGCCCGTCGCTCTCGGCGTCGGCGATCGCGAATTGGAACCATTCGCCCGCAACACCGGGTTGCGTTCCGGCCATCTCGCGCACGAAGTCGTCGGCCTCCTGTCGCGTGCACGAGTCCCAGTCCTGGTAGCGCGCCACGTCGGGGTCCGATCGGTACGCCGCGAACGTGACGGCGTCCTCGGCGCGGAATCGCCGGATCACCAGACGGTCTGTGCGGAGCTCGGTGAAGTCGGGGTCGGGACGCACCGCGACAGTATGTCGCCCGTGTCCGCGAAGCGCGCAACTCGCAGCCCACGGCCTGCCAAGATGGGCGCCGGATGAGCGTCGTCCCGGGAACGTCGAACCGCGAGCTCCGAACGTCCGATCTGATCGCCGTGCGCGAGCAGCTCGGGCGCGAGCCGACCACGCCGTTCACGGTCGTGGCCCGCTGCACGGGTGAGCATCCGCTCGTGATCCGCAACGCGCCGCGAGACACTGCGGGCGCGCCGTTCCCCACCACGTACTGGCTGACGTGTCCCGATGCCGGCAAGGCGGTGGCGCGCCTCGAGGCGGACGGCTGGATCGCTCGTTTCAACGAGCGCGAACGAACCGATCCCGGGTTCGCCCAGGCGTTGAACGACGCCCATCGGTCCTACGCCGAGGACCGGGCA
>JBBQVZ010000233.1:0-2584 GCA_038211015.1 Actinomycetota bacterium | reverse complement strand
GATGGAACCGCGTGTTCGAGCGACGTCGCCGAGCTGTTGTTGAAGGAGTTCGGCGACGCGTCGTGGCCCGAGTACGACGACGCCGTCGACCGACGTGAGATCGGACTTCGGGAGGCGATCCAGATCCAAGACGGGTTGCTCGACGCGACCCGTGACGAGCTCGTGGCGTATGCGGTGGAGCACTGTCCCCTGGATCCCACGTTCCCACCGTTCGTGGCGTGGCTGACCGCGTCCGGTATCCCGCTCGCGCTCGTCTCCGACGGGTTCGGGTTCTACATCCGGCCGATCCTGGAGGCAGCCGGACTCGGCGATCTCACCGTCTTCTCGAACGAACAGGTCTGGGGCCCCGACGGCCGCCCCGCGGGTATGCGATTCGTGAACGGTCACGAGGTGTGTGTCGGGTGCGGCACGTGCAAGATGAACGCGGTGCTCCGGTATCGCGAGGCGCACGGGGCGGTCGCGTTCGTCGGGGACGGACAGTCGGACCGATACGGCGCGCTCTACGCGGACATGACGTTCGCGAAGGGCGAGCTCGTCGACCATTGCCTCAACGACGGCGTCCCGTTCGTGCCGTGGAACGACTTCGATCAGGTGCGCAGATCTCTCGAGACGACCCTCGTGGCACCTGGTCCTGTGGCGCCGATACAGTGTCCGGGATGGACGATCTCCTAGCGCCGCTGCACGGGCTCACGCTCCGCGCACTCACCGCCGACGACGTCGACGACGTCGTCGCGCTCGCCAACACCTGCGAGATGCACGACGTCGGCTACCCGATGTGGGAGCGCGAGGACCTGACCTCCGACTTCCGGCTCCTCGGCGTCGACACCGAGCTCGACTCGGTCGGCATCTGGGATGACATGCGCCTGATCGCCTGGGGTTTCCTCCCGAGCGAACGCAACGCCTGGGTCGACGTCCACCCGGACGCACGCTTTCAAGGGATCGGGACCTGGCTCCGCCGATGGACCGAGCGTCGAGCCGGTGAGCGAGGGGCCGCTCGCGTGGGCCAGACGATCAACGACCGGGCGGGCGATGCGGCTCAGCTGTTGATTCACGCCGGCTACACGCCGCGACGCACCGCCTGGATCCTGTCGATGGAGCACCCGGAGCGGCCCGCCCATCCGGTGCTCCCCCCGGGGATCGCGCTTCGTCCGTTCCGTCCCGGCGACGAGGACGAGGCGCTCGGCATGTTCGAGGATGCGTTCAACGAATGGGAAGACCGCCAGTCGTCGTCCCTCGCGACGTGGCGCGCGATGACGATCGAAAGCGACGGGTTCGTGCCCGAGGATCTGATGCTCGCCGAGGATGGCGGCGAGATCGTCGGCGGTGCGTTCCTGATCGACTCGGATGAGATCTGGGTGGACAAGCTCGCGGTTCGTCGCGACCATCGCCATCGCGGCATCGCGCGCGCGCTCCTCCAGGCAGCGTTCCAGCGAGGAGCCGATCGGGGACATACCGCGACATCGCTCTCGACGGACTCGAACACCGGAGCGTTGACGCTGTACGAACGGGTTGGGATGCGCGTACGCGAGTCCTACACACACCGCGCGATCGACCTCTGATCCGATCTCTGGCGGTGGCCGAGGTGTGCAACTGACGGTGGTCGCTCACACCGGCCTCGTCGTCTTCTGCCGAAGTCTCTCATAGGGCGTCTGGCCGCCGAGCCCCCCGTGGGGGCGGTCGAAGTTGTAGAAGTCCTCCCACTCCTTCAGCCGGTCGTTAAACAACTCGGTCTCGTCGATCACGACCCCCTCGAGCATCCGGTAGAACTCCTCGGCATCGATCCGGTGGGACCGCTCGACCTTCCCGTTCAATCGGGGTGTGGCCGGCTTGATGTAGACGTGACCGACCCCTGCATCGAGAACGTGGTAGTGGAACTGCGATTGGAACTCCGCGCCGTTGTCGGTTTGGATCACCTCCACGGCGAACGGGAGCTTCTCCAAGACGTAGTCGACGAACTGGATCGCGGTCTTCTGGTTCAGTCGGTCGTAGATCCTCAGGACCCGGATCCGGGTGCAATCATCGATCGCGGTGAACTGGTAGTGCTTCTTGCGTGAGCCCTTCAGGGGAGCGATGAACTTCACGTCGATCTGCACGCGATGGCCCGGCAGCGGCTTCTCGTAGCGCTTCCATCGGTCTTGGTGACGCTTGTAGCGCTGAGAGCTCGGGAGCCGGCTCATATCCAACCGCTTGAGGATCCTCCACACCCCCGACGGTGAGATCTGGATGTCGTGGTAGCGCTTGAGGTACATCGAGATCTTGTGCGGCCCGAAGTGATAGTGCTGACGCAGGTAGATGATCTTGCCGACGACCTCGGTCCTTGTGGCGTTCGGGCTCGAATGAGGTCGACTCGAGGTGTCCCTGAGGCCCTCGATCCCGTGCTCCTCGTAGCGGCGCAGCCACTTGTAGTACGTGGGGCGGCTGACCCCGTAGTGACGACATGTCTTGGCGACGTTGCCGCTCACCTCCTGGCAGTACCGGATCATCGCCAGGCGCCGGGCCACGTTGCGGTTCTGCTCCCGTTCGGTCATCGGTTCCCCTCCCTTCCGGAGAACCCGATGTGTACACGATGTCCGTCAGTTCTAGA
>JBBQVZ010000232.1:0-2636 GCA_038211015.1 Actinomycetota bacterium | reverse complement strand
CTGGTGCGCACCGCTCTCGCCGATACGCTCGCCGAGCTCCGGGAGCGCTTGGGGCCGCACCCCTCCGCGTGGAGCTGGGGCGCGCTGCACCGGCTCGCGCTGGTCCACCCGCTCGGCGCGATCCCCGGCCTCGGATCGCTCGTCACGGCCGGCGAAGCCGACCTCGGCGGCGACGAGCAGACCGTCGCGCAGGGCGGGTTCGACGGGCGCGACGGCTATGCCGTCGACGTGATCGCGTCGTGGCGCGCCGTCTACGACATGGCGGACCTCGATCGGTCCGTCGGCGTGCTCCCGGCCGGCGTCTCGGGCAACCCGGCCTCGCCCCACTGGAGCGACCAGTTCCCGCTGTGGATCGCCGGGGAGCACCACGCCCTTCCGTTCACGCGTCCGGCGGTGGAGGCCGCCACGGTCGCCACGATGCGGCTGCTCCCCGGGTAACATCGGGGACATGCCGAAGTCTCGTTCGCGCAACCGCACCGCCGAGAAACGCCGCTACCAACTGGAACCGGAGAAGAAGGCTCCGCGCCCCAAGCCCAGCCCCCGGTGGTACGCACCGCTCGTGCTGGGGCTGATGGGCGTCGGCGTGGTCGTGATCGTCTTGAACTACATCTGGCCGACGGTCCTGCCGTTCACGCACGACGTCACCAGTCCGGTCGCGCTCTTCGTCGGGCTCGGGATGATCGGTCTGGGGTTCCTGGGAACCACCAAGATCCGCTAGTTCTTCCGCCTCCGCGGTCCGCGAATCACACCGATGTGATCCTTCCACATCCTTTCCCCACCTGTGGGAAACGCCGACGGCGAGGGTGTGGATAACCTGTGGATCGCCGGTGCGAGCGCGGTGGATAACCCCGGCTTCAGCCGACGGCGGGGCGGCGGATCACCTGCATCGGCTCGCCGCAATGGCGGGGGACCTGGAGCTCTCCGAGTCGGGTGACGTGGAGCTCGGTCCCACACTCGTCGCAGACCAAGAAGACCTCGAGCTCCTCGACATCCTCGACCTCGGGCTTGGTGCGATCGAACCCGCTTCCCGACACCGAGCGGAGCATGGCCGTGCCCACGCGCCAGATCAGGAACGCGAGCAGCAGCGCCGTGACGACGAGGAAGACCTGTTGCAGCGAGGGCACCCGGCCACCGTAGCACCGGTCTTCGGCGAGAGGCGAAAAGGGCATCTAGTCTGAGATGGACTAGCTGGAAGGCACCTGCGCACCGGGAACATGCTTCGCGAGGAACTCGAGGATGGTCCGCACCTGCCGGACGTCCTCGTCCGTGTCGAACGAACCGTGTCCCGTGCCGAACAGATACACCTCGTGCGGATGCCCGCGCGCCGCGAGCTTGTCGACGTAGGCCATGGCCTGCCGGTAGGGACAGCGGCTGTCGTTCTCACCGATGATGAACAACACCGGCACGCGCACATCGTCGGCCGTATGGATCGGGTTGCGATCGAGCATCAGCTCGGGGACCTCATCGGGCCGCCCGCCCAGCAGGGCACGATCGTAGGCCTGCAGGTCGGGCGACATGTCGTCGTACGACATGTCGTAGTCGCCGACGGGGATGCCCGCGACGCCACACAGCCACAGGTCCGGATGCTTGCCCAGCTCCATCAGCGTGAGGTACCCGCCCCACGACCAGCCGCCCACGACGGCGCGCTGCGGGTCGGCGATGCCGCGCTGGACCAAGAAGTCGAGACCCGCGTTCAGGTCCTCCAGCTCGGGACCGCCGATGTCGCCGATCAGCGCGTCGCGCCACGCCGATCCGTAGCCGGTCGATCCGCGGAAGTTGATCAACGCCACCGCGAACCCGGCGTCGACGTAGGCCTGCACCTCGGGGTTCCACCGATCCTCCTCCAACCACGTTGGCCCGCCGTGCGGGTGGACGAAGACCGGGAACGGCCCGTCCCCCTCCGGGGTCGTGTAGAAGCCGTGGACCGACTTCCCGTGCTGATTGTCGAACCGGAACGAGACGTACGGGCGACCATCGGCCGCGCGCTCCCCTTCAGGGCGCAACACCTCGTCCCCGCGATCGTTCAGGATGCGCGGCGCGTTCGCGCCGTTGGCCCAGCGGAACCACACCGCGCCGTCGGGCCGGACGAGGGCTCCCGATATCTGGCCTACGGGATGCTCGATCGGCGTGACCACGCTCGTCGCCACGTCGTAGCGGTAGAGGCGATGCCGGCCCTCGACGAGGTTCGACAACAGCAACGCCGATCCGTCGGGCCACCAGTCCATCGCCGTCACCGCGCCGTGCAGACCGATCTGCAGATCGGTCCACGTCCCCGTCGCGGGCTCCCAGATCGCCGTGGCTTCCTCGCCGCCCCGCTCGTGGATCACGGCCAGTCGCCCGTCGCCGGCGACCGGCGACCACGCCGCGGTCGACAAGCTCATGCCCTCGTCGAACAGGCCGGCGACGACGCCGGCGGTCCGCGGGTCGATCACGCGCAGCGATGGGTGGAGCATGCTGCCGCCCTCGCAATGCTGCAGGCACAGCATCGTGCCGTCGGCCGACAGGCCGCCGCGGTTGAACCCCGCATCGTCCGGTCCCGACACGCGGAGCCAGTCCGTGCTGCGAACGGTCTCCTTCGCGGGTCCGCCGTCGACCGACACGTACACCGCGAAGCCGTCACGATCGCTGACCGAGGC
>JBBQVZ010000231.1:0-2682 GCA_038211015.1 Actinomycetota bacterium | reverse complement strand
CCCACTGACGCATGTACAGCCCCCTCGGATCGAGTCGTTCCGATTGTGGGCGGCCGAGCGGGCGGCGCGTATCGGGATGCCGGCCGATTCCTGCACCACGTTGGAGGGACGCCCTTCGAGGGAGGGGCGAGGTCCGCGTGGGCTACGTCGGATGACGGAAGACGCTCGAGGGGTCGATCCGTCCCCCTCGCTCAGGTCGGCGAACGATGGAGGGCGTCGTGCGCTCAACGGCGCAGTCAGGGCCTGAGCAGGTACAACCTGAACGAATCGTGCTCGATCGGGAGGATCTCGAACCCGCCGAATCCCGCCTCGGTGGCGTATCGCCGCAAGGTGTCGGGGCGCATGACCGTGCCCGTCCCGGCAGAGGGCCGATCCGCCATACCCGCCGGTAGGCATTCGAACAGGCTCCATCCGTATCGTTCGGCGATCCCCGCGCGCTCGGCGGGTTGACCGGATGTGATCTCCTCGCCGTCCGCCATCGCCTTGTAGAGCCCGAGGTGGAAGCCAAGGTTGATAGAGAGCACGCCGAAGTACCCGAGCACCGAGGAGAACAGCTGCTCCGCGAACGCCTCTCGCTCCATCGTTCGTAGCCTAGAACGGGTCGTCGACGATGTGCGAGTCGGCTACCGCTTGCGTTTGCGGCCGCCCTTGTCCTTCAAGATCTCGCGCACGCAGTGGTGACCGGGCATCCCCGTCACGCCGCCGCCGGCGTGGGTCGCGCTCGACGCCTGGTAGAGCCCACGGATCGGCGTCCGGTAGTCCGCGTAGCCGGGCGCCGGCCGCATATGGAACAGCTGATCCACCGTGAGCTCGCCGTGGAAGATGTTGCCGCCGATCAGGCCCCAATCCTGCTGCATCTGTCGCGGCCCGATGATCTGGCGGTGCATGATCGAACCCTTGAAGTTCGGCGCAACGGCGTTCATCCGGTCGATCAACCGGTCGGCGTACGCCTCCAGGTCCGCCTCGTGCCCGTCCTCGTCGGCCCACTCGGCCGGCACCCACTGCGTGAACATCGACATCACGTGCACACCCTCCGGCGCCAGCGTCTTGTCGAACACCGTGGGGATGGCCGTGTCGCTGAACGGCAGCGTCGCGGCCTTTCCGAACCGCGCCTCCTGGAACGCCTTCTCCAGGTAGTCCAGGTCGTCGAGCACCTGGATCGCGCCGCCGTGGATGTCCGGGTTGAACCCCGGATCCGCCGTGAACTCCGGGAGCTCCGCGAGCGCCAGGTTGATCTTCACCGTGCCCGAACGCGTGCGCCAGTTCTCGATGTCCTCGACGAACGTCGTGGGCAGCTGCGAGCGCTCGATCTGCTCGAGGAACGTGATCTTCGGGTGGATCGCGGTGACGACGATCGGCGCCGACAGCTCCTCGCCGCCGGCGAGCGCCACACCGACCGTGCGGCCGTCGCGGATCAGCACCCTCCCCACGCGCGCGTTCGTGCGGATCTCGGCGCCGAACGCTTGCGCAGCGGATGCGCACGCGTCGCCGACGGCGCCCATGCCACCCTCGGGATAACCCCAGCTCGCGATCTCACCGTCGCCGATGTCACCGACCGAGTGGTGCATCAAGACGTACGCGGTGCCGGGCGCGTCCGGTCCCGACCACGTGCCGATGATCCCGTTCACCGATTGCAGCCCGATGAACACCTCATTCTCGAACCACCGTCGGAGCAGATCGGTCGCGCTCATGGTGAACAGGCGCGTGATGTCGGCGACGGTCTGCTGATCGACCTCCTTGCGGAGCTGCCACCCGAGCTGCGCTACATCCTTGATGTCGCTCGCCTTCTTCGAACCGAGATGCGGCGGCGTCTCCATGAGGAGCGGTCCCATGATGTTCGCGATCCGGGCGATCCACGCCTCGAACCTCGGCCACGCGTCGGCGTCGTGCTTGGAGAACCGCGAGATCGACTCGTGGTCCTTCCGCTCGTCGCCCGACTGCAGGATGGAGCCGTCCGGGAGCGGGAGGTAGCCCATGCCCTGCGGGTGGACCTTGTAGCCGAACCGCTCGAGCTGGAGGTCGCGCTGGATCGACGGCGGCATCAGGCTCATCACGTAGCTGAGTGTCGTCACCTTGATGTCGGGCGCCTCCGGCCAGGGCGCCATGGTGTCGGCGGCCCCCCCGGTCTTGTGGCGGGCCTCCAGGACCACCGTCCGGGCGCCGTACTTGGCCAGGTAAGCCGCGGCCACCAGGCCGTTGTGCCCTCCGCCGATGACGATCGCGTCGTAGCTGTTGGCAGGCAAGATTGAATCTCCGTTCAAACTGGGATGTGGGGAAGCCTAGCAGCGCTCCGGGCCCGGACGGAAGCCGGCACGGCCATGCAACGTTCGGGCCCTTCCCTGACACCATGGAGGGAGCGAAAGGAGCATCGACCATGACCATGCAGACCGTGACGTTCGGAGCCGGCTGCTTCTGGGGCGTCGAGTACGTGTTCCGGCGGGTGCCGGGCGTGACCGGCGTCGAGGCCGGATACGCCGGAGGCATCACACCCAACCCGACGTATCAGGAGGTGTGCTCCCACACAACGGGCCACGCCGAGGTCCTGCGGGTGATGTTCGACGACGAGCTGGTCTCGTTCGATCAGCTGCTCGAGGTCTTCTGGGCGATGCACGACCCCACGCAGGTGAACCGACAGGGTCCCGACGTGGGCGACCAGTACCGGAGCGTGATCTTCACGTCGAC
>JBBQVZ010000230.1:0-2786 GCA_038211015.1 Actinomycetota bacterium | reverse complement strand
TCGGAAGTCACGCGAACCAAAGCTTGCGAGCGCACGTCAGCCATTGTAAGGAGAGGGTCCTGGAGGTGCCGGTGACGAAGAAGCTTCTCACCTCGGTCGTGGTCGCGGCCTTGTTCGCGGGTTGCGCCACGGCCGGCAACGGGGCCTCGGATGGAACGACACCCTCGACCTCGGGCCCGGCTCGTGTGGCGATCGAGCTCCCTCCTCTTCCTCCCCAGGGAGTCGTGGTGCAGGAGGAGGGCGGGCTCACGTTCCTCGACGTCGACGGCGGAGTCCTCTACCCCCTCGAGGATCACCGCCTCTACTACCAATGGACGGTGCCCGGACCCGTCATCGTCCGACGGAAGGGGACGTTCTACCTGCTCGATGTGCCGCGGCACATCCTGGAGCCGTTCGAGTCGCCTGAGGCCGCCTTCGCCGCAACCTCTCAGTTCCAGGACGATCTGGACCTCCCGCTGCCGCCGCATCCGGCGGCGGTGACCGACCTATCGGGGTTCTGGGCGTACGCGTTGCCTTCGCCGGATGGCCGCGAACTCCTGGCGCAGTGGTCCGGCGAGTGCGAGGTCCCGACAGCATTCTTCGTGGTGGATGGCGTGCCGGAACCCGTCACGGGTGAAAGGACCTTCTTCGAGTCACCCAACTCCCGATCGCTGGGTTGGACCGCCCGAGGGGATGCTCTGGTGTTCCTTCTGCCCGACGATGCATGCGGCGACAAGCGAAAACCCGGGATCTACGCGTTCCGCGGACCCGGGGGCGGCGAGCTCCTCTATCCCGTCCAAGGGATCCACAGCAGTGCGCGGATGTGGGGCGTCGAGGCGCCCGGCACGTAACAACGCAGCCGCCGTACCCTGGATGGATGGATTTCCCATTCGGATCCGGCGACCCGGACGCCTTCGCGGACGCGCCGCTGTTCAGAGAGCTCCAGCGGGTGATGTCGTCGTCGTCGGGCCCGGTGAACTGGGAGATGGCTCGACAGATCGGGATCGCGAACGCGCAGGAGGGTCGCGACGACCCCGCGCCGACCGCCGAGGACCATCGGATGTTCGAGGAGGTCGTCCGCGTCGCCGAGCTCCACGTGGCCCGGTTCACCGGCCTGGAACAGCCCACCGACGTCGTCGAGATCCAGCCCGTGCGTCGCGCCGACTGGGTGAACGCCAACACCCAGAGCCTTCGCGAGCTCTTGGAGCCCGCCGCCCAGAGGATCGCCGCCGCGATGGGCGAGGCGACCCGCGAGGCGCTCGGCCCGGAGGTACCGGCGGAGATGCAGGCGATGGGCGGGATGTTCGAGCAGCTCTCGCCGCTGCTCCTCGGAGCGCAGGTGGGGTCGGTGCTCGGGTTCCTCGGACAGCGGGTCCTGGGGCAGTACGACATCGCGATCCCGCGATCGGGACCCGGCGCGGTGATGTTCGTCGTGTCGAACATCGCGCGGTTCGAGCACGACTGGTCGCTCGACCCCACCGACTTCCGCACGTTCGTCGCGATCCACGAGGTGACGCACCGGTTCGAGTTCGCGCGCCCGTGGGCGCGCGAACGGTTCGCCGAGCTGCTCCGCGACTTCCTGTCGACGTTGAGGATCGACGCGGCAGCGATGCAGGAGCGCCTGAGCACGCTCGACGCGTCGGATCCGCAGGCGATGCAGTCGATGATGGAATCGGAGGAAGGGTTGTTCGGTGCCGTGCTCGACGACGAGCAGCGGATCAAGCTCGGAAGGATCCAAGCGTTCATGGCGGCGGCCGAAGGCTACGGCGACCACGTGATGCTGGCGCTCGGCCGCGAGCTCCTGCCGTCGTTCGTCCGGATCCAGGAGGCGATGCGCCGCTACCGCGAAGGCGAGGCCGGCGACCCTGTGTTCGAACGGCTCCTCGGGATCGAGATGAAGCACGAGCAGTACGTGCAGGGCGCAGCCTTCTGCGACACGGTCGTCGAGCTGACCGACGAGGCCACGCTCGCCACGATGTGGGACTCCGTCGAGGCTATGCCTTCGCTCCCCGAGGTCGAGGAGCCGCGACTGTGGCTCGCCCGCAGCGCCTGAGCGGGCCTCCGGGTCGTATATCCTTGCCCGCGCATGAGCAACATCGGGGAACTGGTCGCCGCGGCCGTCGTGGACAAGCGTGTCTGGGATGCGTACGGCGCCAACGCCAGTGACGGCGTCTACCTGGTCGGCCAACCGGGTCCGGCGCTCCCGTTCGTGCTGTTCCGGGCGTGGAAGGTTCCGACCGGGTTCGTGAGCGAGGAGATCCGCCTGATCGGGCCCTCGGGACGCACGATCCTCCGCTGGGGCCCGGAGCCTCGCCGCATGGCCGGCGCCATGGATCTCACCACCGAGGTGGACACGGTCGAGGATGCCGTGTTCGACGAGACCGGACAGTTCGTCGCCTCGTTCATGCTGAACGGCGAGATCGTCGGTGAGATCGAAGTGCCCGTCTTCGTGCAGGCGTCGCCGACCAAGCTGTCCAAGAACACCGAGGACGGTCTGAAGAAATCCGACGTGATCTGGATCGGCACCGAGGCACCGAACGGCCGTCGCAGGACCGTGCCGGCGTGGTTCGCCTACAAGAACGGGAAGATCTACGTCCTGTCGCAGAAGGAGCCCGGTCCCGACGAACAGACGATCCCGGGTGTGCCCGATGCCGACCAGCTGCTGATCATCACCAGGCGGAAGCTGCGCGACACCGAGCTCGAGGAGTTCTACGCGGCGCAGCGCCGGCTGGAGGGCCCGGAGTGGGAGGAAGCGGCGAAGCTCCTGGTGGACAAGCGCAAGAGTCGCGCCGGCGCGCCCGCGGAAT
>JBBQVZ010000229.1:0-2799 GCA_038211015.1 Actinomycetota bacterium | reverse complement strand
AGCGCAAGATTGTTCGCAACCGCAGCGCGACGGGGCCGATGGACTCCGCCATGACCAATCTCCATCGCCGCTCGGTTCTAGGAACCACCCTGCTCGCCGCCGCGCTGAGCCTTCCCCACGCTGCCTGCACCGACGCGCCCGACGACGCGCCCGACGACGCGCCGCCGGCCCGCTCCACCCTCGTGGCCGTGGACCTCTGCCCCGGCGGGCGCGTGAATGCCGCGGTCCTGGACCCGGTCGCGCCGCAGACGTTCGTGATCTGTAGCGGCACCGCGGGGGAATCGCTGGTGCACATCGACGAGACGACGGGTGAGCGAGTGGCCTACCCCACCTTCGCCAGCGGGACCTATGCCCGGATCGCCATTCATGGCGGAAGGCTCTTCATCGCGCGCGACCAGAATCTGTATGCGCTCGACCTCGAGGCCCCACCCGGCACGATTCCGCAACGCCTGGTCAACCCGGCCGCTACGGCCGCTACAGCAAACACGTTCGCGGTGACCCCCTATGACGCGTACCTCATCGGTCGGACCGACGCGGGACCGACCCTCGAGCGGGTGTCGCTCACCGGCACCGATCAGACGCCGTCGCGGGTCGGGATGCTCGGCGACTCGGCGTTCCTCCACGCGGTCGGCGAGTCGTTGTATGCGCGACGCAACAACTCGCTGTACCGCATCGATGTCGAGCGGTCGCAGGGACCGGACGCGATCCTGCCCGAATCGCCGGTGCTGCTGCGGCAGGACGCCGTGGCGTTCGACATCGTGGACCTGACCAACCAGCTGCTCATCAGCTACACGCGGCCCGGCAGCGGGTTCCAGCCGACCGAGTTCGTGACGGTCCAGGGCAGCGAGTACCGCGGCTGGACGCCCCCGTGCACGATCGCTTCGGTCGGCGGGGCGGTCGCGAGCGGCGATCGGGTGGTCATCAGGTCCAACGAGGGTACGTGCGCACAGCACCTGGTCATCATCGAGCCGACCACGAACGACCTACTCTCGTACTTCGGCGTGAGCGGCTCCACGCTCGTCGGCGCCCGCGACCATGAGATCTACATGTTGCGCGACGACGGGACCGGCCGACAGAACCTCGTGCGCTTGCTCGCCGAACCCTTGGCGCCGGAGGCGCCGTAACGCGCGTCGCTCGGGCGGTGAGCCACGGCGACCGCGATCGGTCAGCGGTGCGAGCCGCCGCGGCGCGAGGGCGCCGGCTTCCACCGGATCCCGCCGCAAACCCGGCCAGGACCGCGCCGAACCGGCGCGCCACCACCCGGCCCAGCGGGTCGCGGTTCATGTCGCCCGACGTCGCCCTGGGGTGCTCGCCGAGATGCTCCCGAAGCGCCGCCGCGAGCTCGGTGTTGTCGAGCACGCGGCGACGGAGCACGCATGCTGAAGTGACCTCGACAGCGGCTGGAACGCCTGGCTGAACACGTAGGCCGCGACCGTCCCGGCCGTCGCCGGCCACGAGAGCTGTCCTAGCCGGACCTTGATCGCGATCTCCCACCCCGAGGCAGCGCTGACATGAACCTCGGTATCGGAGTCGGCAATCCCCGCCTTCGCCTTCTTGGACAGTCGCGTGGATGAGGTCGCCCACGACGTATACTGCTTCGATGGCAGGCTTCCGCGATCGACTCCTCGCCACGCTGCGGGCAGTCGAACCGATCCTCGATGTTGCCGGGGTTCTGGTCGCCGGATCGCAGCTCCCAACCTGCTCCAGCCCGCCGCGGCGGCAACGCTCGTGGTCTCGCAGCATGTCGACATCCTGATTCCGGTGGCTGTTCACGAGCAGGTCAAGGCCTTGCTGCCGATGATCCAACAGCTCGAGCAATCGGCCGACGAGCCGTCCGTCTGGGTACCCCGTGCGCTATGTTCACTCGTCATCGAGGTCAACTTCATCGGCCAAGACCCGGCGATCGTCGACCCGATGGAGACGTATGAGAAACCGGACGATCGGCTACCGCTCATGGTCTTTGGCCCGTTGTCACTGTTGATCGCGGGAACACCCATCGTCGTCGATGGGATGCGGATCCCGGTACCGCGGCTGGCGGGCAGCGTGCTGGAAAAGCTCGTGACCGACCGGACCGGCGAGAAGGGAGACCGCGATCTCCTGGTCGTGATCGGTCTCCTGTCGATGATCACCGACGCCGACTACGACGAACTGCAGCACATCTACGACGCCACGTCGCCCGAGCTTCGGCATGCGATTCGGTCGAACCTTGCGATCCTCTCGCTGATCGATGCCCGCCCGGGGATGCCCGATCCGCGACCACAGCGCGCGGCGGTCGCGCGGTTGCTCGCTCGCCTGGAGGCGCCGTGACGCACGCCGAACGCGTCAAGCACATCCACGCTCGGGTGCGCATCCAACGATGGGAGTTCCGGCAGCGCCGACTCGCACACGGTGCCTGGCACCGGTTCCGACTCGCGCTCGCCGCGGCACGCGAAGCCCACGCGATCGACGAACCAACCTTCGCCGCGCTCGTGGCCGAAGGCTTCGCGCCAGACGATCGTGGTAAGGGCCTCGAGCCCGCGAGGGACATCGTCTGGATCACGGCGGACCGCGCCGCGCGACTGACGGATGCGACCCCGCTCGCGATGCGACTTGACGCGGCCATGCTCGGCGCGCGCGTCCTGGCGCTTGTCGCCTTCGAGTAGGGCCGGTCAGCAGTTCTCCGGTTCGAGGTTGATCGTGCGTGACGGGCTGCCGTCGGCCGGGACGAGCGTGCAGTTCTGGATGCGGAGATAGCGCGCCGGCAGCGCGAGCGTCGCCTCGTCGATCGTGCACATCACGAAGTTGGCGCCGATCAGGTAC
>JBBQVZ010000228.1:0-2806 GCA_038211015.1 Actinomycetota bacterium | reverse complement strand
GGACGAGCTCGCGCGACTGCGCGACGAGGGCGTCACCGACCCGGAGGACGATCCCTCGGTGCTGGTCGAGCCGCCCGAGGATTCGGACCTGCCGACGCTCTTCTTCACCGAAGTGCCCGAGGACAAGATGGTGAAGAACCGAGTCCATCTCGATCTGGTTGCCGACACGACGATCGAGGATGACGTCGAGCGATTGCGCGGCCTGGGCGCCACGCTCCGGAACTGGGCCGAGGAGAGCGGGAACGTGTGGGCCGTCATGCTGGACCCTGAAGGCAACGAGTTCTGCGTGTTGCCGCCCGAGGCGTAGTCAGAACAGGCCGACCGTGCGTCCGTCCCGGTCGATGTCGACGCTCATGAAGGCCGGGGTCTTGCCCAAGCCCGGCATGCGCTGCATATCGCCGCAGAGCGCCACCACGAAGCCGGCGCCGGCGCTTGGCACCACACTCCGGACGGGCAGTCGGAAGCCCACCGGACGGTTGAGCAGCGTCGGGTCGTGCGAGAGCGACAGGTGGGTCTTCGCCATGCAGACCGGAAGCGCGCCGAACCCGAGCGCGTCCATGCGGGCCAGGTCCTTCTCCGCCTGTGGCAGGAAGTCGACGCCGTCGGCGCCGTAGAGCTGGGTGGCGATCGCCTCGATCTGCTCTCGGAGCGGCGCGCCGTCGGGGGTCAAGAACCGGAAGCCGTTCGGCTGCTCGCAGGCGTTGACGACCGCATCTGCCAGGTCGATCGCACCGTCACCGCCGAGCGCGAACGCCCGGTTCACGACCACCGTCTCGGCGCCGGCCACGACCGCCAGCTCGTCGATCAACTTGATCTCGGCGTCCGTGTCGGTGGGGAAGTTGTTGATCGACACCACACATGGGATGCCGTACCGCTTCACGATGCCGACGTGGGCGGCAAGGTTGTCGGCGCCCCGCCGTAGCGCGTCGAGATCCTCGATCGCCAGGTCGATGAACGCCATCCCGCCGTGGGACTTCGTGGCGCGGACCGTCGTCACGAGCACCGCGGCGCTCGGAGCGAACCCGCCGACACGGCACACGATGTCGCAGAATTTTTGGAAGCCCAGGTCGCTCCCGAACCCCGCCTCGGTGACGACGTAGTCCGCCAGCTTCAGCGCGACCCGGTCCTCGATGATCGAGTTGTTCGCATGCGCGATGTTGCCGAACGGTCCGGCGTGGATCAGCACGGGTTGGCCCTCGAGCGTCTGCACCAGGTTCGGCTTGATCGCATCCTTCATGATCACGGTCATCGCGCCGGCGACACGCAGGTCTTCGGCCGTGACCGGCCGGCCGGTGCGGTCGTCCGCCACGACGATCCGACCGAGGCGGGCGCGGAGATCCTTGAGGTCGTTCGCCAGCGCGAACACCGCCATGATCTCCGACGCCGCAGTGATGACGAAGTGATTCTCGCGAGGCAGGCCGTGGACCTTCCCGCCGAGCCCGACCACGGTGTAGCGCAGCTCGCGGTCGTTCACATCGAGCGTCCGGGGCCACGTGATCGTCTGCGGGTCGATGTCGAGCGGGTTCCCGTTGAAGATCGATGCGTCGAGCGCGGCGGCCAACAGGTTATGCGCCGCGGTGACCGCGTGGAAGTCGCCGTTGAAGTGGAGGTTGATCTCCTCCATGGGAACGACCTGTGCGTAGCCGCCTCCGTTGCCGCCCCCTTTGATGCCGAAGACCGGACCCATCGACGGCTCGCGCAGGCAGAGCATCACGTTCTTGCCGATCTTCCCGAGTCCTTGGGTGAGGGAGACCGACGTCGTGGTCTTGCCCTCGCCGGCCTTCGTCGGCGTGATCGCGGTGGTGATCACGAGCTTGCCGTCCGGTCGCTCCTTCAGTCGATCGAGCACCGACAGGTCCACCTTGGCCCGGTGCGGCCCGTAGAGCTCCAGTTCGTCGGGGGACAGCCCGACGGCCCCTGCGATGTCGACGATGGGGAGGAGATCCGCTTCTTGGGCGATCTCGAGTCCGCTCTTCACGTTGGTTGCTCCTCGATGGGTCGAGTCAGTGCGCGAGGATACCGCCAAACCCGCGACGGCCAAGAGCGGTGTGGTTCAGTTCATGATCCCTGAGTCGAACCGCGCATCCTCGCGAGCTTGACCACCTTTCGACGTCCACGGCAACCCATGGGCGGGTGGCCGCCCGATCCTGCTGGCGACCCTCGGTGCACCGTTCGACGAAGCTTCCGCGGCGTTCGCGGTGGACAGTGCGGTGGAGTCCGGACATCCGCTGATCGTGGCCAACATCACCCGACTGGAGCCGCTCGCCCTGTCGATCTCGCTCGGCTACGATGCGCTCGAGGAGCTCACGCCCGAGGTATCGGAGTCCGGACGTCGCTTGGCGCTGCTCGCACGATCGCTTGGCGTGCAAGTGGAGCGACTTCGGATCAGGAGCCCACGTCCGATCCGAGCGTTGCTGCAACTGACGTTCGAACGCCGGCCAGGGGTTCTGGTGTTCGGCTCGGATCCCCTCGAGATCTCTCCAAAGATCTAGGCGACGCCGGTACGTGTGGGGATCACACACACCGGGCAGAGGATATGAGGTCCACGGCGACGCCCGAGTACGTGCGAGCCGCCGGGTTGCGGCGGTAACGTTCGGCGGTGACGTTCCTCATCGATTGCCCCAACTGCGGTCCGCGCGAAGCGCTCGAGTTCGGCTTCGGCGGCGAGACCACGCGCCGTGCCGGTCCGGACGCCGATGACCGCGAGCTGGTCGGCTACCTCTACTTCCGCCGCAACGTGAACGGCTGGCAAACCGAGTGGTGGCTGCACCGCGACGGGTGCCGCAAGTGGTTCCTGGCCGAGCGA
>JBBQVZ010000227.1:0-2849 GCA_038211015.1 Actinomycetota bacterium | reverse complement strand
CGCTCGACACGCGGAAGGACGGAGACGCCTGGTGGTTCGAGGTGGACGGTCGCGAGCTGCGCCTGTCGAACCTGAACAAGGTGTTCTGGCCCGACGAGGGCTACACGAAGGGCGACCTGATCGCCTACTACTTCAACGTCGCGCATCTGATGCTGCCGCACCTCACCGGACGCCCACTCACCATGAAACGCATGCCCGACGGCATCGACGGGCCGTTCTTCTACGAGAAGTCGGCCCCGTCGCACGTGCCGGACTGGATCGAACGATGCAAGGTGCTGTCCGAGGACGCCAAGACCGGCGTGATCGACTACATGACGATCGAGGACGCCGCCGGACTCCTCTACATCGCGAACCTCGGCTGCATCGAGTTCCATCCGCTGCACTCGCGCTGTGAGGACGTCGAGCATCCCGACTACTTCTTCTTCGACCTCGACCCGTTCCCGCCGTACACGTACGAGGACGTGCTCACCGTGGCGAGACACATCAAGACCCTCCTCGACCAGCTGGGCCTGCCCGGGTTCCCCAAGACGTCCGGCGCCACCGGCTTGCAGATCTTCGTCCCGATCGAGCACGGGAGGTACACCTACGACCAGGTGAGGGGGTTCGTGGGACGGTGCGGCCGGCTCATCCTGCAGGCCGACCCGGAGCGCGTGACCATGGCGTGGAAGATCGCCGATCGCACGGGCAAGATCTTCATCGACCACAACATGAATCGATCGGGCGCGAACATCGCGGCCGCGTACTCGATGCGGCCCGAACCGAGGGCGCCCGTCTCGACGCCGCTCACCTGGGACGAGGTCGCCGCCGGTGGATTCGAGCCGCAGGACTTCCGGATCGACAACGTCTGGGAGCGCTTCGACCGCGTGGGAGACCTGTTCGCCGGCATGCTCACCGAGCCGACCGACCTGACGAGCGCGTTCGAGGCGTTGGGGATCGATCCCGAAGACGATGCACCGCCCGCGTCCACGCGGACCTCGGAAGAAGTCATCGCCGCGTCGAGAGATCCGAACCTCGCCGAGTACATCCGCAAGCGGGACTTCGAGGGAACGCCCGAACCGGCGCCCGGCGTCGCCGAGGGCCAGGGCAACTCGTTCGTCATCCACAAGCACCGAGCGACCCGTCTGCACTACGACGTGCGTCTGGAACGCGACGGCGCGCTCCCTTCTTGGGCCGTCCCGAAGGGCTTGCCGACCGCGCGGGGGGACAAGCGGCTCGCCGTGCGGACCGAGGATCATCCGCTCGAGTACGGGAAGTTCGAAGGCACGATCCCCGAGGGCCATTACGGTGCCGGCGAGGTCCGGATCTTTGACGACGGTTGGTACGAGCCGGTCGAGTGGGACGACGCGAAGAAGGTCTCGTTCACGTTGCACGGGCGGCGGTACCCGAGCCTGGAGTTCCACTTCGTGAAGACCCGGACGGACTGGCTCGCGTTCCTCGCGAGCGCGCAGGACGCGCCGTTGATCGAGTCGCCCCGCCGGTTCCAACCGATGCTTGCGGAGGGTGGCTGGGAGGCGTTCGACGGCGACGACTGGTCGTTCGAACCCAAGCTCGACGGCATCCGATGCCTCGCCGAGATGACGACCGGTGAGACGAAGCTCATCACGCGCACCGGCCGCGACGTGACATCGCAATACCCGGACATCCACATGATCCACGAGCTGGTCGACCAGGTGAACGCGGTCCTCGACGGCGAGATCGTGGCGTTCGACGGCGAGGGCCGCAACTCATTCGAGGCGCTGCAGCAACGCATGAACCTGGCGAACGAGCGCGAGATCAAGCGCATGGCGAAGCAGATCCCGGTCGCGCTGGTGGTGTTCGACGTGTTGTGGCTGGACGGTCGCGAGACGACGGGGTTGCGGCTCGAGGAACGACGCGAGCTGCTCGAGCTGATCGTGGAGGAGAACCATCGGCTCCAACTGATGACCCATGTCGAGGGCGAAGGGAAGGCATTCACCGCAACAGCGAAGGAGCTCGGCCTGGAAGGCGTCGTCGCCAAGAGGAAGGGCTCGAAGTACCTGCCCGGCAAGCGTTCCGACACATGGCGCAAGATCAAGCTCACGAACACGCAGGACTGCGTCATCCTGGGATGGACACCCGGGCAAGGTGGCCGCTCGAAGACGTTCGGCGCGTTGCTCGTCGGGGCCCTGGACGGCGGCGAGTGGAAGTGGATCGGTCAGGTCGGTACGGGCTTCGCCGACAAGATGTTGGCCGACATCCGGGGGATGCTCGACCGTTCGGTTCGCGACACCCCGCCGATCGACGACCCCGGCCTCGCCGCGGTGAAAGGCGTCAGGTTCGTGGAACCGGAGCTCGTCTGCGAGGTCGGCTACCTGGAGATCACCAAGAGCACCAAGAAGATGCGGGCGCCGACCTTCAAGGGTCTCCGCCCGGACAAGACCCCGGACGAATGCGTGCTGGAGTCGCCCGCGACGACGGCGCGGCGTCAGAAGGGTTCGTAGCCGGCGCGGACCAGTAACGCCCGCACCTCACGCTCCTCCATCCCGCGCTCGACCAGCTCGTGGTACATCCGCACCGCCCCGAGGGACCGGCCGCACCGCGGGCAAAAGCGGAAGCCGGGCTCGAAGCTCGTCTGGCACCACGGGCAGGATCCGACCTCGATCTTCCGGTCCGGTTCCAGACCGGTGTCGGCGAGGGCGTCGATGTAGCCCTTGCCGTAGTCCCACTGGATGTATTCCTCTTCCTGGATATCGAACGCGGGCTCGTGCATCCGTGGTTCACCCGTCTGCAGCATGTGCTCCAGGTTGTCCTGCAGCAGCTCCCATTCGTAGAAGTGGTTCGAACCGCAGTCCTGACATGCGATCACCACGCCCTTCACCCCTTGGGCCGCG
>JBBQVZ010000226.1:0-2873 GCA_038211015.1 Actinomycetota bacterium | reverse complement strand
CCCTCCCCTCTTCGGAAGGGACCCCGTCGCGCGGTCCTCGGGCGTGTGTGCTCGGCGCTCGCGCACCGGCGTCGCCAGCTTACCAGCGGCCGAACGACGGGCTCAGCGGCGTCCGCGCACGGTGGATGCGGGCGGCCGCTCACGCGGCTCGGGCACCTCATGCGCTACCGAGAGGTACCGGAACGCGAACGTGGCGAGCAGCGCCAGGTGGAGCAGGTTGATCAGCACGGCGAACACCCAGGCCCCGATCGTCGGATTGACGCCGATCAGGTTGCCGGGCTTGCCGGGCGCCACGATCACGGCGATCGACGGCACCACGTACAGCGCTGCGAGCGTGAGATTGCCGGTTCCCGGGAGCCGGGCCGCTCGGATCGATCGAGCCAGCGACTCTGGCAGGGTTCTCCCCTCGTCGACGACGATGATCAGCGCGAACGTGAAGAGGTACACCGCGACCACCAGCGCACCGACCTGGAGCAGGATCCCGAACCCCGGTCCGAGGAGCGGGCCGAAGAAGCTCGACAGCGTCAGGATGCCCACCCCGATGATGCAGATCGCGAACGTCACGGGAAGCGCGCGGAGCCCGCGGCGCAGGCACGTACGGGTGACGCGGCCGTCCTCGAGCGCCTCGACGATGGCCGCGGTGAGCATGGCGAGAACGATGGCCCGCACGACGAGGAAGATGAGGATCCCGAACAATCCACCCTGGAGGCCGAACAGGCTGGTGGCGAGCGACGCGTCGAGGCTGGTGCCGATCGGCGGGAGCGCGAGGAGGTTCGCGAGCGGCGCGAACGGACCCTGATACCCCGCGGCGATCAGCGCCAACCAGACCAGCAGCAGGTACAGGACGGGTGCGACCACGAGCGTCGGCGCACCCAGGACGGTCACCACACCTCGCGTGATCGCCGTCCGCACGCGTGGCATCGATGTCGCCCCCGGGACGCGCGGAGCGAACATCGAATCCAGGATCCCCCGCTTGCGAGCGGGCGCGGGCTTCGGATCGCGGTACCCGCTGGGCCGGGGAGCCGGCCGCGACTTCTTCCTCCGCTTGTTACTCATGCGTCACCTCCCTCGATGGGGTCGATGGCCAACGCGGAGGTGTCGTCCTCGTCGTCCAGGAACGCCGGTCCCATCCTGGCGAGCATCCAGCGACCGGCGAGGATCGAGAGCAGGGTCAGGGGGATGGCCGCAGCGAGGAACGCGAGGAGCAGCTCAGCCACGTCGAGCTCGGTGGGCGATACCAGCGAGACGAGCGCGCCATCGGGATCCTGGGCGAAGGCGACCAGACCGGGCTCGACTCCGCCCCTGACGCCCACCACGACCTGCGGCGTGAGCGCCAACGTCCGCAAGAGTCCGCTCCCCTGCTCGCTCTGCCACACGAGCAGTCCCGACTCGAGATCGATCGCCGCGAGGCGCCCCGACGACGTCGCGACGAGCGCGCTTGCGCCGGCGGTGACACCTGGGCTGCGAGTGACCGCCTCATTCAACGCGTAGTCCCACACCCGGTCGCCGGTGGTGGGATCCAACCGGTAGACCTGTCCGAACGTGTCGACGACGACGACGGCATCCGGAGTGAGCGCCGGAGCGCCCGTGAAGAACAGCGGGCTGTTGAGCCGGGTCGACCAGCGCTCCGTCCCGTCGGCGATGTCGAACCCCCGAACCGTCTGATCGGAGAACCCCGCCACGACACGGCCATCGCCGATCGCCGGAGACGACGCGAAGACCGCTCCGCCCTGGATCTCCTCGTCCCATGCCCGCGAACCGTCGGACTCGTCGAACGCGACGAGGTGCGGATGCGTCGACCTGTCACCCTGCACGCTCACGATCACGAAGCCGTCGGAGACCGCGATGGATGTGGTCAGGAACCCTTCGGCATCCACCGTCCAACGGAGCTCACCGGTCGCGACGTCCACGGCATAGACGTTCCCGGCGTTGTCGCCGAGGAACGCGGTGTCTCCGTCCACCGTGACGCCCGTGCGACTGACCGCTTCCAGCTGGAGCGGCGCGTCCCACGCCGGCTTCCGGGTATCGAGGTCGATCGCCGCGACGTGGGAATCGAACTTACCTCCGTCGGATCCCGACGGCGACGGGCTCGACGAACCGGTGGTGCTGGCCGAGGGGGTCGCGCTCGCGCCCGGCGGCGAGTCTCCGAACCCTTCCGAGTAGATCAGGATCCTGCGTTCCGCGGCGCCGGCGATGGCGGGCGACACCGAGGGTCCATAGTCCCGTTCGACGCTCCAGAGCTGCCGGCCGGTCGCCAGATCCGCCGCGAGGATCGACGTCGGTCCAACGGCGATCACCGTCGTCCCGTCGACGACCGGCTGCGAGAGGCCGAAGTCCGCCCCCGGGCCTTCGGGAGGGACGTCGAGGTGCCACGACTCCACGTAGGGCGGCTGAGCGGCCTCGGGGAGGGACCCCGTATGGGCCGCGTTGCCCTGCGACTGCGTCCACGCGCCTATCGCTTGCGCGGACGCCACCCCAACGAGCAGCCACCCACCCCCCAAGACCATCGAGAGGAGAACAACCGCGCTCGTGATGAAGCGGCGTCGACGTGCGGGAACGAACTCGGGGTCGCGCAAAGTCGCGCCATTCTAGGGGGCGAGGGGCGAAGCGACGCTCAGCCCGTGAAGGGCTCGATCGGCGCGAGCCGGATCAGATCGACCACGCTCGCCGGGCTCAGGTAGTCGAGCGGGTCGACGTACTCCCCGTTCAGGCGCACGCCCAGGTGCACGTTCGGTGTGGTGTCACCGAGATGGCCGGTGCCGGAAAGCGCGATGCCTTGTCCCTGGACCACGAGATCGCCTTTGTGGACGAAGATCGCCGAGAGGAACGAACACGTCGACAGCAGGCCTCCCCCGTGATCGATCGTGACGAAG
>JBBQVZ010000225.1:0-3113 GCA_038211015.1 Actinomycetota bacterium | reverse complement strand
GGCCCGAGCGGTTCTCCATCAGGCCGTGGCCGATGAAGCAGAGCTTCGCCTCCTTGCCCTGACCCTTCCGATAGAGCCGGGCGTCGGGATCGGTCGTGCTCGCATGGGTCTGGTTCGAGCGCTTCTGACCGTGGAAGTCGGACTCGGCGTTGCGTCCGCCGCCGGAAGCCGGGGGACTGTCAGGAATTCTGTGCGCGAGGCCATGATGATGAAAAGAGGAGAATCATCACATGGCTATCGAGAAGGAACTTTTGGACCAACTGCTTTCAGGCCGCGAACCGAATGAGGTTTTCGCGAAGGACGGATTGCTCGACGATCTGAAGAAAGCGCTTTCCGAACGGATTCTGAGCACCGAGCTGGACGAGCATCTTGAGGATGAACGCGCCGACGGGAACGTCAATCGACGCAATGGCCATTCGCGGAAGTCGGTGCTGACGGGGACGTCGAAGATGACGCTGTCGATCCCGCGCGATCGGTCCGGCACCTTCGATCCGAAGCTGATCGCCAAGTACCAGCGCCGGTTCCCCGATTTCGACGACAAGATTATCTCCATGTATGCGCGCGGCATGACGGTGCGCGAGATCCGCGGCCATCTGGAGGAGCTCTATGGTATCGACGTCTCGCCGGACCTCATCTCGGCGGTCACCGATGCCGTCCTGGAGGCTGTGGCCGAATGGCAGAACCGGCCGCTGGACGTCTGCTACCCGCTGGTCTTCTTCGATGCTATCCGGGTGAAGATCAGGGACGAGGGCTTCGTTCGCAACAAGGCGGTTTACATTGCGCTCGGCATCCTGCCCGACGGCACGAAGGAGATACTCGGCATCTGGATCGAGCAGACCGAGGGCGCCAAGTTCTGGCTCCGCGTCATGAACGAGCTGAAGAACCGTGGCATCGGAGACATCCTGATCGCCGTCGTTGACGGCCTCAAGGGCTTCCCGGAAGCGATCACCGCCGTATTCCCCAACACGGTCGTCCAGACCTGCATCGTGGGGCTGTTGAACAACCCCTCGTTCGCTGATTCACTCTCGATGTCGGTGCTTCGCCGCTCGAGGGGTGGATTGAATGCTGGGCCGCAAAGAACGCGATCAGTTGGAGCTGTTCATCACGGGTTCGTTGCGGCAGTTGGTTCCTGACGAGCACATTCTCGCGCGGGTCGACGATGTGCTTGACCTGTCCTGGCTGCATGACGAGGTGGCCGATCTTTATTGCATTGACAATGGACGGCCAGGGATCGACCCCGAAGTGGCGGTCCGGCTCATGCTGGCGGGCTTCCTGCTCGGCATCGTCCACGATCGGCGACTGATGCGCGAGGCGCAGGTGAACCTCGCAATCCGCTGGTTCGTGGGATACGGCCTGCATGAGGCGCTGCCCGATCACTCCTCGCTGACGCGCATCCGCCAGCGCTGGGGCGCCGAGCGCTTCCGACGCATCTTCGATCACACGGTACAAGCTTGCATGGCGGCGAAGATCGCGACCGGCGAGATCGTCCACATCGATGCGTCCCTGATCCGTGCCGACGTCAGCTGGGAAAGTCTGGTGGAGCGTCACGTCGAGAAGGTCGAGCGGGAAAACCGTTCGCCGGATGAGGAGGAAGGCGAGAAGAAGAGCCGCCAGACGGGGAAGTTCAAGAAAGTCTCGACGACTGACCCGGACGCGACCATGGCGACCAGTGCGCGTAATCGTCGCCTCGAACCAGCTTACAAGCAGCACACAGCCGTGGACGATGTGCGCGGCGTCATCCTCGACGTGGAGGTGACCACGGGCGAGGTAAACGAGGGACAGGTCGTCGAGGATCGAGTCGACGCGACCATGGTAACGACAGGCGTCGCGATCACCACGATGACGGCCGACGCGGGGTACGCCTACGCCAAGGTTTACGGCGCCATGGAACGGCGCGGGATCGACGCGATCATACCCACGAAGGCCGAGCCAATCCGTAGTGCGGTCCCGTTGCGCCGGTTCCGATACGACGCCACGAACGACATCGTGAAATGCCCGAGGGGCAAGCTCTTGCGGCCGGGCAGTCCGGTCGCTCACGGGCGCTTCTTCTACGCTCGCAAGCGGGACTGCGACGGCTGCTCCCTGGCGTCAATCTGCCTCTCGAAGGGGCGAGCATCGAAGGCCTTGGTGATAAGTCACGATTACCCCGCGTTGCTTCGTGCTCGGCGTCGCCGCGACTGCTGGTCGGCTGAGGATCAACGGCTCTATCGGCGTCATCGCTGGCGCTCCGAAGGCTTCCATGGCGAGGCGAAGACATGGCACGGGCTGGCGCGAGCCGTAAGGCGCGGCCTCCAGAATATGAAGATCCAGGCGTACCTCACCGCCGCGGCCATCAACCTCAAGCGGCTCGCTGCCGCTCTGCTTGCCTTGCTGAGGCGCTTGCCGAACGTCTGGAGCCCACCGAGCGCCCCGCGGTACGCGAAGGCGGCTGCAATCTCTCTACCCGACGTGCAGTGGATGATGCCTCGCGAGCCACCCACGACCGGACCGACGAAGGCGATGTTGTTCAACAGCCCCATCGTCCATCTGATCCGCCATTCCCTGGAGTTCGTGTCGTGGAAGGACCGCAAGTCGGTCGTGCCGGCGCTGCGCGCAATCTACCGGGCCAAGGAAGCCGAGGCCGGCCTCAAGGCTCTCGACGAGTTCGATGTCGGCCCCTGGGGACAAAAATATCCAGCGATCGCCCAATCCTGGCGGCGCAACTGGGAGCATGTCGTGCCATTCTTCGCCTTCCCCGAAAGCGTGCGCCGGATCGTCTACACGACGAACGCTATCGAGGCGTTGAACTCGAAGCTGCGCCGCGCTGTGCGCACCAGGGGGCACTTCCCAAATGACGACGCAGCCATGAAGCTGTTATATCTGGTGCTCAACCACGCCGCCGACGATTGGAAACGACCGCCGCGCGAATGGTTCGAGGCCAGGACACAGTTCGCCGTCGTCTTCGGTGAAAGGTTCGTCAGCCAATGACGAGACCGGCCTCGCGCACAAAATATCCGACAGTCCCGCCAATCGTCTCGCTGTGACCGCGTAGCCGATCGCTGAGCCGGACACGGCAGTCGTCAATCAGCTTCGCGTTCAGCGCCTCGATACTCGCCGTCCGCGGCATCGGCACC
>JBBQVZ010000224.1:0-3176 GCA_038211015.1 Actinomycetota bacterium | reverse complement strand
TTCGCACAGCGATTCACAACTGGTCGCAAGGCCATGGGTAGGTTTGGGTAAGGGTAGTGCGGGAAACCGTGCGTGAAAGATGCCCTTGCGATTAGCGAATCCGGCAGCAATGAAGGCCCCGCTTCGGCGGGGCCTTCGTCTTGCCCGCGGACCGATGGAGCTTCAGCCGGTCGTGGTATTGGCGTCACCACGGCGACGTGATGGCCCACTGATTGGGCAATGGGAGGCACCGAGGATCCCGCTCCGGCCAGGCGCGCAGCCTTTCGAGGCCCCTCTGCTAGACTCGGCCTCCGGACGCGCGCCGGTAGCTCAGTGGATAGAGCGTCGGCCTCCGGAGCCGAAGGTCGCAGGTTCGAATCCTGTCCGGCGCGCCACGAACACTTGTTTTATTCATGCGCTGCCCGGACCCTTGGGCGTGATGGGTTTCGCCCGGGGCCCAAACCTTCGTGGCGAAGCTGGGTCTTCCCCGGCACGACCAACAATTTAGCCTGGCCGGCATGCCGGAGACTGTCGTCCTGAGCTGGAACTCGCAACTGCGACTCTCAGCACCAGTGACGGTAATCCGGCGCTCGATGTCGCGCCGCGTGCAGCCCCTTCAGACATCGGTACGTCGAGGAAGTAGGGCCGCGATCATGGCCTCTGCCACGAATCGCCCATACCGGTCCTGCGGCCAGCGCTGACGCAGCACGAGCAGTTCGTACAGCTCGGGCGAGCTGTACGCCCACAAGACGTCGCGCGCGTGTTCGAGCGTGATTCCCTTGCGGAAGTTGCCACGCTCAAACAGCTGCCGGGCGTTGTGCTCCATGCGGGCGAGGCGCGTGCGGTCCAACTCTTCGAGCAATCCCGCCATCTCGGGGTCGGTAGCTGCAGCGGTCCGCAGCAGGAGCGCGATGGGTGCGGCCAGGGGCGCGACCTCGCTGACGAACGTGCCCCACACCTGCATGACTCGGTAGGGATCTCGCTCGAGTGTCCGCATCTCGTCGGAGCGTTGCTCAGCTGGGATCGGTCCAGCGCCCTCCAATCCGTTCTCCGCGATCGCCCGGACGAGTCCAGGCTTGCCGCCGAACCTCTTGTAGATCGTCTCGACCGAGACGTCGGCCCCCTCGGCGATGATCGCGATCGTCGTCGCGGCGTAGCCATTGGTGAGGAACAGCTGCCTCGCGGTCTCGAGGATGGCCTCGCGGGTGTGGAGAGCTTGTCGCCGGCGTCGACTCGAGTCGTACCGGCGCTTGGGCTTGACAGGACCGGAGTTTACTTCCATAGTTCTGTATCCATTCCATGACACCGTAGCAGAATTCTCTAGACCCGTGGAGGCAGCCATGCGCGTAGCGACGACGGACGGCCCGGGAGCGCTGGTCGAGCGCCTGTGTCGGGCCGTGAACGAGCATGATCTGGAGGCGCTCACGAGCTGCTTCGCCGTGGACTACCGCAACGAGACGCCAGCGCACCCGGCGCGCGGGTTCCAGGGTCGCGCGCAGGTTCGCCGCAACTGGGAGCAGATCTTCGCTGCGGTCCCCGATATCAGCGCCGAGGTCCGCTCGATCGGCGACCAGGAAACGGTCTGGTCCGAGTGGGAGATGCGCGGCGTGCGCCGCGACGGGTCACCCCATCTCACGCGTGGCGTGGTGATCTTCGGAGTTGACCAGGGGGAAGCCACCTGGGCCCGTTTCTACCTGGAACCCGTTCAGGACGGCGGCGAGGACGCCGACGAGGCGATCCGAGCTGTGGTCGCCGGTTCGAACACAGATCCCGAGTCGGCTCACGCCCGTTACGGGCTCGAACGATGATCCTCGTCGCCGGTGGAAGCGGAACCCTCGGGACTAGATTGCTGCGCCTTCTGACGGACCGCGGGCTGGACATTCGAATTCTGTCCCGAAACCCAGACAAGGCGCTGTCGCTTCGGGACCGGGTTCAGATCGTCGCCGGCGACGTGAGGGATGCCCGCGCCGTCGAGCGGGCGATGACCGGGGTCCGCACCGTGGTCTCGGCGATCACCGGCTTTGGCATGGCCCGCGACGTCAGCCCTCGAACAGTCGACTGGGAGGGGAACGCCAACCTGATTCGTGCGGCGAAGGCCGCCGGGGTCGAACACTTCATCCTGGTTTCCGTGTGCCAGGCCGCGTCGGACCACCCGATCGAGCTTTTTCGGATGAAGCACCGTGCTGAGGAAGGGCTGCGAGCGAGTGGGCTCGCCTGGACGATCATCAGGCCGACCGCGTACATGGAGACCTGGGTCGGCCTCCTCGGTGGGCCTCTCCTCGACACAGGCAGCACCCGGATCTTCGGCCGCGGGGAGAACCCGATCAATCTCATCTCGGCTGACGATGTCGCTCGTCTCGTGGACCTTGCCGTGGCAGATCACACGATGATCGGTGCCGCCGTCGAGGCGGGCGGACCCGAGAACCTCACGATGAACGAGGTCGTAAAGACCTTCCAAACCGTGACCGGAACGCGCGGGAAGGTGAGCCACATTCCCCTTCCGATGATGCGCGCGATGTCAGTCCTCATGAAGCCCCTCAACCCCACGATGGCGGGATTGATCCAGGCGGCCGTGGTCATGGACACAAGGGACATGACCTTTGATCCATCGGCGACACGCACGCGGTACCCGTCGATCCCGGTGACGCGCCTGGCCGACGTCGTCCGGAAGGACTACGCTCAGCGACTCCCCAGCGATCGTCCGACAGCCGATGGCGCCCAAACCCTTTGAGACAGCGACCAACTCAGCTGGGCTCCAGGCTCGGGACGATGAGCCACCCACCGAGAGAATCGTTCCGATGACGAGTTCCAGGATGCGTCGAGGAAGCCCGCTGTCAGATACGCACTCTGGATCAGGCGCTCTCGCTCGACCTCAGCCATTCCGCTCCTTCGATCGGGATCCGGATATCCATGGCATCCCCGCGCTCAACTCGTGTCCAGCGCGCCAGAACACTTGTTCTATGTGTGGCGAAGAGCGCGCGGGCACCGACCCGGCCGGTGGCCATTCCCCGGTCCCTGCCGACGAAATGCCAATGGCCCAAGTCCACGAAGGCCGCGCCACCGATCACCGGTCAACCGGGCTCTCCGGGTCGTCGGGCTTGGCCCGGGGCAGGACGAAGGGCGCGCGACCGACGAACGAGTCGTCGTCGAGCTGGGCGACCATCGCCGCCGCCACGTCGGCCCGTGTCACGCGCGCC
>JBBQVZ010000223.1:0-3281 GCA_038211015.1 Actinomycetota bacterium | reverse complement strand
GGCCGGGGCGTTCGGTTCGTACTTCTTCGCGGCGGCCTACACGCAGAGCGGGTTCCTGGATCGGCATCCGATCCCGGCCCTGCTCATCCTGTTCCTCACCGCCATCATCACGTCGGTAGGCATCGCCGTGCTGCTGGAACGGGTTGCGTATCGCCCACTCCGCAACTCTCCGCGGCTCGTCCCGCTGATCACGGCGATCGGCGCGTCGCTGTTCTTGCAGAACACCGCGCGCGGCTTCTTCGGGACGCAGACCCGCGGCTATACCAAGCCCCAGATCCTCGCCGGCGATTGGACGATACTCGGGATCCAGATCGCGCGGATCCAGGTGGTCGTGTTCGTCGTGTCGGTCGTGGCCATGATCGTGCTGCAGCTGTTCGTCTCCCGCACCAAGACGGGCAAGTCGATGCGCGCGGTCGCTGAGGATCAAGAGATCGCGAGCCTGATGGGCATCGACGTCGACCGGATCGTCGTCACCACCTTCGCGATCGGGGGGGTCCTCGCGGGCATCGCGGGTGTGTTGTTCGCGCTCACGTTCGAGCAGGTCAACTTCTTCATGGGGGTCCGGCCGGGGATCGCCGCGTTCACGGCGGCCGTCCTCGGCGGGATCGGGAGCATCAGCGGCGCCGCCCTCGGCGGTTTCCTCCTCGGCCTCCTCCAGTCGATCGGCCCGGCGCTGCTCCTCACGGGGATCGGGGTGCCTTCGCCGTTCCAACTGAAGGACGTGGTGACGTTCGCCGTCCTTGTCCTGGTCCTGATCTTCCGTCCGGGAGGGCTGTTGGGCGCGGGCGGATCGGAGAAGGTCTGATGCTCGTCGGACGCTCGATCAAGACCGGGCTGGTGGGCGGCATCGCATCGCTGTTCGTCGCCATGACGGGCCTCCTTGCGAAGGTCGCGGGGATCAACCTGATCGGCACGCAAGTGACGGGTGCCCGGGTCATCCTCCTGCTTTCGCCGTTCGTGGCCGCGTATGTCGCCGTCCGGCCCCGCGTCGTCGCCGGCCAGATCGAGGAGGCCACGACATCGAGCGCCGCGAGGTCCGGCGCGTTGGCCGGCGTGGCCGCCGGAGGGCTGGTCGCGGCGGCATCGGTCTTCACGGACTGGTATGGCGTCGATCGGGTCGGTGAGATCTTCATCCCGGTGAACTCGGCGTTGTTGGAGATCATCGCGTTCGGCAAGAGCATGATCGTCGGCGCGTTGATCCTCACCATGGGCGGCGCGATCGTAGGAGCCGCGGGCGGCGCGTTCCGCACCATCGCCCCCGCGCTCCGACGTCCCATCGGGACGGCGATCGGCGTCACGCTCCTCGCGGGTCTCCTGCAGCGGATCGTCCCGATCGCGTTGATCCAGCTCGGCATCAAGGCGACCTGGCTGTACAGCCCGGCGACCGGCGGTCTCACGTGGCTGGGGGCGTTCCTGGTCCTCGCCGGGTCGCTCGGCTTCTCATGGCTCTGGGCTCGACGAGGCAAAGACGCGCGCGACACCATCCGCACGATCGTGCGCGAGCAACCGAGCGCAAGGATCGTCGTCGTCCTCGTCGGGATCGGCGTTCTCGCCACGATCCCGTTGCTGCTCGGCGCGGTCATCTCCGAAGTGCTCGGCACCGTGATGGTGTTCATGCTGCTCGGCCTCGGCCTCAACATCGTCGTGGGGTATGCGGGGCTCCTCGACCTGGGGTACGTGGCGTTCTTCGGCTTCGGCGCCTACGCGATGGCGCTGCTCACCGGAGGGACGCTCAACACGACGACCGGATCGGCGGCCCCGGCGTTCGGGATGGACCTGAACTTCTACATCGCGATCCCCATCGTGGTGCTGCTCGCCGCGTTCGTCGGAGTGCTGATCGGAGGTCCGGTGCTGCGCTTGCGGGGCGACTACCTCGCGATCGTCACGCTCGGCCTCGGCGAGATGGTCACGATCTTGATCTCGTCGAACTGGTTCAAACCACTCGTCGGAGGGCCTCAGGGCATGCGGAACATCACCGATGCCAAACTCGCCGGCTTCTCGTTCCGCGATCCACAGCACTTCTTCTATCTGGCGCTCGCGTTCGTGCTGCTCGCGGCGTTCGTCTCCTGGCGCCTGGCGAACTCCCGGATCGGCAGGGCGTGGAACGCGATGCGCGAGGACGAGCAGGTCGCCGACGCGATGGGGATCAGCACGACGCGTTTCAAGCTCCTCGCGTTCGCCACCGGCGGAGCCGTGGGGTCCGTGGGCGGTGCCCTGTTCGCGGTCAAGATCGGGTCGCTCACGCCGTCGAGCTTCGAGATCATCGTCTCGATCACCGCGCTCGCGATCGTCGTCCTGGGCGGCATGGGGAGCATCCCGGGCGTCGTCGTCGGCGCACTGGTCCTGATCGGCCTGCCCGGGCTCTTGCGAGAGTTCGAGGAGTTCCGCCAGTTGATCTACGGCGCGGCTCTGGTCTCGATCATGGTGCTACGACCCCAGGGCCTCGTGCCGAACGTGCGCCGCAGCCGGGAGCTCCAAGAGGATGACGTCACGCAGGACAAGTGGGCGGGGGATCTGGCAGCCGAGGCAGAGGTCGCCGCCTCGATCTCGCCGGTCGGGGAGGGGAGCGGATGACGGAACCGCTGCTCCAGATCATGGGCGTGCGCAAGCAGTTCGGTGGACTGTCGGCGCTCGCCGGCCTCGACATGCACGTGAACCCCGGCGAGATCCTCAGCGTGATCGGCCCCAACGGGGCGGGAAAGAGCACGCTCTTCAACGTCATCACCGGCCTTTACGAGCCCGACGGCGGGGAGATCCTCCTCCGGGGGGAGAGCATCGTCGGACTGCGGCCACACCAGGTGGCCAGGCTCGGCATCGCCCGGACGTTCCAGAACGTGCACCTATTCCCGAACATGACCGTGCTCGAGAACGCGATGGTGGGTCAGCACTGCCGTTCGAAGTCCGGGATCGTGGGTTCGGTGTTGCGACTCCCGGGAACCAGGCGCGAGGAAGCACGGATCAGGGAGCGCGCGAAGGAGGCGCTGGATTTCTTCGGGACCAGGCTCGCCGGCTACCGCCAGGAGCAGCCCGCGTTCTCGCTGTCGTACGCCAACCGACGCCGGCTCGAGATGGCGAGGGCGATGGCCACAGACCCCACGCTGTTGCTGCTCGACGAGCCGACGGCCGGCATGAACCCTCGCGAGACGCTGGAGCTCCGCGATCACATCGTGCGGATGCGCGACGAGGTCGGCTTGACCGTGTTGGTGATCGAGCACGACATGCGCGTCGTGAAGGGAGTCTCCGATCGCGTGATCGCCTGCGACTACGGACAGAAGATCGGC
>JBBQVZ010000222.1:0-3318 GCA_038211015.1 Actinomycetota bacterium | reverse complement strand
CTTGAGGACCCGGTAGAAGCCGTAGCCGCCGCACGCGGCGATGAAGATGAAGAAGAACCCCATCACGGCGAACAGAAGCGAGAAGAGGAACGCGCCCACGGCTTGCGCACGGTGGGCAAGGTAGCATGGGGGCGTGGGGGGGGCGTCAGGGGCGTCACCCGGTACAGCACGAATTGGTCGTGCCCTGTCCCGTCGCAGCGAACGCGACGAGCGTGGGGTGGCCCTTGCCGAGGCGGCCCGACCAGGTCACGCGCGATCCGCTGTCGTGACCGTTGGTCTCGGTGTCGAGGGCTTCGGCCGTCGCGGCATCTCGGCCTGGCTCATCTCGTCGACTCGCGGGGGTGGGGTCGTGCCGACCAGCGCGACAGCGCGACGGCAAACCTTCTGGCTGGGACTGGAGCACTTCCCGGAGCGTCGCACGGCGCGCATGCTGGCCACGTCGGAGCGGCCGCCCCCAAGTGCGACGCATCAGAGTCCAAGTCGGAGGATCTTCCCGGTGTCGCCGAGGCTGCCAACGACGACGACGCTGCCATCGTCGAATGCATCACCGGCGATCAAGTACTCCGTGTCGGGTCTCTGCTCCCAGTAGAGTTCACCAGATTCAGAATAGCGACGCACGATGCCCTGGAACTCGCCTTCCGCCACATCCTCGTAGCCGACGAGGATCACGTCGTCGCCCACCGGCACAACCTCCCCGAAATGAAGATTCGGCAACTCGGCGTGCGGAATTGTCCAGAGCACCTCGCCGGAAGAATCGTATCGACGAATCCAGCCAACGAACTGGTCGTCGAGATACGTCCGCCCTGCGACGACGACATCGCCCGAGGCGGTAGGCGATCCCACGAAGTATGCACCAGTGCCCCCGGCATCGTACTCCGCGCGCCATTGTTCTACTCCAGCGGGCGTACTTCTGGTCACTGTCATCTTTCGGTCATTGGAAGCCTGGACACCAGCCACGTTTCCCGTGCTGACGACGAGCATCTGACCCGCGGCGTCGATGGACAAGCTGACCGGATAGAACCGATTCGCGCTAGAAACCTCGGAGAACTCCCACAGCAAAGCACCGTCGATGGTAAACCTTCGAATCCAGGACTGATTCTGCTCCACCGAGTAGACGGCAACGACCTGCCCGGTCACAGAATCCACTTTCACATCTCGAATCCAACTATCGATCAGATCGAGTTCTTGGGACCATTCAACTTCACCTTCGGACGAGAAGCGGACCACGGCATCGGGCCCCGCCCCCTCCGCTGTCCCCACGAGCACGCTCCCACCGCCGAGGTCCGCCACAAGGGCCACCCGACTGTCTACATCCACATGAAGCTCCTCATCGTCCCCATCGCCCGCGATTCGTGTAAACCATCCGGAGACACCGAGATTGCGGCCGCCCGTTAGCACGTCGCCCTCGGCCGTGACCTGGACGTCCCTGGGGAACTCGCTCGGCAACGAGAGCTCCCACTGTACCGCTCCGGAGAGCACGCAGCCCGCGTTGCATCCGTTGCCGTCGACATCGTCGCCGTCGTCGCATTCTTCGCCTTGCTCGACCACGCCGTTGCCGCACCCGGGCTCCTCGGGGGTGGTCGTCCCTTCGCCGTCCGAGGAGCCACTCGACGACGCGTCCGCGCTTCCGGACATCGGGTCGGTAAGTCCGCTCGCGCCCGAGCTGCTGCCGGTGTCGGTGTTGGTGTCGGTGAGCTCCGCCGACGCGCCTTCGGTCGTGCCCGCCGCGCCGTCGTCGGTGGCCCGCATATCGGGAAGGCTGGGGTTGTAGCATGCCGCAGTGGCGAGGATGAGCGGGGAGCTGATGAGGTGGAGACGTAGGGTCATCGTGGAGTTCTCCGTCGAACGGTCTCGGCGCCGATCGCCGAAGAGATCGAGAATCGAGGGTTTCGGCGCTGAGTTCAACTCGGCATCTCAGCCATTGCAGCACAGCGTCGTTGCGCCGCGTCCGACCGCGCCGCCGATCCCGTTCGATCCACTGGCCGAGCACGAAGCCTCCGGGATAGGAATCGACGATTCGGGATAGTAGACGGATGAGAGAGTCGTGACCTCGCAGGTGTTGGGTTCGACGTCGATCGGACCGCTGGAGCCGCATGCGGGCGAGTTGAACACGACTCCGGATCCGTCAGCCCCTGCACATACACCTTGCGGAGCGCTGCAACTGCACTCGGAGCAGGCGCGGGTATCCACGATCTCGTCATGCACGACGTGCTTGACAGGGTAGCCGCCCCCCGGGCACTCGACGTCGCCCTCGGCCGCGATGCACAGCGGGGCATCCGCAGCAGGAAGACACTGCTCGCCGTCCACACATTCGCCGGAGGGCGGCGGGACGGCGCCGCACAGGGTGTAGCGCGTCGTGAAGGTCGGCGGTTGGATCTGGACGGTTGCGCTCGCCATGCAAGACCCGCCTTGCGGCGTCGACGGCGCGTCGATGACCTGCCACACGCCGTTGGAGACCGCTGGCGAGATGGCCCTGCAACCTCCCGGCGTGAGCGCGCGGGTCTGTGTGTTCCCAAAGCAGATAGGCGCGGCCGCGCCGTACTGGTGGAGCGTCTTCGCGTCCGATGAGCAGGTGACGCCGACCGCGTCGTCGCAACTGCACCCACAAGACGCCGGCGGCGCCTCGATCCCCTCGAACCGCTCGAGCTCGAGCGTCTCCCAGCCGTCGCCGCAGCCAGGAGCGGGCTCGGCGACCGAACTGGTCTCCAAGCGGAAGGGGCCGGTCCAGCCCACCGCGGGCAGTGCTTCACACTCGCACGGGACAGCGGGATTGCCACTGCTCTCGCCTGTCGGGCCGTTGGTGGTCGGCCCGTCGTCGGTCGAGTGCGACGCTGACGTATCGGCCCCCGTTGGATCATCGCCCGTCGAGGGACCCGCGCCCGTCGTCGGGTCGCCAGCACTGCCGCCGCTCGCGTCACCCGTCTCGTCGGATGCCGACCCACCGCTCGCGTCGACCGGCGCGAAGGGGTTGGGGGTAGTGCATGCCGACAGCATCAGCGCGGCAAGGTGGAGGCAGCAGGGCAGTCGGTGCATCGGGATCACTCCGGGCGGACCATCATACGGCCGCCTGCCCCCGTCGTCCCCCCTCCCCGTTCGTTGCACCCCGAATTGCGAAACGGGCACCCGGTCGCTCGACCGGATGCCCGCTCCTCTGACCCAACGGCCGTTTGGCCGTTTCGCCACTCACCCGAACAGCGGAAGCGCCTCGCCCTTGAACTCCAGCGGGAACATCGCCGCCAGATCGCTCGTCTCGAGCCCCAGCACCTTGCGCAGCGCCTGGTGCACGTCCGCCGCGTAGATGTGCCGGCTCGCCGGGTT
>JBBQVZ010000221.1:0-3386 GCA_038211015.1 Actinomycetota bacterium | reverse complement strand
CAAGCCCGGGATCAACTTCGCGAGGAACCGTCCGGCGAGCTTGAGCCCGCGCTCGCCCACGAGCTTCGCGAGCTGCGTTCCGACCTTGCCCGTCACCTGTTTGCTGGCCGCGAGGAGGTTGCTGCGGGCCTTGCTGGCGCGCTCGGCGATCGAGCGCAGCCCCTTGGCGCGCGCCGGTGCCGTCTTCGTGTGATCAGCGATCTCGTGCTCGAGCGCCTCGAGGACCGTGTCGCCGGTCTGGCGGCCGCGGGTCCTCAGGATCTCGTCGCGATGGGCGACCGCTTTGGTGTACTGCTTGGCCCGCGTCGCCAGGTCGTCGGTGTAGGCAGCCGCCTCCTTGGCGGCCACGACATACTCGCGCTCACGAGCGAGAACTTTCGCGAGCTTTGCCAGCGTCTTGCCGCCCAGCGTGAACGTGAAGCGGACATCGAGCGTGGCGGTCATCGCAGCGGGAAGGTCTTTCCACAACGCGTGGGCGTCGCCGACGACCTTCCCCGTCACCGAGCCAAGATCCAGATCCACACCCTCGCTGTCGGCGCCGGCCGTGAGCGCGTTGAGCTCCAACGAGAACTTGAGGCCCGCGACCGGGGTGAACTCGCCCTCGCCGTTCATCAGGGATGATTCGATCTTGCCCCCGAGGTCGTTCAGCTTGAACGAGGCACTGGACTCCAGCATCTTGGTCGTCGCCTTCAACGTGTCGTCGCCGGCTTCGTGGAGTCCGATCCCGGTGTTGCCAAGCTCCAGCGTGACCACCAACGCCGCGCTCCAGCTGCCATTCTCGTACTCGACCTTCACTTCGCGCGACGTATGATTCACGGGCGATGCGGGCGTGCCGATCGGCGCGCCCGGTGCGGTAGGTGCCTGCGCGGGGGTCGCAATGCTCGATCGCGCGAATCCCCCGCGATCACCATCGCCGCCGTCGTCGCCGTCGCCGTCGTCATCGCCAATGCCGCTATCAGGCGCGTTGCGCACAGTCGGATCGGGGCTGGAGTCACCGTCGTGCGACTCGGGCGATGCGGGCGCCGCGGGCGCCGGATCCGCGAGGTCATCGTCCATCCACGGCATCAGTGCGAGCGGATCCGGCGCGACCCCCGGGAGGACATGTGCTGCGTGATCGATCGCGTCGGCGTGGCTCGGACTCGACACGTCGGCGGCGCCGTCCCACCCGGAGCCGTCTGTCACATACGCTGTCGTCGGCGCCGCCGTGCCGGCTGTCGGTCCGGAGGCGCCAGGGGCGGGCTGGTATTCGGGATCCTGCACGCATGTGCTACGCGGGGATCCGGCCCTCGCCCCCTCTGTACGCGGTGGTTGTCTCCTGTGTTTTCGCTGCATCCGCCACTGCAGTGAGCTGATGCTGCACTTTGATCGCGCATCGGCGATCGGCGATGTCTGACACTGCACGGGGACCGGCAAAGTTCAGCGGACTGGTGGTGGTCTCCAACGTCGCCTTCGCTATGCTGCGCGACGGATGGCCATCTCGACGCTCACGGACCCGAGTGCGATGGAGGCCGCGTACACGGACGAAGTGGTTCAACTCCGGCCTTGGGCAACGCCCGAACCGATCCCGTTGCCAGCGCTCCCGGAGCCACGGCGACGAATGGACTACCTGATCGGGACTGATCCGAGCTGCGATATCCGCGTTGCCGATCCGGACCTGCACGTATCGAAGCGGCACGCCCGGATCGTGCACGACCACGACGGCTGGCGGATCTACGACAGCACGAGCAAGAACGGCCTGTACGTCGATGGCCAGCGGTGCACGTGGGCGCCGATCCGTCCCGGTACCGAGATCGGGCTCGGACAGAAGTTCGTCCTCGTCGCAGAGAGCACGCGAACAATGGCGCTGCGCCGCTTCCTCCAGCGTCTCCTCGGCTGGCGCGACGACCGATCGCTCGTGGTCGACCTCGCGCTGCGCAGCTTGCTCGCGGTGAAACCCGGACGTGCGTTTGCGATCGTCTCCAGGTCCGACCCCGTCGCGATCGCGTACTCCATCCATCGGCTCGCGGTCGGCGCTGAACGGCCCTTCATCATGGCGGATCCAAAGCGAGAGATCACGAGCGAGACGGTCCGCTCCACGGAGAACTACAAGGACGGGGCCGAGGCGCTCGTACGGGCGGTAGGAGGCACGCTGTGCGTGATGGCGTCGCGGCTGCCACGCGACTTCGACAAGGTCTGGGCGTCGCTCATCAAGCCGACCGCGACGGTGCGCCTGGCCGTGTGCGCGAACGACCCGATCGACGACAAGAAGTTCCTCACCGCGCCGATCCGTATCCCTGCGCCGTCCGAGCGCGCGGACGAGTTGAGGCGCCTCATCCACGAGTACGCCCTGGATGCCATCCAGGAGCTGGAAGGACGCAGGGATGCTCACTTGCGCAACGAGGATCTCGACGCCGTGTACAAGCATGACGCCGGTTCGTTGGCGGGGATCGAGACCGCGACGCTACGATTCGTGGCCCTGCGCGCACTACCGAATGTCAACCAGGCCGCTCTACGACTCGGGATGACCCGCATCTCGCTGGTGGCGTGGCTCAAGCGGCGCGGTATCCCGCTTCCGAACGAACGCTGACGAAGGAAACACGACCAGTGGCCGGAAGCCTAGTGCCGTCGCCAGCGCCGAGAGGGCCAGCTTCAGACGATCGATCCACTCGCCGCTGTCGTGGTCCGTCACGACGACGGCGTCGATCCCGGCCTCCATGAACCTTCCGTAGCCAGGCCTCCGGGGTGATCTGCCGCAACGCGGCTTGATCGGCGGTGTTCTTGCCGTAGTCCGACGAAGCCGGCGTGTGGGTATGGAGGACGAGCACCGACGAGCACAGAGCGGCCGCGAATCGAGCACCGTCGTCAAGGTGGACGATCATGCACCATCACCGGCGGGAGATGTCCGCCGGCGCGGGCGGGTCGCGGCGGTCGCTGACCCGGGGGAGGCGGTCGGGGGCAGGTCCCTTGGCGTCCCGCGGGGCGCGCTACAGCTTCTGCTTCTTGGCGACCGGCTCGGTCGCCGAGTCATCCTCGAGCTCGTCATCGGGCTGGACGTAGCCGACCTGCTCCCATGTCCGCTTCAGGTCGTCACGCGCGGGCCACTTCCCCGTACGCGCGGCGTCGCGTGCGACCAGCATCTCGACCTGTTGCATCTGGGACACCGGCTTCGTGACGTCATTGTCGCCGTGTCCGTAGGTGAGGCCGTGCAGGTTCGTGACCATGTTCGTGTACGAGTCGTTGGCCGCCTCGGCGCCGAAGCCCGTCTCCTGCTGGAACCCCGGCATCGTCGCGTACGCGAGCTGGTTGATCTGGATCGCGCTGCTCACGTCGCCGAGCTCGAGCATGTTGCGCTGCGTCGCTCGGTACTGCTCCGCGTTCATCCCGCTCTCGTCTGCTTCGGAGGAGGA
>JBBQVZ010000220.1:0-3411 GCA_038211015.1 Actinomycetota bacterium | reverse complement strand
GCAGATCGCGGTCGACATCCCGGAGGTCGGCGACATCCGCGGTCTCGGCTCCATGGTCGGCGTCGAGATGGTGTCGGACCGGGTGACGAAGGAGCCCGACGGCGCGTACGTCGGACGCCTGATGGCCGAGACGCAGCGCCGAGGTCTGATCACTGTGTCGTGCGGCGCGTACCACAACGTCTTGCGGCACATGCCGCCGCTCGTGATCGCCGACGAGCAGCTCGACGAAGCGCTGGACGTGCTCGCGGACTCGGCGCTCGCCGCCCGGAAGACCTGACCGTGGACGCGGACGAACGGCCCGTCGGCGAGCCCGTCGCGACGACGCCCGCACGCCGGCCCGCACGCGCTCCCTTGGAGGGTCGGTTCGTGTCGCTCGTCCCGGTCGATCCAGAGGTGCACGGCGCCGGGTTGTTCGCCGCGTCGCACGACGGGAGCGACGAAGCGGCGCTGATGTGGACCTACCTGTCGTACGGGCCGTGGCCGGACGAGACCGCGATGCGCGTGTGGCTGGACCGACTACCGGTGTCGGAGGATCCGCTCTTCCTCACCGTGATCGAGCGTGAGACGGGCGATCCCGTCGGCATCGTGACGTTCATGAGCATCGACCAGACGATGCGTCACATGGAGCTCGGGAACATCTGGTACTCGCCCCGCGCGCAACGGACGCGCGTGAACACCGAATCCGTGTACCTGATGCTGCGCGAAGCGTTCGACGAGCTGGGGAACCGGCGGGTGGAATGGAAGTGCGACGCGTTGAACGCCCGGTCGCGGGTCGCGGCGGAGCGGCTCGGGTTTACGTTCGAGGGGATCTTCCGTCAGCACATGATCATCAACGGACGGAACCGCGACACCGCGTGGTTCGCGATGCTCGACCACGAGTGGCCCGCCGTGAAGGCGAACATGGAGCGTTGGCTGGACGAGGACCCGCCGCCCTCGCTGCGCGAGCTGAACGCCGCGCTCCGACCGTGACGACGCTGGCGGCCCTCGTCGGGGTCGAGAAGTCGTACGGCTCGTGGACGGTTTTCAAGGGGTTGGACTTCGAGGTCGTCGACGGCGCGCGGATCGGCATCGTGGGTCCCAACGGCGCCGGCAAGTCCACGCTGCTCCGCATCCTGGCCGACCTGGAACCGCCGTCCGCCGGCGAGGTGGTGCGCCGACGGGGACTGGTAGCTGCGTACCTGGACCAGAACCCCGACGGCGACGAACGCACCGCGGAGGCGACGGTCATGGCCGCGCGCCCCGACGTGGCGGAGCTCGACGGGCAGCTCCGTGCGGTGGAGCGGGAGCTCGGTCGGTCGGATGTGATCGCGGACCTGTCGCGGATGGAGCGCGTGCTCGCGCGCCAGCAGGGGTTGCTGGACCGGTGGGTGGAGATCGGCGGACCGGGGCTGGCCGGGCAGGTGCGCAGCCAGCTGCTCTCGCTCGACATCCTCGAGGAGGACCTGGCGCTGCCGACGAGTCATCTCTCCGGCGGGCAGCGCAAGCTCGTCGCGCTGGCCGCGTGCCTCATCACGCAACCGGACCTTCTCCTGCTGGACGAGCCCGAGACGCACCTGGACGCCGACCGCCGTAGCCAGCTCGAGGACCTGATCGCCGGCTTCCCGGGAGGCGTCGTTGCGGTCTCGCACGACCGCTACCTGCTGGACGAGACGGTCGACCACATCGCCGAGCTCGACAACGGGAAGATCACGATGTGGCCCGGCAACTACTCCGCGTTCGCCGTGGCGAAAGAGATCGCGCTGCATCGCCAACAGCAGCTCTACATCACGCAGCAGAAGGAGATCGCGCGCCTGGAGGAGGCGATCGCCCGGTTCAAGCTCTGGGCGAGCATCGTGGTCGACGAACGTCACATCAAACAGGCACGGAACAAACAACGCCAGATCGACCGGATGGACAAGGTCGACCGGCCGGTGTTCGAGCGCCGCAAGATCGCGCTGGAGATGCGGTCCGCGCAGCGTGGGGGACAGAAGATCGTCGAGCTGCGGGACGTCACGCTCGCGTTCGACGACGACCTGGTCCTGTTGGACGTGGACCTGACGATCACGCGAGGCGAGCGTGTCGGCGTGATCGGCGCGAACGGGGCCGGCAAGAGCGTGCTGGGAAAGGTCCTGGAGGGGCAGATGGAGCCGACCGCGGGGGTGCGCTGGGCCGGGCCCTCCGTCGTGTTCGGCTACCTGGCGCAGGGCCACGAGACCGAGCCGCCGCACCTCACGCCCATCGAGTTCGTCCGCAACGCGAAACCGATGTACGAGGAGGACGCGGTCTCGCTGCTCGGACGGTTCCTGTTCCGGTACGAGCAGATGCGCCAACCGGTCGGCACGTTGTCCGGGGGCGAGCGCACACGACTGCAGCTCTGTCTGTTGATGTTGGGCGGCGCGAACTGCCTGTTGCTCGACGAACCCACGAACCATCTGGACATCGAGAGCATGGAGGTCCTGGAGTCGGCCCTGGAGCGGTTCGACGGCACGGCGATCGTGATCTCGCACGACCGCTACCTGCTGGATCGCATCCCCGATCGCATCCTCGAGGTCCGCGACGGCGCGGTGACGAGCCACATCGGTGGCTACGACGACTGGGCTGCTGCCCGCGTCGGCTAGTCTGACCGGATGGACTTCGGCGCCTTGCTCGAGACGCTCGACGGGGAGGCGCGCCGGAGCATCGACGTCGCACGCGCGTTGCCGGACGAGGCGTTCGCGGCGCCGACGCGCTGCCCTCCCTGGGACGTGCGTGTACTGGTGGGGCACATGGTTCGCGACCTGGACCGCGTGCTGACGTATCTCGACGACGCAGCGCCGGAGGCGGCGATCAGCGACGCCGTGACGTACTTCCGAAGCTACGACCCGAAGGCCGAGGGCCCGCAGATCACGGCCGGCTCGGTGGAGGTCGCCGATCGGTACGGCACGCCGGCCGAGCTCGTCGACGGGTTCGATTCGACCTTGCGACGTTGCCTCGAGGCGGCCGGCCGCGAGGACCCCGCCCGCGTGCTGGGAACGCGTCTGACCTCGATCCGGCTGGACGAGTTCGTGAAGACGCGGATCCTGGAGATGGGCGTGCACGGCATGGATCTGGCGGCTGCGCTCGGCCGCCGGCCGTGGCTGACACCCGCCGCCGCATCGGTCGTGCTGTCGATACTGGTCGACCTCTGGGGGGACGACCCGGCGCCGGCGCTCGGCTGGTCCGACCTCACGTTCATCGAGACCGCCACCGGACGTCGTCCGCTCACGGAGGCCGAGCGCGCGGTGCTCGGGGGTGGCGCCGACTCGTTCCCGCTGCTGGGATGACGGCACGCGAGCTCGCTCGCATCGAGGCCGAGATCGTCGTCTGCCGCGCGTGCCCGCGCCTGGTCGACTGGCGCGAGGAGGCCGCGCGGAACAAGGTCGCCCGTTTCGCCGATCAGGAGTACTGGGGACG
>JBBQVZ010000219.1:0-3454 GCA_038211015.1 Actinomycetota bacterium | reverse complement strand
GATGACGAGGTCACCTTCCCAGTGTCCGGGGATCGCGCGGTCCTCGACCTCATCGGGCCGTTCGCTGATCATCACCTCCGAGGTGACGTGGGCCCAGGGCTTACGTCGAGTCCTTGCTCGCGGAACTCGAAGTGCCCGTCCGGTGCGCAGACAGGCGACGAGTTCACGCTTGAGTGCACCACGGCTCTCGACGTAGAGGGCCTGGTAGATGGCCTCGTGGCTGATCCGCATGGACTCATCACCATTCCGACCAACCCGGTACTGCGGGTTTGCCCTCGACGTTAGGGATGCCTAGCTCCCGAGCGGCCTTGCGCGCGAGCGCGACCTGCTCGTCCATCGTCGTCGGTGTCTCGGGTCGTCGCGGGCGAAGCGCACGATGTACGTGTGCTTCATCCGTGAACGTTACGACGCGCGACTTCTACACCTGGCAGAGACCGTTAGTGACAGGACTCTTATTGCAGGAAGATCCATACCTTGGTGTGCCGGTCAATCGCCTCATCGATAAGCGCCGTTGGGGCCGAGGCTGAATCGCCCAGGCTGTGGGAAGTACGCCAACCCATGCGGCTATCTGTTCTCCCTTCAGATGCAGGACGGGATAGGAAGGGGCGGGGGGCGGAAGGTGGTACGGGGGGTTCCCGGGACACCCGGCTCACACATCGAGCCTCCACACGCCGACAATCCGATCGAAGCGGCCTCGGTGGAGGGGCCGCCCGCCGGGCGGCCCCTCCGAGCTCTGCGTCAGAACGCGGCCAGACCGTTCGCGCTGGCTGGGAGCCCCGATATCCCGAACATCGGGCTAAGGCTGCCGTCGGCGTTCACGGTGAACACGCCGATCGTGTGACCGCCGGCGTTGAGCGAGTAGAGGAACCGGTCGCCGCCGCCGAGCGCCACGTCGATCGGCGTCGCATCCGTCGCCCCGGCTACCGCGCTCAGCAAGCTCAGGCTGCCGTCGCCAGCGATCGAGTACGAGGAGACGCTAGCGCTCCCCGTGTTCGTCGTGTAGACGAAGCGCTCGTCTTGGGTGACGACGACCCAACACGCGGCGGTCTGGGTGTCGGGAACTGAGGCACTCGCGGCCGACAGGTTGCCGTCGGCCGTGACGTCGTACGACGTCACCGCACTCTGGCTGGCCGCGCCGCCGAAGGCCTCGGACACGTACACGCGGCCGCTGGCCCCGAACGCGAACCCGAATGGCGTCATGCCACTGGACGGTTGGGCCGCCGGTCCAGTCGTCGCTCCGTTGGCCTCGACCACGTACGTGGATATCGTGTTCGATGCCTTCTCCGTGACGGCCAGTACCCGGCCGCTCGGGTTGAACGAGATCTGCGCCGGACCCACCCCCGCGCCGCTCAGCGGACGCGTGGAGCCGTTGATCGGGAACAGGCGGCCGAACGGACCGACGCGCAGCCCGCTGATCGAGCCATCGCCGCCAGCGTTCAGCACGTACAGCAGGTGCCCGTGCACGGTCAGGCTGATCGGCTGATCGCCGCCCGAGGACTCTACGTCGACGAGTCTCACGTGACTCCCGAAGACCCGGAGCGACGCGATCGTGTCGCTGCCAGCGTTCACGGCGAACAGCCACCGATTGTCGGGACTCAGGACCAGTGCACCCTGGTTCCCGAGGCCGGCGCCCGTTCCGAGTCCGCCCGTCGAGACGTTGCCGACGGGGAAGAGCAGACCGTTGGCGTCCCTGAAGAACTGCAACACCTCGTTGCCGTTCGAGGCGTTGCTGAGCGTGAACACCGCGCCGCGAGGACTCGTCGAATGCGTCGTTTCCAGCGGATCCGCGGAGGCTGCCGGTGTGGCGAGCATGGTTGCGGAAATCGCGAGCGCGGCGGCGAGGCCGAGCCGCACTAGGCTTCTGAGATGCCGTTCGAACATCGGTTGCCCTCCTTTGTCGGCCGGGCGGCCGGCGAACGCCGGTTCCACGGCATCGGAGCGCGCCCGGGACCGATCCTCCCTTCCTGCCAAGCCTTCGGGGTCTCGGGCGGCGAGCCAACGCTAATGGGGAACCCATTGCGGAACGCTTACGGCGTCCTTTCCGCGAGCGGAATCTTCTTTGAAGTTCGGGCGTCGCCCGGGCAGCACGTCGGGCTCGTCTGCTCGCAGGGAGAGCACTGCCCACTACTCGAGAGGGACCGCTCGGAAGCCGACCTCGAAGGGACAAGCGCCAAAGAAGCGCTCAGCTGACCGGAATAGCGTTCACGAGACGCGATTGCCCCTCGATGACAAGACCAACAACCAACAGGAGTGAGCACAAAGAGCAGGCACGCGTGTCTGATGTCCGAGCGAACGCTGGGACGCTGGGACGCTGGGCAAGACACCAAGCTGTGGAGGCGCCGGCTCGCCGGTATCTGACCGTGTGGGATGCCCACGCTGACGCTCCCATAGGCAACTATGCCGGATTGAGCGACATGCCTTGGGGGGAGGGATCGATCCTCGTCACAGAGAACTTGTTCAGCGCCAACTCGTATTGGGACGTCGGCTTCATGATCGCCTTGATGTCGGCGTTACATGGCTTGACCGGCCACAGCGACTACTTGCGTGTCGGCCGACAGATGTTCGATCTCTTCCGTGGCTACCGCGGGTTCGACACCCACGTCTGGAAGACGCCTTGGGAGAGATCCCAGCGTGGCCAACTTGTTGGCTCGAGCATTCCAGCGCGCATAGTCATCGCGTCCAGCCCACGTCGACTGGTGACCGCGCTGGTGCCGGAAGGTCACCTCGAGCCGACGATTCCTAATAAGGGAACTGCAGGCGTCAACGACCGCCTCAACGACGGGATCTTTCGCCTTCCATCTGCCCTCGATCCATGCCGCCACGCCCTCGTAGTCGTGGACGATCGTGATCCTGGAACCTGGAGGCGTGTGCAAGAGCACATAGGAGAGGCCGGCCATCTCGGCGAGGATGTTGTGGAGACGCCCCAGTGCTGCCAGAACGTGCGCCTCGGATGGGAGTCCCACCACCGTGTGACTGTTGAAGACCTCGACGGAGGTGCTGATCTCAGTTGCAATCGCTTCGCCTTTGTCCGGTTGGTTGACGAATACGATGCCGACGCCGCCTGCAGCGTTGCCATCACGGAACCCGTAACGGCCGGGGTCCAAGCGCACTCCTCTGCCGTTCAGCAATGCTTCGGCCTTCTCTCGAGAGTCGACCGCCTGGTACCGAGCCCCCGTGCAACCTGTCGCGGCAGCCTTACAGTCGGCCCACGTTTCGTAGATGCCGCGAATCTGTTTCGGAGCCGTCACCACGTAGACCCTCATCCCCAGCCCCCGCCGCGTGTCAACGCCACTCCTCAAGTTGTGCGCTACTTTGAATCGCCCCGGGTTTCTTGGAGGCTCCCGACCGTGAGAGGTTGGAGCCATGCCACGACCAGGAAGGTATCCCCGCGAAGTGCGCGAGCGCGCCGTGAGGATGGTGTTCGACCACCAAGACGAACACCACTCGCAGTGGG
>JBBQVZ010000218.1:0-3569 GCA_038211015.1 Actinomycetota bacterium | reverse complement strand
CAGCACCGAATCGATGCTGCTCATCGACGCTCCCAGACTGAACGAGGAGGTGCCCGCCGCGTTACTCATCGCCAGCTGATCAAGGTTCGTCGTGAGGATGACGCGGATCCGCTCTTACACCACGTCCCGGGACTTGACCTGAAATGTGCCGCGATCGCACCGAGGGGCGCCAAACCGATACGGTCATCCTGAGCTGCCGAGGTCCCTGGCCGATCGGTCGATGGAAGCGCTCGATGTCAGTGCCACACTGCCAGGCGATATGGCGAACCAGTGAATTCGGCAATGCACGGCGATCTGACCGCGTCTCGGTGGCGGCGCGCGCTTGCGTCCTTGCCGCCTGAATCTCTAAGGGCTAGCCATGTCTCGTCGAACGGCACGAGCAAGGCTTCGCCATGTGCAAAGGCCGAGCAGCGTGCCCACTCCGTAACCGAGGTGCATCGCCATAGTCACCAAAGGAAACAGTAGCCGGGCTGCCGGTGATCCAGGAGTCAAGACGGCAGCGGTAGAGGCTGCGGCAAGGTAGACCAGCGCGAGAGCTGGGAATGCCCATCGCCACACACTCAGCGACGCCGCCGTGGCAACGATCAGGGCCAGCACAAAGCCGACAGGGATGAAGTGCCGGAGTCGAAGAGCGCCGGGCCGCAGCGTTGCGAGCGCAACCTTCCAGTAGCCGTACCCGAAAAACTGCCGCCAGATCCCTGCGAGGTCATTGCGGCACAGGTAGGTCGAGCACATGCGCGGGTCGAGCCGAATCCGAAGGCCGGCGGCACGCACGCGCCAGTTCAGGTCATCGTCCTCGGTACGCAGCAGCGCAGCGTTGTAGCTGCCGACGCTAGCGAAGACGCTCGCGCGATAGACCCCGAGATAGACCGATTCCACCCATCGCGCCTCGCCCCCAAAGTGGAACTGCGAGTCCCCGATGCCGAACGGCGAGCGCAGCGCGATAGCCATCGATCGACCGATTGCCGTTCGACCTTCGGGTCGCATCGGTCCACCGACCACGTCCGCGCCCGATGCGTCGAGCACGGACTGCGCCTGCTCGAGGTAGTCCGGCGCCAGCCGTGCCTGGCAGTCGACCATGGCGAACGCATCGGCCATTGAGGCTGCGAGTGCGAGGTTGATCGCGGATCCTCGGTCGCCGGCCGGGTTTTCAATGACCCGCACCGCTCCACCCGCGAGCGTGCGAGCGACTTCGAGCGTGCCGTCGGTCGACGGGCCGACCATCAGCCACACTTCGTCCGCGGCTCGCGACTGCCGGCTGATCGAAGCCAGGCAGTCGGACAGCAGCGCCGCCGCCTGACGCGCCGGAACGACGACCGCCAGCCTCACCAGGCGGCCCGCAGCGCACGCCATGCCCGCCCGGCGCCGCGTTGGAAGGTCAGGGACATGCCAACGGCGCGAATCACCAGCAGCAACAGCGCGAATGCCGCACCCGCCGGCCCGTACCACTTCTCGAGGTACTGCCGCATGGATCGCGCGTGCATCGGCCCGAAGTGGTAATCCTCCGATGAGCTGGCGCCGCCGATGTGCCGAACGCGCGCATCGGGAACGAATCGAACCGGCCATCCACGCGCGAGCGCCCGCCGGCAGAGGTCCGCATCCTCGAAGTACATGAAGAACCGCTCGTCGAAGCCGCCGAGCTCGAGGAATGCCGCGCGACCGATGGCGAAGCAGGCACCGGACACCATGCTGGTGTCGATCGGTTCAAGCGCGGTCGCGGCGCTCTCGTACTCCATCGCCAGCCAACTGCGCCGAACAAGCCCGCCGACGACCGGAACGTTCGAAAGCCATCGGCCGATGACGTGCAGACCAAGGGCCCGCACCGCGAGATCGCTGGGGGAGGGCAGCAGCCCGGCCGATCGCTGAATCTCGCCGGATGGACCGATGAGCCTGGGACCGACGATCGCCATTCCGTTCCGACATCGGAGGTCCGCGAGGAGAGCCTCGCAAGCCTCTTCGCTCAATTCAGCATCGCTATTCAGAAAGATGAGCTGATCACCGACCGCCGCTTGCGCCGGCCCATTGGCTGCTGAGCCGAATCCGACGTTCGCCGGGTTCATCATCACTCTGAGCCGCGCGTCGTCAATTTCCGCGAGAACCTGGGGCGTGCCGTCCGACGATGCGTTGTCGACGACAATGACCTCGGTCACCCACCGCGGCCGCAAACCGCTGGCCACCGCCGCGGGCGTCAAGGATCTGGTGTTATAGCTGACGATGATGATCGAAACGGAGGCCATCAGGCCTATCTTGGCGGTCCGGACACGATGAGCGTTGCAGTACCTGCGTCATCGCCGCTCATCTCCATCCTCATCGTCAACTTCAACTCATCGGCACTTCTGCGCCGATGCTTGGACGCCTTGGCCCGCTCCACCATCGCCGAGAGACTCCAGATCATCGTCGTCGACAACGCCTCAGCCGACTTCGACGTCGATGCCTTCCGCGAGGGCTATCGCGGCACGACCTTGCTCCCGCAGACGACGAATCTCACGTACACGGGCGGTAACAACGTCGCGTTTGAGCAAGCCACGGGCGACCTCGTTCTGCTGCTCAACCCGGACACCGAAGTCGATCCGGGGGCTCTTGAGAACGCCCTGGGTCACTTCCAGACCGATCCATCGCTTGTCGGCCTCGGCGCCTACCTCGTCGGTCCCGACGGACAGCTTCAACGCTACTACCGGCGGCTACCGACCGTGCGGGACCTCCCGTCGCTGCTGTTCGAGCGTTTCTTCGGGCGGACGAGGCGCGGCCGACGTTACTTGATGCTTGATGAGTCGTTCAGCAAGCCGACCCTCGTCGAACAACCCCCGGGAGCGTTCTTGATGTTTCGGCGGACGGCGGTCCGGTCGGACGCGCTACTCGATTCAGCCTATTTCAACTTTTTCAGTGATGCAGATCTGTGCCGTCGCCTGTTGAAAGAAGGGCAAATCGTTGTCTTCCCGGATGTGCGGTGCTTCCATCTTCGAGCCGGAGCAGGCGTCGGCACCAAAGATCCAGTCGCGCGATTGCGCCTCTACCACGACTTCATCTGGGGCCTCCATCGGTATTTCGGTGCACGACCAGCCACAGCGGAACTCTATCTCGCAATTCTGGCGTACGCGTATCTGCTCACCCGTGCGGTAACACAGGTAATCCGCTCGCCGGGGGCGATCAAGCCGGCATTCAACACGTGGATTAGCTGGCTTTGGCACAAGCCTCCGACCTATCGCTAGCCCGAATTGAGAATCAAGTCAGCCAGACAATCCTATTCGTCGGGCGTCGCATAAACGAACCAGTGCCCCGCGAGCCACTCGTCGGTCCGTCCTCGGGTTACTTTCCCGAGCGCTGAGCGCATGTGACTGCGGCTCGGCTGTATGACGGATAGCCCCAACGAAGAGCACGCCATCCTGCGCGCTTCAATGTCATCCGAAGGTTATCGAGCGTGAAGAAGTGGGTCAAGTCCCGGGACGTGGTGTAAGAGCGGATCCGCGTCATCCTCACGACGAACCTTGATCAGCTGGCGATGAGTAACGCGGCGGGCACCTCCTCGTTCAGTCTGGGAGCGTCGATGAGCAGCATCGATTCGGTGCTGA
>JBBQVZ010000217.1:0-3597 GCA_038211015.1 Actinomycetota bacterium | reverse complement strand
CTCCGTGAAGTCGAGCGATTGGAAGAAGTTCCACCGGGAGCGAGCGGTCGCGAAGGCACGCGCGTCGATCTGAACTGCGGCCCTATACTGCGCGGGAACCACCGGGGAGCTCGGAGACACCGGGCTGAGAGGCCGGCTGATGATCGCCGGCGACCCGCAGGACCTGAACCGGCTAATACCGGCGGAGGGAGTCGACATGTTCGATCCAGGAACGCTCGGGGTCTACGTCGTGACGTCTGCCGCGTTCGGTCCCGGCCGCGATCACCGCACCGTGGCGAACGCGGCGATCGAAGGCGGCGCTACCGCGGTGCAGCTCCGCGCCCCCGAGCTCGACGACGACGCGCTCCTGCCGCTCGCGTCCGAGCTTGCGAAGGTGTGTCGCGGTGCCGACGTGTTGTTCATCGTCAACGACCGGCTCGACGTGGCCCTCGAGAGCGGTGCGGCCGGCGTCCACCTGGGTCAGGAAGACGATCCCGCGGACGCTCGCCGTCGTCTGGGCGTCGACCGCGTGTTGGGTGTGAGCGTCGCCGGCGCGGACGAGGCGGTTGCCGCGGAGCGAGCGGGCGCGGACTACCTGGGCGTGACCGTGTGGTCCACGCCGACGAAGCCGGATGCGGTGCCCCGCGGGCTCGAGGGGATCGGCGAGGTGGTGGAGGTCACGGCGCTGCCGGTGGTGGGGATCGGCGGGATCTTCGCCTCGAACGCCATGCTCGTGCTGGAGGCCGGCGCGGCCGGCGTCGCCGTGATCTCGGCTGTCGCGGCGGCCACCGATCCCGTGGCGGCGACGCGCACGCTCACCGGGGTCGTCGAGCGGTTCCGCGCGACCCGAGGAGCGGCGCGGCGATGAGTGAGCAACGCACCGGCAAGGCGACGGCGGAGCTGTTCGAGCAGGTGATCCTGCGACGCCTCGGTGCCGCGGATGCAGACGTGATGGTTGGTCCGAAGCACGGCGTCGACGTCGGGGTCGTGCGGGTCGCGGATGGGGTCGCGATGGCCGTCACCACCGACCCGGTGTTCGTCGTGCCGGCGTACGGGTGGGAGCGTGCCGCGTGGTTCGCCGTGCACATCCTGGCGTCCGATGCCTCCACGAGCGGTCTGCCGCTGCGGTGGATGGCGGTGGACCTCAACCTGCCGCCCGAGACCAGCGACGAAGACCTGACGTCGCTCTGGGACGCGTTCTCGCGGACGTGCGGCGATCTGGGGATCGCGGTCGTCACGGGGCACACCGCGCGCTACGACGGCTGCGCCTGGCCGATGGTGGGCGGGGCGACGTGCATGGCGCTCGGCCCGTCCGACGCGTTCGTGACGCCGACGATGGCGCGCCCGGGCGACCGGATCGTGGTGACGAAGGGCGCGGCCATCGAAGCGACGGCGCTGTTCGCGGCGACGTTCCCCGATCGGCTGGCGTCGGGTGTGGGGGCCGACGTCGTGCGGAAGGCCGATGCGCTGTTCGAACAGATGACCGTCGTCCCCGAGGCGCGCGTGGCCGCCGCGTTCGGGTTGCGCGACCGCGGCGTGACGTCGATGCACGATGCCACGGAGGGCGGAGTGCTCGGGGGGTTGCTCGAGGTGGCCCTCGCCTCCGACGTCGGCATGCGGATCGAGCTGGACGCGATCCCCCTCCGTCCCGAGGTGCGCGCGGTCTGCGACCACGTCGGGATCGACCCGTTCATCTCCATCTCGGAAGGCACCCTGATCGCGACCGTCCGGCCGGACCGCGCGATCGGCTACGTGGAGGCGTGCGCACGCGAAGGGATCGACGCGGCCATCGTCGGCGACGTGACGGAGCCTTCGGAGGGCCGCGTGCTGGTCGACGAGGACGGGGAGCGAGCGCTGGAGCATCCGGGCTTGGACCCGTTCTGGGGCGCGTTCGGTGCCTGGGCATCGGAGGCCGCCGCCGCCCGGTAGGCTCGCCGCCGTGGACCTGATCGCGGTGGGCGACGTCATGGTCGACGTGCACGTGCAGGCGTCGGCGTTGAAACGTGGGGGCGACGTCCACGGACGCGTGCGGCTCCAACCTGCTGGGACGTCCGCGAACGCCGCCGTGTGGGCGGCGTCGAACGGAGCCGAGGCGCGGGTGCTCGGGCGCGTGGGCGATGACCTGGCTGGCCGGCTGCTGCGGGACGCGCTCGCGTCGAGACGTGTGGAACCTGCCCTGACGGTCGATGCCGGCGCGCCGTCCGGGACCATGCTCGTCGTCGTCGAGGCGGGGGAACGATCCATGGTTGCCGACCGCGGCGCCAACGCGCGTCTCACGCCCGACGATCTTCCGGCAGCGCTCGACGCGGGCGCCGTCCTCGTCTCCGGATACCTCCTGCTCCAGGACCCGACGACGCCGGCCGGTCTGGCGGCGATCGAGCGCTCGACGGCGACCTTCGTTGCGGTGGAGGCCTCCTCATGGCCGCTGGTCGAGGCGTTCGGCGCGGACCGGTTCCTGTCGGACACGTTGCGCGCCGGCGCCAACGTGCTCTTCGTGAACGAGCGCGAGGCCGAGGTCCTCACCGGCCTGTCGGGTGCGGCCGCGGCACAAGTTTTGGGTGAGCGCTACCGCGTCGCCTGCGTGAAGCTCGGCGAGAAGGGAGCCGTGATGTCGTTCGACGACTCGCTCATGGAGGTGGCCGCCGAACCGATCATCGAGGTCGACGCCACCGGTGCCGGCGACGCGTTCGACGGGGTATTGCTCGCCGCCCTGGCCCGGGGAGCGGACCCTCAAGACGCGCTCGAGCGGGCGTGCCATGCGGGTGCACTGGTGGCGGCCAGCGCGGATACGTGGCCGGAGGCCCGCGAGTGACCGTGTTGGTCATCTCCGACGATGTCCGCGCCGCGCTCTCCGACGGTCGCGGCGCGGTCGCACTCGAGACCAGCGTGATCGGCCAGGGTTTGCCGCACCCACGCAACCTCGAGTGCATCGCGCGCATGTCCGGAGCCATCAGCGCCGTAGGGGCGGTCCCTGCGTGGATCGGGACCGTCGACGGCTCACTCAAGGTCGGGTTGTCGCGCGAGGATCTCGAGCGGTTCGCCGAGCCCGGCAACGCGGTAAAGGTTGCCCGCCGCGATCTGCCGATGGCCATCGCGAACGGAGCGCTCGGCGCGACCACGGTCTCCGCGACGATCTGGGCGGCACGTGCGGCGGGGATCGTCGTAGGCGCGACCGGTGGGATCGGAGGCGTCCACCCCGGGGAGGGCGACGTATCTGCCGATCTGCTCGAGCTCGCGCGCACGCCGGTCCTGCTGGTCTGCTCAGGCCCGAAGTCGATCATCGACGCCGGCGCCACATCGGAGAAGCTCGAAGAGCTCGGCGTGGCGCTCGTCGGCTACGGGGTGGGCCGCTTGCCCTGGTTCCTCGCGCGTGAGGCGCCCGACGTCGAACTGGAGCACCGCGTCGACTCGCCATCCGAGGCCGCTCGCCTGGTGAAGGCGCATGCGGGGATCGGTGTCGAAAGCGCGATCCTGCTCTGCAATCCGATCCCCGAGGCGTACGCGATGGATCGCGTGGAGGTCGCCGCGGCGGCCTCCGAGGCCGAAGCGCGTGCCGAGCGAGAAGGCGTGCACGGCAAGGCGCGCACGCCGTTCCTCCTTGCCGCGCTCGCCGAGCTC
>JBBQVZ010000216.1:0-3640 GCA_038211015.1 Actinomycetota bacterium | reverse complement strand
ACGGAGACGTCCTCGTCCTCCTGCAGGCGCTGGGCCGCCTCCAGGCAGCGGTGGAGCTCGTACCCGTAGGTGATCACCGAGATGTCCTCGCCCTCCCGCTTCACGTCGGCGACGCCGATCGGCACCTGGAACCAGGCGTCGGAGACGTCTCCCTTCACCGCGCGGTACGTCTTCTTGTGCTCGAGGAACAGGACGGGATCCGGGTCGCGGATCGCCGATCGCAACAGGCCAACCGCGTCGGAGGGGGTGGCGGGCATCACGACCTTCAGGCCCGGCACGTGCGCGTAGAACGCCTCGATCGACTGCGAGTGGTAGAGCGCTCCATGGATCCCCCCGCCGCACGGGGTTCGGATCACCATCGGGACGCCGAAGTCGCCGTTGGAGCGATATCGGATGCGCGCGGCCTCCGAAACGATCTGGTCGAACGCCGGATGGATGAAGTCGGCGAACTGGATCTCGGCGACCGGCAACAGGCCGTGGAGGGCCATCCCGATCGCGATGCCCACGATGCCCGACTCGGCGAGCGGGGTATCGATCACCCGATGCTCGCCGAACTCCGCCATCCAACCGTCGGAGATCCGGAAGACGCCCCCGCGCGCCCCGACGTCCTCGCCCAGCAGGACGATGCGTTCGTCCTCGGCGATCTCGTCGTGCAGCGCGTCTCGGATCGCCGTGACGACGTTCTTCTCGGTCATGCGTCCTCGGCGAACACGTGCTTCAGCGACGTCGCAGGATCGGGGTCGTCGGCTTCCCACGCGGCGGCGATGTGGCCGTCGATCTCGGTCTTTACCGCGACACGGAGGGCTTCCTGCGCCGCGTCATCCAAGATGTGGTGCTCGGACAGGTACCTCCCGAACTCGACGAGCGGATCGTGATCCCGGGCCTCCTGCACCTCTTCCCGGCTCCGATAGTTCCGGTCGTCGTCGTCGGACGTGTGTGGTTGGAATCGGTAGGTCTTGCACTCGATCAACGTCGGGCCCTCGCCCGCCCTTGCCCGGTCGTGCGCTTGCTTCATGGCGCCGTAGCACGCGAGCACGTCGTTCCCGTCGACGACGACGCCCGGGAACCCGTAGCCCGCGGCCCGTTCGGCGACATCGAGGATCGCCATCTGTTTCGACTGGGGCACGCTGATCGCGTAGTGGTTGTTCTCGCACACGAAGATCACCGGCAGCTTGTGGATGCCGGCGAAGTTCAGGCCCTCATGCCAGTCGCCCTCGCTGGTCGCTCCGTCGCCGAACCACGTGGCGACCACCGCGTCCTCCTGGCGATACTTCACCGCGTACGCGATACCCGCGGCGTGCGGGACCTGCGTGGCGATCGGGGACGAGCCGGTGATGATGCCGAGACGACGCGAACCCCAGTGCGCGGGCATCTGTCTCCCACCCGAAGACGGATCGTCGGCCTTCGAGAAGATGCCGAGGAACACCTCGTAGGGCGTCATCCCCGCGACGAGCACCACCGCCAGGTCCCGGTAGTAGGGGAGCCAGATATCGGTGCCGCGACGCATCGCCCAGGCGGTGCCGATCTGACACCCCTCGTGGCCGGACACGGGAACCACGAAGGGGGCCCGTCCCATGCGGTTCTGGCGGAACGCCGCCTCGTCGATGAGCCGTGCCATGACCGCGATGCGGTACATCGACAGGACGTCATCATCGGTGAGACCGAGTTCGTCGTGTGGGGTTCGCGTCACTCGCGTCGACACGTCGCGTCTCCTCGCACCGTTCGCCGAGTCTAGCATCGACCCATCTCCCGACCGCCTGAACCGGTCGGGGTCCTCGTGTGAGCGCGACTGATACCCCCCCAGGGTATATACTGAAGCGAGTGAGTCGTCGAGGAGAGGAGTTGCCGTGATCGACCCCGTCTGCGGCATGGAGGTCCAGGCCGGCAGCGCTGCCGCCGCATGGGAGCATGCGGGCACGACCTACTTCTTCTGCTCCGTCGGGTGCATGGAGCGATTCCGAACGGACCCGGACCGCTTCCTGAATGCGGATCCGAACCACCGGACCATGTGACATACCCGGGTAGGGTATTTGAGGAGCCACGGTCGCATGGTCGCATGGAGGTGACGCGATGTACGGCTACACGATGAACAAGAAGGACCTGCAGGACCGCCTGCGGCGCATCGAGGGGCAGGTGCGTGGCCTGCAACGGATGGTCGACGAGGACACGTACTGCATCGACATCCTGACGCAGCTCAACTCCGTCAACGCGGCGCTCAGAGCGGTCGGCATGGGACTGCTCGACGCCCACGTTCGGCACTGCGTCCGCGAGAGCATCGAGCAGGGAGAGGGCGACGAGAAGGTCGAAGAGCTGATGGCCGCCGTCGGGCGCCTGGCCGGGAGGTGATCGGGTGACGACGGAGACGAAGGACCAAGACATCGTCCTCGACATCGAGGGCATGACGTGCGCCTCGTGCGTGCACAAGGTCGAGACGGCGTTGTCCGGTGTGGACCAGGTCGAGACAGCCATCGTGAATCTGGCGAACAGGACGGCGATCGTCCGGACCCAGGCACCCACCGATGTCGAACCGTTGATCCGTGCGGTGGAGCACGTGGGTTACGGTGCGCATCAGCACTCCGACGGTCGTCCCGCCGGCGAGGAGATGCGCACGTACCTCCACCGGCTCGTCGTCGCGATCGTGTTCACGATCCCGGTGCTGCTCCTCAGCTTCGGCGTGCCCGAGCAGCGGTGGGCGATGTGGGTCACCTGGGTGCTGGCGACGCCCGTCGTGTTCTACGCGGGTTGGCCGTTCTTCCGGTCCGCGGCGCGCGCCGCCCGGCACGCAACCACCACGATGGACACGCTGGTCGCACTCGGTGCCGCGGCGGCCTACGGCTACAGCGCGTTCGTGACGGCGACGGGTGCCGACGGGCACTACTTCGACACCGCCGCCGTGATCGTGACGTTGATCCTGGTGGGCAAGACGCTCGAGGCACGTGCGCGTTCGTCGGCAGGGGATGCGGCGCGAACGCTCCTCGAGCGAGGCGCCAAGGAGGCGACGGTTCTGGAAGACGGCCTCGAACGGCGCGTGCCGATCGACGATCTTCGTCCGGGCAACGTCGTGGTCGTCTTGCCGGGGGAGAAGATCCCGGCCGACGGGGTCGTCAAGGAAGGCACGTCGTGGGTGGACCTCTCGATGCTCACCGGCGAGTCGGTGCCCGTCGACGTGGAGTCGGGGAGCGAGGTCGTCGGCGCGTCGATCAACGGCCACGGCCGGTTGGTGGTGTTCATCACCAAGGTGGGCGCGAACACCAAGCTGTCCGAGATCGTCCGCCTCCTGGAGTCCGCCCAGGGATCCAAGGCGCCCGTCCAGCGGCTCGCCGATCGCGTCTCGTCCATCTTCGTTCCGGTCGTGATGCTCGTCGCCTTGGCGACGTTCGCGGGTTGGCTGGTCCTCGCGAACGCCGAGCCGGGGCAGTCACTGTTGCACGCCGTGGCGGTCCTGCTGATCGCGTGCCCGTGCGCGCTCGGTCTCGCGACGCCGGCCGCGATCATGGCCGGGACCGGCCGTGCCGCCGAGCTCGGGATCCTGTTCAAAGGAGGCGAGGTGTTCGAGACGGCCCATGCTGCCGACATCGTCCTCCTGGACAAGACCGGCACCGTGACCGAGGGAGCGATGCGCCTGGCCGACGTGGTGCCG
>JBBQVZ010000215.1:0-3641 GCA_038211015.1 Actinomycetota bacterium | reverse complement strand
CGACGTTGAAGTAGTAGGCGATCAGGTCGCCCTTCGTGTAGCCCTCGTCGGGCCAGAACACCTTGTTCAGGTTCGACAGGCGCAGCTCGCGACCGTCCACCTCGAACCACCAGGCGTCTCCGTCCTTCCGCGTGTCGAGCGGTTGCAGGAACTCGACGGTGAACGCCGAAGGCGAGATGCGAGCGCGCTGACGTTTGGGGGACACCTAGGGATGGTATCCGGCCGCGCTATACGACCCAGAGCTGGTCCAGCAAGGCCCCCCACTCAGGATGATTCTGGTAGTTACCGGTTCGCTCAGACACGAGGCCACTCTCGAGACGCACGACCAGCGGAACGAGCGGTGCGTCGTCGACGAGTCGGTGTTCGATGTCCGTCCAGGCGGCGGCCGCGGCGGCAGGATCGTCGATCTGGAGCGCGCTCGCTCGGTCCATGGCCCTATCGATCCGGGGGTCGCAGAAGAAGAACGGGTTGGTGCTCGCGCCACAGCGGAACTCCGGAGGGAGCACGCCCCCGGGGGCCGGGTAGTCCGGGCTCCAACCCAGCAACGCCATCTGCGTCTTCCCCTGGCCGATCAAAGAGAAGAACTCACCTCCATCCGACATCGTGCGGATGGTCGCGTGCAGGCCGAGATCGTCGAGCAGGTCGACGAAGTAGTTGGCGACCTCCGTCGCGGGAGCGGGGAGCCCGGTCCAAGCGACAACCTGCACCCTTCTGCCCACCTCGCCGGCTCGAGCGATGAGCGCGCGAGCTTCCTCCAGGTCGGGTCCGTTCCAGGTGGGACCCGGCTCGAGCGTGAACGGGCAGTAAGGATCGTACGAAGGGAAGTTCGGCGTAAGGATCTGGCACGTGGATCGGCCAGTTCCGCCGAAGATGGCGGCGATACGATCGCGGTCGATGCCGAGGTTCAGCGCTTGACGAGCCCGGACATCGTCGAACGGCGGCGCCATCGTGTTGAGGATCATGTGCCAGATCGCGGTGGTGGGGACGAGATGGACCTGGGTGGGTCGCTCCACGAGGAGCGTGTCAAGCGCTTGGGGAGAAGGCTCAGACTTGGTCCAGTCGAGCGAGCCGTCGAGGACCTGCTCGATCGCGGCATCGCCGTCACCCGAGACCTCGATCACGATCCGATCGGGGAATCCATCTGGACGGGCGGGGGAGTTCCACGTTCGGAACTCCGGGTTCCGGTCGAGCTCGACGACGTCCTCGCTGCTTCTGGTGATCATGTAGGGGCCGGTCGCGGCAACAGGATCGAGCCCTTGATTGCCACCCGGAGTGCCGGGTGGCAACGGGAACGCGAACGGCATCGCCAGCTCGTAGAAGAACTCCGGATCGGGTCGACTCAGATGGAACGTGATCGTGTTGTTGGAGGGGTCCACGACGATCCCGTCGGACAGGTCGCATGCGTCGCCGGCGACGCAGCCGTCGGCTCCCACGATCGCCTGATAGAACTGCCGTCCGTCCGATCTGGATGCCAGCACGCGTTCGATGGCGAACCGGACATCGACGGGTTCGAGGGTCTCCCCGGTCGAGTAGCGGATCCCAGGCCGGAGCTGGAAGCGGTAGGTCGTGCCGTCGTCGGTCGGGGTGGGCAACGATACGGCGAGGTCGGGTACGAGTGTCGTGCCGCCGATCCCCCCGACGCGGCGATACCCGACGAGGCCGTCGTTCGTAAGGGAGATGATCTGCCACTCGGGGCCGTAGTCGAAGCCAGGATCGAGCGTCTCAACGAGGGGCATCGAGATCCGCAGCGTGCCGCCGCGATGATCGCCGGTAGCGGCACCTGCCGTCGCCCAGATCTGCTCGCCGGTTCCGGCGAGTGATCCGGTCGTCTTCCCGAAGTCGAGCTCCTGGTCGATCTGGTTCGTCGCGGTGTCGATGCTCATGACGCGCCCTTCGAAGGCGGTCGCGACCCAGACGGCGCCGTCCGACGCTGCGAGCGCGCTCGGCTCTCGCCCGACCTCGATCGTGGCACGCCTGCTGCCGGTCTCGGGGTCGAGGCGGTCGACGGTGCCATCCAGCCGGTTCGCGACCCAGATCGCTCCGGACGCTGCCACGAGAGCCTCGGGTCCGTTGCCCACCTCGATTTCACTGATGACTTCTAACGTCGCCGGGTCGACACGGACCACGATCGCGGAAGTCGTGATCGAAACCCACACCGCCCCGTCGGCGACGGCGATACCGGTGGGGGTTCCGGGGAGCACGATCTGCCGGGTCGCGGCGGTCTCCGGGTCGATCCTGAGAGCCATCGCGTCGAAGGCGCACGTGACCCAGACGGCCCCGAGCCCGGCAGCGATCGCGTTCGGGCCGCTACAGGTTTCGATCGTGTCCACGACCTCGTTCGTGTCGGGACTGATCCGCGAAACGTTCGGTCCTCCCGCGTTGGCCACCCAGACCGATCCCTCGCCCACCGCGATCGCCGAAGGGTCGTCGCCGACCTTGATGGTGTCAACCACGGCTCCAGAACTCGGATCGATCCGGCTCACGCGGCCCCCGTCGGGACTCGCGACCCACACGGCGCCTGCACCGGCGGCGACCGCGCCGGGCCGGGTGCCCAGCGGCACCGACGCCTCGACCCGTCCGTCCTGGTCGATCGAGACGAGCGAGTTCGCGTCGATCACGACTGGGTCGCTCTTCGAGAGCGAACGGACCACAGGGATCCCGACCGCGATCAACACGATGGCCAGACCCGCGGCGACGAGGATGGTACGGCGTCTCCGTTGTGGTGGCCGGTCGGGGGTCGGCATCGATGGTGCGAACGCAGCGAGCTCTTCGGCAGGATCGTGCTCCTCGGAGACCACGCGAACCACGGCGACCGGTTCGGCGAGTCCCTTCAGGCTGAGGCTTCCGTGATCCTTGTACCGGACGCCCTCGACGTGCCTCGCCAGGTGAACGACCTCTCTCGACGCCAGGATCTCGCCGGCCTTCGCCTGACCGCAGAGCCGGGCGGCCAGGTTCAGCGCGCCACCGCGGTAGCCCTCCTCGACCGGCACTGCCTCGCCGGCATCCAGGCCGATGCCGACGGGCAGAGGGAGTTCGGGGTTGGAGACGGTTTCCTCGAGGAGCCGGTCCTGCAGATCGACGGCGGCGCGGATCGCCTGGCGTGCGGAGGTGAACACGCAGAGAGCCTCGTCGCCACGCAGCTCTATGACGCTACCGTGTCGCCGCTCGACTCCCTCCCGAACCACCTCAGCGAACCGCGCCGCGAGCTTCGCAGCCGCTTCATCACCTCGGGTTTGCGTGAACAGTGTGTAGCCGCGGACGTCCGCGATCAGGAAGGTCAGGATCGATGTGTCGTTCGAGCCCGCCCCCGACCGGGGAGAACCTGGTTCCTCCGGCCCGCCCCCGCCTGGGGGGTGCCCGTTCTCCATCTTGGGAGTATGACCCTTCATCGGGGGTGACTCGGGGTCGTTACTGAGCCGCAAATGCAGGGACCTGAGCCGTAGGCTCGCCGACGTGGAACTGCCTGTCGATCTCCCCGCGTTGCGCAACGGCCGACTCGCGCGCCTGCAGGACGCGATGCGCGCGCACGACATGAGCGCATGCCTCCTGTTCAACGAGCCCAACATCCGGTACGCGACGGGGGCGTCGGCCATGCCGATCTACAGCATGAGCACGTTCGTGCGGTGCGCGCTGGTGCCGGC
>JBBQVZ010000214.1:0-3764 GCA_038211015.1 Actinomycetota bacterium | reverse complement strand
GGGACACCCCGTCCGCCTGGGCATCGCGCTCGCCCTCGCGAAGAACCCTGGAACGTGCGCGTGCGACTTCGCCGAGGTGTTCGACGTGAGCCAGCCGACCGTCAGCGAGCACCTCCGCGTCTTGCGAGAAGCCGGGCTCGTCACGACGAAGCGCCGTGGCACACAGATCTGCTACTCGCTCGACCCATCGGCCGTTCGACACATCCGTTCGATGCTCGACGCGCTGGAACCCGCGAGGGCCCGCCGCTCCGCGTGAACGTTCAGTCGTGAGCGCCGGAGCGGTTGTGTTTGTCCTGCGTGGAGGCGAGACCTTCGACGATCAGCGAGCGCACCGCGTCAGCGGCCGCGTCGGTCAGGATCGCGACGTCGGCCTCCTCGCGTTTCGCGAACGCCTGCAGCACGTAGTCGGCGGGGTCCTGTCGGCCGGGCGGGCGCCCGACGCCGACGCGGACCCGGAGGAAGTCCGGGGTTCGCAGCGCCTGCTGTAGGGACTTCAACCCGTTGTGCCCCGCGGTCGAGCCGCCGATCTTCACCTTCAAGGCGCCGAAAGGCAGGTCGATCTCGTCGTGGACCGCTATCACGTGATCGGGCTCCACGTCGTGCTTCTTGGCTGTCGAGGCGTACGACGGTCCGGATTCGTTCATGAACCGGAGCGACTTGGCCAACCATGCGCGATGACCGTCGACCGTGATCTCGGCGGTCTCGACGGGAACGAAGCGCGCCTTGCGGAACCGCTCGCCGCCGTCGCTCGCCAAAAGGTCGGCGACCATGGCCCCGACGTTGTGACGGGTCTTAGCGTATCGATCGCCGGGATTGCCCAGGCCGGCGACGAGCCAAGGTTCCATGGACTAGCTCTCGCCGCCCTCCTCGGCAGCGGGAGCGCCCTCTTCGCCTTCCGCGGCGGGCGCTTCCTCGCCCTCGGCGAGCGGTTCCTCCACGACCTCGACCGGCTCTTCGCCGGGAAGGCCGAGCTCGGCCTCGACCCGGAGCGCGGCGGGCGTGATGACGGACAGCACCGCGTCGTCGGCGTTCGTGAGGATCGTGACGCCCTCGGGGACCACGACGTCGCGCACGTGGATCATGTCGCCGATGTTGAGGTCCGTGATGTCGACCTCGATGTGCTCGGGGACGTCCTGAGGGAGCGACTCAATGTGGAGGTCGCGCAGGTGGTGTTCGACCACGCCGCCTTCCTTGATGCCGATCGAGTCGCCAACCTCGATGACGGGAACGTCCACCGCGATCTTCTCGGTTCGAGACACCGCCAGGAAATCCACGTGGATCAGCTTGTTGTGGATGTGGTCGCGCTGGATCTCGCGGGGCATGGCCAGGTGCGGCTTGCCGTCGACGATCAGGTCGAGCAGGACGTTGGATCCGCCTGCCGAGTGCAGCACGTGGAACATCTCGCGAGCGTCGACCGAGAGCGGCACCGTGTCTTGGCCGTGCCCATAGAACACCGCAGGCACGCGGCCCGCCGCGCGTAGCTTCCGTGCCACACCTTTCCCGTGATCGTCGCGGAGTTCCGTTTCCAGCTTGGCTTCCATGATCGAGTCCTCGAGGAGCGTTCGGGTTCGGCCGCCTATCGTACCGGCTGACCGGCAGGAACGACCTGTGAGCGGCCCGCGCTAGACCTGGTTGTCGCCGCGGAAGATCTCGCTGACCGAGCTGTCCTCGAACACCGCGCGGAGGGCCATGGCGATCAGCGGGGCGATCGACAGCACCTTCAGCTTGTCGAACTGCCGTTCCTCGGGGATCGGCACGGTGTTCGTGACCACGACCTCCTGGATCGGCGACTCCTCGAGCGACTGACGGGCCTTGCCGGAGAAGATCGCGTGCGTGGCCGCGGCGTAGATCGGACCGGCGCCCTGCGCCTGCAACGCCTCGGCTCCTTTGGCCACCGTGCCGGCGGTGTCGATCATGTCGTCGACCAGCACGCACGGCCGGCCGTCGACCTCACCGACGACCGCCATCTCCTCGATCTTGTGGGCCTCGGTCTTCGAACGCCGCTTGTAGAGGAACGCCAGGTCCGCGTGCAGGTACTTGCGCAGGACCTCGGCGGTCTTGATGCGGCCGGCGTCGGGCGCCACGATCACCAGGTCGTCGCCGGACAAGCCCAGCGTGTTCTCGAGGTAGTCGGACAGGATCGGCAGCGCCGTCAGGTGATCGAACGGCGCGTCGAAGTAGCCCTGGATCTGCCCGGAGTGCAGGTCGACAGAGACGATGCGATCGGCGCCCGCGACCGTCAGCATGTCGGCCACGAGCTTCGCGCTGATCGGTTCGCGTGAGAGCGCCTTGTGATCCTGCCGGGAGTAGCCGTAGTAGGGGACCACGGCGGTGATGCGCTTGGCGGACGCCCGCTTCATCGCGTCGATCATGATCAGCTGCTCCATGATCGCCTCGTTCACCGGCTCGTAGTGCGTCTGGACGATGAAGCAGTCGGCGCCGCGCACGCTTTCCTTCGCGCGGAAGTACAGCTCGGTGTTCGCGAACCGCCGGATCTCGGCTTCGCTCAGCGGGATGCCCAGGCAGTCTGCGATCTCCTGACTCAGGGCCGGATGGATGGTGCCGGTGAACAGCATCATCCGCTTCTTCGTGATGATCTCCACCGCGTCCCCCTAGCTCTTGCTCGTGTCTTGGCCCGTGCGCCGGTGTTCCGCTTCCTTGCGCTTCCGGTACCCCTCGACGTTGCGCTGCTCGGACCGTTCGATGGCGAGCGCGCCCGCCGGCACGTCCTTCGTGATGACCGATCCCGCGCCCGTGTTCGCGTCCTTCCCGATCGTGACCGGTGCGATCAACATCGTATCGGAGCCGATGCTCGCCCCATCCTGGATGACGGTCCTGTGCTTCTCGTATCCGTCGAAGTTGACCGTCACCGTGCCGGCGCCGACGTTCACGTCCTCGCCCAGATCCGCGTCTCCCACGTAAGACAGGTGCGGCACCTTGGAACCCCTGCCGACCGTGGCGTTCTTCAGATCGACGAACGCCCCAGCCTTGGAGCCGTCCTCGAGGACGGTTCCGGGCCGCATGCGAACGAACGGTCCCACCCGGACGTCTCTGCCGATCGTCGACCCGAGGACCACCGCGAACGTCACCTCGCTCCGGTCGCCCACCTTGGAGTCGACGATCCGCGTGGACGGACCGATCGACGTGCCCGAGCCGATACGCGTCTCACCTTCCAGGAACGTCATGGGACGGATCACGGTGTCCCGGCCGATCCGGACGTCGACGTCGATGTACGTGGCATCCGGGTCGACGATCGTGACGCCGTTGTCCAGATGCGTCGCGTTGATCCGTCGGCGGACGACGCGCTCGACGGCTGCCAGGCCCTCGCGCGAGTTCACCCCGAACGTCCCGCCCGTATCGACGGAGGCCACGGACACCCGCTCTCCCTTGTCCATGAGGATGGGAAGCACCTCGTTCAGGTAGTACTCGCCCTTGCGGTTCTCGCGACCGACGGCGGGAAGCGCGCGGAACAGGTCGACGCGGCGGAACACCATGATCAACGGCGAGACCAGCTTGCTCGCGCGGAGCGCCGCCGGTGCGTCGGAGCCCTCCACGATCGCGATCAACTTGCCCCGCTCGTGCACGACGCGCGCGTAGCCGCCCGGCTCGTCGAGCTCGGTCACGAAGATGGCCGCGGCCGCCTTCGTCCGCCGGTGCGCGCCGACCAGTCGCTTCAGGTCGCCGCCGGTGACCGGATCGAAGTCGCCGCCGACCACCAACACGTCCTGCGCGCGACCGACGGCCCGCTCCGCCGCGAGCACCGC
>JBBQVZ010000213.1:0-3782 GCA_038211015.1 Actinomycetota bacterium | reverse complement strand
TGCTGGGATGACGGCACGCGAGCTCGCTCGCATCGAGGCCGAGATCGTCGTCTGCCGCGCGTGCCCGCGCCTGGTCGACTGGCGCGAGGAGGCCGCGCGGAACAAGGTCGCCCGTTTCGCCGATCAGGAGTACTGGGGACGGCCGGTGCCCGGGTTCGGCGACCCGGCCGCTCGCGTATTGGTCGTTGGACTGGCACCGGCCGCGCACGGCGGCAACCGAACCGGCCGGATCTTCACCGGAGACCGATCGGGCGACTTCCTGTTCGCTTCGCTCCATCGCTGCGGCTACGCGAACCAGCCGACGTCGGTCTCACGCGACGACGGGCTGCGTCTCGTTGGCGCGTTCGTCTCTGCGGTGAACCGCTGCTCCCCGCCCAGGAACAAGCCGACGCCGAAGGAGGGGGACACGTGTTTGCCGTTCCTCCAGCGGGAGATCGAGGCGCTCGGCGACGTGTGCGTTCTGATCGCGTTGGGCTCGTTCGCGTGGGACGGCGCGCTGCTGGCGCTCGCCGCGCTCGGCCACTCGACGCGGCCGAAACCCCGATTCGGTCACGGCGCCGAGGCGGCCGTTGGCCCGTTCACGCTGCTCGGCAGCTTCCACCCGAGCCCGCTGAACACGAACACGGGAAAGCTCACGCCCGACATGCTCGACGCCGCTTTCATCCGTGCTCGGGATCTGGCGGCTCGCCCGTGCGATCGGGCGACCCGGGCGCCATCCGATGCAGGAGCGGTCCGATGACCGGCATGAACTCGAGCTCCAGGATCAGCATCGTGATGGCGGTCGCGAGGATCGCCGTCAGGTAGAACCCGACGCCGGCGAGCACGCCGGTGGCCGCGACCGTCCAGGTCGCCGCGGCGGCGGTGAGGCCGCGGGCGGGTCCCAACTGTCCCCGCCAGATCACGCCGATGCCCAGGAACCCGACCCCGGTGGCGACCCCGGCGAGGACCTGGCCCCCGGTCTGCGGGAACGCCTCGGAGGCAAGCGAGGCGAACGCGGCGGCGCCGGCGGCCACGAGCGCGATCGTCCGCTCGCCGGCGGCCTTGCGACGAGCCTCGCGTTCGAACCCGATGAGGAACCCGAGCGCCGCCGCAAGGGCCATGCGCCCGAAGATCGCGAGCTGGAGCGCCGGATCGTGCACGCACGAAGCGTGCTCCCGGGCAAGCGTGCAGGTTGACCGGGGGGCGACGCGTCGATACCGTGCGCTACTCCGAGCCCATCGAACGAGAAGGCGGCTTCCGCTCATGCGAACGTTCCGAGCGATCGCGCTGGTGTCGACCGTGCTGTTGGTGTGCCTGCCGGTGCTATCGAGCGGGGCGATCGCCGTGTCGCGAGGGCACGACTGCACCATCACCGGCACGGCCGGCCCCGACACCATCACCGGCACGACCGGAGACGACCTTATCTGCGGCCTGGGTGGGCGCGACGTCATCCACGCCCGATCGGGAGCCGACACCGTGTACGGCGGTCCGGGCAACGACAACATCTTCGGCGGGGGCGGCGACGACCTGCTCCACGGCGGCGGCGACCGAGACCTGGTCCGTGGCCTCGGCGGAGACGACCGCGTCTTCGGGGACGCCGCCTCCGACTTCCCGCTCACCGGCGACTTCGGCTCCGACATCGTGAACGGCGGGACGGGCAACGACGTCTGCATCTCGGGCTTCGACGAGGTCGAGGGCAACGACACGGTGATCGGCGGTCCCGGCATCGACCACTACGAGATCGATGCGGGAGACACGAGCGAGTCGGCCGAGATCCTCGGGTTCTGCATCGGCGAGTAGCCCCGCTTCCCCGCCCCCGCGTAGCTGTATCGGTCCCCGCCCGTATCCTGGGACCCATGGGCCGACACGGAGGTTTCTTCCGGCCGCCGATGGCGGAAGAGGACAAGCGTCCGATCACCCGCACCACCATCCGCCGGGTGGTGTCGATCTTCCGTCCCTACCGACGCCAGGTCGCCGTGGTAGGGGTTGCGATCACCCTGTCCTCGGGATTGGGCGTGGTGAACCCGTTGATGATCAAGAAGATCTTCGACGACGCCCTGTTCGGTCCCACCAAGGGTCCCGACGTCGGCGTGTGTTCGGGGTTGGCGTGCCCCAACATGCACGCCCTGTGGATCTTCGTGGGGATCATGATCGCCATACCGTTCGTGACGAGCGCCATCGGCGTCGGTCAGACGTACCTCTCGAACCTGGTCGGTCTCCAGGTCATGCAGGATCTCCGCAACTCGCTCTACAGGCACCTCCAGTACATGCCGCTGCGGTTCTTCACCACGACCCGGACGGGCGAGATCCAGTCTCGTTTGGCGAACGACGTCGGAGGCGTGCAGAGCGTGGTGACATCGACCGCGGCGAGCATGCTGTCCAACGTCGTCATCATCCTGAGTTCGCTGATCGCGATGCTGGTGATCTCCGTCCAGCTCACCATCCTGTCTCTCTGCCTCACGCCGATCTTCGTGTGGCTCACCGTCAAGGTGGGCCGAGCCCGACGGAAGGTCGCGACCAGCACGGCGAAGACCCTCGCGGATCTCACGGCTATCACCGAGGAGACGCTCTCGGTGTCGGGGATCCTTCTCGCGAAGTCGTTCGGCCGCCAGCGGCACGAGATCGAGCGATACCGCGATGAGAACCAGCGGCTCACCGATCTGACGATCCGCCAGACGATGATCGGGCAGTCCTTCTTCGCCGTCGTCGGAACGTTCTTCTCGATCATGCCGGCGGTCGTGTACCTGGTCGCCGGCTACGTCAACGCGCGCAACCCGAACGCGCTTTCCGCGGGCGACCTTGTGGCGTTCACCACCCTTCAGTCGCGGATCTTCTTCCCGATCGGATCGATGCTCCAGGTGTCGAACGACGTGCAGACTTCGTTCGCGCTCTTCGACCGGATCTTCGAGTACCTCGACATGTCGCAGGAGATCCGGGACGACCCGGAGGCGGTGCACGTTGAGCCCGCTCAGGTGCGCGGGCAGGTGCGGCTCCGAGAAGTGCGGTTCCACTACGACACGCCACGGCCGGACCTAGCCCCGGTCTCGCCACTGGACATCGCTGCGCCCGCTATCGACGTGGACCAGGAGGTGCCCAGACCCTGGACGCTCGATGGGGTGGATCTGGAGATCCTGCCCGGTCAGCTGGCGGCGTTGGTGGGTCCGAGCGGCGCAGGGAAGACCACGATCACCTATCTGGTGCCACGGCTCTACGACGTGCAGGAAGGCGCCGTCGAGATCGACGGGATCGACGTGCGGAAGATCGCCCTCGAGTCGCTCGGCGACATGATGGGCGTCGTGACACAGGAGACGTACCTGTTCAACACGACCATCAAGCGGAACCTGCTTTATGGCAAGCCCGACGCCACCCAGGAAGAGCTGGAGGTTGCGGCGCGCGCGGCCAATATTCACGACCGGATCGCCGAGCTCGACGAGGGGTACGACACGATCGTGGGGGAGCGCGGCTACAAGATGTCCGGCGGCGAGAAGCAGCGTCTGGCGATCGCGCGCGTGATCCTGAAGGACCCGCGGATCTTGATCCTGGACGAGGCGACATCGAGCCTCGACACCGTGTCGGAACGTCTGGTGCAGGCGGCGTTGGAGCCGTTGATGGAAGGCCGAACGACCATCGCGATCGCCCACCGGCTCTCCACCATCCTGAAGGCCGACGTGATCTTCGTGATCGACCGCGGACGGGTGGCCGAGCGCGGTTCCCACGACGAGCTGCTGGAAAGGGGCGGGCTCTACACGCAGCTCTACCAGCAGCAGTTCAAGAAGCGGGCTGGCTCCGACCGAGTTTGAGGC
>JBBQVZ010000212.1:0-3807 GCA_038211015.1 Actinomycetota bacterium | reverse complement strand
GCGCTACGTGATCGACGACTTCGGCGCCGGCGCCCGGTTCGTCACCGCGGTGGGCGAGGCGGGTGACGTGCTCGGCCATCACCCGCGCGTGTCGATCGGCATGGGGTACGTCGACCTCGAGCTGGTCACCGCCGACGCCATCTACCGCGAGGACGACGGCACCGAGCACGTCGTGGAATGGGTGACCCAGCAGGACGTCGACCTCGCGCGGCGGATCAGCGAGATCGCCGCCGACCACGCGCTCGACGCCGACCCGGCCTCGGTCAGTGAGATCGAGCTCGGCCTCGACACGGCGAGCTCCGCGACGCTGGCCCCCGTGTGGGCCGCCCTGCTGACCGGGGACGCCGAGTCCCAGGGCCGCGGGTCACCCGGTGACGAGGTCCGCGACGGCACGGGACGGGTCCCTAACCTGTGGTTCGACGACTCCGACGGATCAGCGGCTGCGGGGCAGCGGTTCCACGTCGAGGTCTATGTGGCGCCCGAGGTGGCCGAGCAGCGGATCGCCGCCGCGGTCGCCGCCGGTGGGACCGTCGTCGATGACAGCAACGCACCCGGACTCACCGTGATCGCCGACCAGGACGGCAACCAGGGAGTCGTGTGCGTCGACGTGTCCGCCGCGAAGGCGGATTGAATGGCGACCCAGGACCCGGGCGCTACGACGATCAAGCCGCTGACTCCGGACACATGGAACCTCTTCGCGGCACTGGTGGAGCGGCACAACGGCATCTTCGGCGGGTGCTGGTGCGTCAAGTTCCATGCCGAGCGAGCCGACCACGTTCCGGGGTATGACGGCAACCGGGCGTTCAAGAAGTGCATGGTCGAGGAGAGCATCGCCCATGCGGCGCTGGTCGTCTGTGACGGCGAGGACGGCGAAGAGGCGATCGCCTGGGCGGAGTACGGAACCCCGGCAGAGCTGCCCGACATCCATCACCATAAGCAGTACCTCAAGGAGCAGGACCTCGAGCCCGACTACCGGATCACCTGCATCTTCGTCGACAAACGTTTCCGCCAGCACGGCCTGGTGACCGTCGCACTTGAGGGTGCGCTCGACCTGATCGCGCAAGAGGGCGGCGGCGTCGTCGAGGGCTACCCCCACATCCCGGGGGAAAGGCGGCTGTCCTCGTCATTCCTTTACAACGGCACAAAGGCCGTCTACGAGCGCGCCGGCTTCGATTTCATCCGGCCTAAGGGACTGAAGAACACGGTGATGCGGCGCAACGTGGCCCCATCGCGTTAGTTACCGGAACCCCGAGGGGGCCCAACCTGCTGCGGAACTGCCTTCCAGCACCGTCGGGCACCACCCGGGTGTCGGTTGCGGGACGACCCCACGCCGCAAACGGATCGGTTAGCGGAGCTCGCCAGTGCAGGATCGGCATGCGGAGCGTGTCACAGAGGGATCGGCCTCCGGGACGGGACCGTCAGGCGTCAGACGTCTGAAAGCTCGTGCCTGACTTCCCGAACAATGTCTGGCAGGTCGATCTCGATGGTCTGGCTTACGATCTCGGAGTCCACCAGCAGGTAGCCGGGAGCGATCCGGTTACGCATCCCCCACATGAACTGCCAGTTGTCCCCGAACAGGCGAGCCCGGACGTCTGGGTCGAGCCGCGCCAGCACCTCGATCCCGGCAGACAGCCTCATGCAGATGGCGTCGATGACCAGTTGGTCCAGATCCTCACCGCCGGCGTACTCGCGAGCCAACTCCAGGTGGACGAGCGCCTCGCCCAACAGCTCCGGCGTCGATCGACTCACAATGCCACCGCGTCGGACAGAACCCGCTCACGCAAGTCGGGCCGAAGTGCTGACTCGGGCACCAGGTCGACCGACACACCCAGGAGATCCGTGAGCCGCTGCTCCAGCCGGCCCAACTGCATCAGGCTGAGTGGCCTCTTCATCACGAACAGCAGATCCACGTCGGAGTCGGGTCGGTCCTGTCCCGTCGCAGCCGAACCGAAGACCCGAACCTGGGTTCCACCGGCTTCGGTCACGATCTGCCGAATCTGTTCGGCGTTCTGACGCAAGTTGCGTCCCAACGGTGACGAGCCATGGAACCGCAGCAGACGCGACACTTCAGGTTGGCTACGGCCGATTTGCTGGGCGATCTGGGTCTGTGTCATACCTTGCGCGGCAGCTTTGCGGACCGCGCGAACGAGTTCGGCACGAGCCAGTGCGGTGACCTCATCGGTGTGACGAGCCACCCTCTCTAGATCCGTCGCCATAGACCCACTATAGCAAATGCTATTGACGATGGTTCAAGCGTACCCAAAACCGCTCATCCCAGGCCAGCGGCCGAAGGTACGACGTTGAGCGGTCGGGCCGAAGGCGCGACGGCGAGCGGTCGCTCACTGGCCGCTCCGGACGTATCGCAACGGGATCGGCACGCGGGGCGTGTCACAGAGGGATCCGCTTGCGGTGACGGACCGACCCCATTACCGAGGCCAACCGGGTCATCGACGACCGCCGTATGCCGTTCGGCATGCGGGACAGCAAGGGACCGCGCATCGGGCCCAGAGGGAACCGAAAAGACGCAGGTCCGAACGGTCCATCATGCTCGCTTGTGCCGTGGAGAATCACCGGCGGAGAGACTCTGCCTGCCGTCTAGAATTTGTCCGCCGTTGAAGTTGACGGCGATGGTGAAGCAGGACCCTCGCGTGGGTTGTGCCCTACCAGGGGGACGTCGTTTGCTCGAAGCCATCGCGGATGCCAGCGCCGGGGTCCCGGCAAGACGGGACCCCGAGCCCATGCGCCGGGACGCAGTCGGCACCGACAGTCGAGGCATGAAACGAAACAGCATCCTCATCGTCTCGGCACTCCTTGCCAGCCTGGGTCCCCTCGTGGGCAACGGGCTATGGGCCGGCCCCGGCACCCACGGCGAAAGGATCCTCGCCGACGCCCGGGACGGGCTCCCCGCCATCGCCTACGTGGCATACACCCTGGAACTTGTCGGCTTCGGCGCGCTCGCGGTGCTCTTCGCCTGGCTGGTGGTGTTCCTCTTCGAGCGGGCGCCGGCCGCCGCGGTCACCACCGGCATCGCCGGATCGGCGATGCTCGCGGTCAAGGTCGGCTCGGCGGGGCCGATGATGGTCGTCTACTCCATCCCCGAAAAGCTCGATGCGATGACGGCGGAAGCGCTGATCTCGATGAACGACCAGTCGTTCGTCGTCTCTGGCTTCCTGATGTGCGTGGCTTTCCTGGCGGCCGGCATCGGGCTGCTCGCCACGGAGTTCCCGCGATGGCTCTCCTGGTGGGCGGCAGTCGCGGGCGGGCTGGGCGTCGTTGCTGGAATCATCGGGATCACTCGTCCAGAGGCCTACGTGCCGATCCCCTTCTTGCTCCTCCTCGTCTGGATGATCGCCGTGGCCATCACGACGGTCACGCGGCCCAGCAGCTCCGCCCCGGTGATTCCCGCAAAACGGAGTTCCCACCAAGTCGCTGCAACAGAATGACTCCGTGAGTACGACGCGTGGAGCCACGGTCGCCGCCTGGTGGCCGTGGCTCGCGCTGCCCGCCCTGGCGACGGGACTGGTCTTCGCCGGTCTGGCCCTCGGCTTGACCGATCCCGACGGCAACTGGATCAAGGGCGAGGCATGGATCAATATCCCGCTGGCGATCGGGTTCAGCACGGTGGCCGCTGGGATCTGGTCCACTCGCCCGCACCCGGTCGGCGTACGCCGCCTTGCGGTGCTGTACACAGTGGTCGGGCTCGCCGCCTCCCTCGTGCTACCGGCCAACGGCTGGGCGCGCAGCGACGCCGGGGGTGAGGCCTTCGCGGCCTGGGTCTCGAACTGGGTGTGGTCACTGGGTGCCGCG
>JBBQVZ010000211.1:0-3809 GCA_038211015.1 Actinomycetota bacterium | reverse complement strand
CCCCGCCCGGCGGCGGTCGCTCTGGCCGCTCTCGGGTGGCTCCCTGGGTCGCGCTGGCTTGTGGGGCGTATCGGCCGGTTGCGAGGGGACCGGGACCTTCACGTGAACGCCACGGCCGGCCGACGTTCGGTGTCGGGGGCCGGGGCGGGGGTGCCATCTCCCCGCCCTGCCCGCCCCCCCGGGGGGGGGCGCCCCCCCCCGCCACGGCACCATCTCCCCGTCATCCTGGAACCCTAGTCCGAGATGGACTAGGGTTCGCTAGTCCGTTCCATACCAGATGAGATGAAGGAGGCGTCCGTGGCGACGTCGAAGGTGGAGGTCGTGGTGCTCGGGCTCCTGGCGGAGGAGCCGCTGTACGGATACGACCTGCTCGAGCGGTTCCGCGCGCGCAGCATGGGGTTCTGGGTCGAGGTCGGGAAGGCGTCGGTGTACCAGGCGCTCCGCAGGCTCGAGCGCGAAGGGTCGATCAGCGGGCGTTCGCAGGATGGGCCCGAGGGGCCCGATCGCCGCGTGTACCGCATCACCAAGGCCGGCCGCGACCACCTGAGGAGCGGCCTCTCCGAGCGGGTCGCCTCGTTGGAGCCGTACGAGACGGACGGCGGCCTCGCGCTCGGCTTCGCGCACCTCCTCTCGGCGTCGGACGCACGGAAGGCCGTCGATGTGCGAGAGACCGCGATCCGAGACCTGCTCGATGCGATCAAGACGGAGCGCGCGCGGGTCGGGACCGACAAAGGTCCGGGGCGATCGGTCTCCACGGCGATGCTCCAACGCCAGGAGTCGCTCGCGAAGGCCGAGCTCGCGTGGATCAAGGGGTTCCGCTCGGATCTCGGGCGGATCCGCCGGTAGCGACGGGACCCGGAACATCAAGTGAACGCGTCGGCCGGCCGACGTTCGGTGTCGGGGGCCGTCGATAGGATGCGATGACGATGGAAGCGGCGTTCTTCGATCTCGACAAGACGATCATCTCCCGGTCGTCGTCGCTCGCCCTCTCCCGGCCGCTGTATCGCGCGGGCATGGTGTCGCGAGGCCAGCTCCTGCGCGGCGCGTACGCGCAGCTCGTCTACCTGCTGGTGGGCGCGGACGAGAACAAGATGGAGCGTCTGAAGGAGGGCATGTTGGCACTCACGAAGGGGTGGGACCGGTCGCAGATCGAGCACCTGGTGCAGGACGTGCTGCTCGACGTGATCGACCCGTTCGTTTATCAGGAGGCGCTCGACCTGATGGATCTGCATCGGAGCGAGGGCCGCCGCGTCTACATCGTCTCGTCCTCGCCCGAGGAGATCGTGCGGCCGCTCGCCCGGCATTTCGGCGTCAGCGGCGTCATCGCGACGCGGGCGGAGGTGGGCGATGACGGCCGGTACACGGGCGGGCTGGAGTTCTACGCGTATGGCGAGCAGAAGGCGGAGGCGATCCAGAAGATCGCGTCTCGCGTCGGTATCGACCTCTCGCGGTCGTACGCGTACAGCGACTCCATCACGGATCTGCCGATGCTCGAGGCCGTCGGCGACCCGGTGGCGGTGAACCCCGACAAGGATCTGCGGAAGATCGCCGAAGAGCGCGATTGGCAGATCCGAGACTTCCGCAGGCCGGTGCGCCTCCGCTCCCGGATCGCGTCCGCGGTGCCCACGCCCAAGCCGTCGATCCTCGCGGCGGTCGGCGGCGTCGCCGTCGCGGCGGTCCTGGTGTGGGTCGTGTTCCGGTCGCGCACCGTGGGTCGGCGCAAACCCGCCTGATGCGCCTGATACCTGCTTCCCCCGACTATGGGCCGTGCCGGGTCACGGTCTGGTCGGCCGGTCCAGGTATTCGAAGTGCATCCCGTCGGGCACGATCAGATCGCCGCCCCACACCAGGCCCCAGCGCTGCATCAAGGCCACCAGCGCGGGATCCTGCACCGGCGGAGAGCCGAACCGGTTCGTGTCGGCGTTCACGTCCACGGCGGCGCCCCAGGCGTTGAGCGAGATCGACCCCGACGGTGACGAGAGATCGAACCGCGCGACGAAGCATCCGTCGAACGAGTGGATCGTGGACTCGAGACCCAGCGTCACGACCTCCTTCATGGCGCCGCGGAGCTGTGGGAGGAACCTCCGGTTGCACGACACCCGGCCCAGCACGGGGATGGTGACGGTGACGATGTGATCCTGGATCCATGCCGGATCGATCTCGAGGAGCCCGACCTCGCCGGGCTGCGGTGTTCCCGCCCACTCGCCGAACCGCCGTTTGATCAGCGCCTGTGGCAGCGTGTCGTCGCCGGCGCGCGGGTACGTCGTCTCACCGGGCGCGCGGACCCGCACGACCGGATAGGGCAATCCCGGTGGGAGCACCGCGCGGAGCCGTTTCTCGAGCTGCGCGTCGGAGGGTTGCAGACCGGCCGACAGTTCGAAGAGCAGGTATCGGTTCTGCGTGACGCCGATCGATGCCCCGGTGGCTCGGTTGACGACGACCTCGGCCGCCCCGACCAGCTCGTCGGGAAGCACGCCGATGACGGTGACGCTCGCGCCCGAGAGGAAGCGGATGACGCCTCCGGGCCCGAGGTGTCGGAGCCGGGCCGACGTCTGCCCCAGGATCCCCTGGCCGTCCTCGAGGTTGCCCACGATCGCACGCGTCTCCGGCGGCAGGAACCGCGCGTACGGCCGGGGGTCGATCACCGCGGCGTCGATCGGGATCATGTAGGGGGATGGCGGCTCGTCGACCAGGTTGCCGTCCGCGTCCGACGAGCTGGTCATCCAGATGGTGTCGGAGGCGATCACGGCGATCTTGCCCACGGTCGGGAGAGACGCCACCGCAGCCCCGTACCCGGGCGGCAGCCCGTCGGGCACCCACGCGAGGTACGCATCCACGCGCGGTCCGGGTTCGGGCTGCGGCGAGGACGGGGTGCCCGAGGTGGAGGGTGACGGGGATGCTGTCCCGTTGTCCGCATCGGCTCGGTTCAACAACGACACCAGCACCGATCCGGAAACGAGCACGGCGAGGAACGCGGAGACTCCGGCGATCAGCGCCCGACGCTGCAACGACCACTCCCTTGTTCCCTCTCGGCTCGGCCGAGTCTAGGCGGCGAGGGCGCCTCTCGCGAGGCAGGGGGTCGGTTGACTATCCGTGCGCGGCGGGGTGCTCCAAGCGGTCCGCCAGGCGTTCCGCGCGCTCGGCGGCCTCGGTGGGTCGTCCCGCGGAGACCGCTCGCGCGATCAGGCGGAGCTCACGCTCGACGCCTGCCTGCACCCGGTCCGGCGAGCGCCTGACCAGGGGATCCAGCCGGCTCACCGCGAGGTCGAGCCGGTCGACGGCCGTGGGGGGATCGCGGCGGGCGCGGTACTCATCGAGCGAGATCAGTTGACCCATGGCACCACCGTAGACCCTGGGTCTGACACATCAAGGAGCGGGGGAGACGGTCCAGCTCCGGGATGTGGTGATCGACAGGTTCCCGGCTCGATCTTGCACGTAGACCTCGAACGAATGGACCCCAGGAAGCAGCCCCATGTAGATGACGGGGATCGTGCACGGAGCGGGCTCCACGCCGTCGAGCGAGCAGTAGATGACCCCGGGCTCGCTCTGCCAGACGTAGAACGTCGCGGTGGTGTCGGCGGTCACCGCACCGTCCTCGGGGGATCCGGTGACGAGGAGGCCCGGTGGGATCGTGTCGACCGCCCAACGGTACGGGATCGGCCGCGTGCGGTTCATCGCCGCGTCCAGCCCCCACACGAGCAACGTGTGCGGGCCCTCAGCGAGCGGGCCGAACGTGAAGGTGTCGTCGCACGGCATCTCCGGCAGCCCGTCCAGCTGGCAGATGAACCACGAGGGCTCGTTCCTCGGCT
>JBBQVZ010000210.1:0-3965 GCA_038211015.1 Actinomycetota bacterium | reverse complement strand
CGTGCGGAACGCCAGGAAGTCCTGCGGGGACATCGACTGGAGGACCTCGATGTGGTCGATCAGCACGCGTTCGATCGTGTGAACGCGGACGAGGTAGTGCCTCGCTCGCTCGGCATCTCCGGCGAACATCAGGTCTCGGATCGACTCCAGCTCGAACAGCAACTGCTTGAACCACAGCTCGTACGCCTGGTGTACGACGATGAACAAGAGCTCGTCGTGAACCGCCGGATCCGATCGGAGCTGCTGCAACGACAGGAGCTCCGGGATCTTCAGGTAGGAGCCGTACGTGAGGAGCTCGTCAGAGGGCTCGGTCAGCTGTCCGAACCGACGCTCGCGCCCTGCCCCCTCCGCGTCGCTCACGAGCTTCACCGTAGGCGCCGCCCGCGCGAGCCGTCAACGCTCGCGTGTCGTGAGCTCGCGGCGGTCGTGCGACGATAGGGCCTTGGTGACGACCAACGACCATGGGGCTCCACTCGGTACCGACCTCCCGGAGGGGGCTCGGTTCATCGGCCCCGATCCGGGCTCCGTCGCGGGATGGTTCGTGGGCGACGCGCCGTCCGATGCGGACCTGTCCTCGTGCGTCGCGTGTGGCCTCTGCCTGCCGCACTGCCCGACGTACCGGTTGACGGGCGAGGAGTCGGCGTCGCCCCGCGGGCGTATCGCGGCGATGCGCTCGGTCGCGGAGGGAACCTCGGTGGTCGACGACACGTTCGCGAGCTTCATGGACCTGTGCTTGGTGTGTCGCGCCTGCGAAGACGTCTGCCCGTCTCATGTGCCGTTCGGCCGCATGATGGAGCACGCGCGGGTCCAGGTGGAACCGCTGCGGAGCAGCCGCGCACGCTTCCTGCGGTGGCTCGGGTTGGACGTGGTGCTTCCGCATCCCGCACTCCTGCGAGCCGCGACGTTGCTGCAACCGATCGCGAGACCGTTCCTGCCGCGTCGGATGCGCGCGTTGTCGCCCAGGCGAACCTCGCCGTTGGCCCGACTGCCGCGCGTGACCGAGCCGCCCGCGGGCATGGACGTTCGCGGAACCGTGGCGATCCTCTCCGGATGCGTGCAGGACCGCTGGTTCCACCAGGTGAACAGGGCCACGATCCGCGTGCTGGCCCGTAACGGCTGGCGGGTGCTGGTACCGCGCGAGCAACGCTGCTGCGGAGCGCTCGCGGCGCACAACGGACGACTGGGCTCGGCCCGCACGCTCGCCCGTCGCAACGCCGCGGCGTTCGCGGGAGTGGACCACGTGGTCGTGAACTCCGCCGGATGCGGAGCCCACATGAAGGCCTACGGCGATCTCGTCGAAGGCACGGCGCTCCCCGTCCACGACCTGATGGAGTTCCTGGCCGATTTCGGCCTCGTCGAGACACCCGCGCATGCGCTCGCCGACGGACGGATCGCCTACCACGACGCCTGCCACGCGCTGCGGGCGCAGGGGATCCGGCAGCAACCGCGAGACGTGCTCCTTCAGATCCCGGGCGTCGAGATCGTGGAGATCGCCAACGGCGACCGGTGCTGCGGCGCGGCCGGGCTCTACAACGTGCTCGAGCCCGAGATGTCCGGACGACTCATGCGGGAGAAAGCCGACGCGGTGCGCGGCACCGGCGTCCGAGTGGTCGCCAGCGCGAACCCCGGGTGCACGATGCAGATCGCCGCCGGGCTTCGCGACCTGGGCGCGGACATCGAGGTCGTTCACCCCGTCGAGCTCCTCGACCGCGCGTACGGACAAACACGGTGATCCCGGCCCCGGCTGGTACCTTCGCGGCATGACGTACGTTGGCGTGGGACGGCGGTTCGTGGCGGTGTTCGTGGACGGCGTCCTGTTGCTCATCATGTCCGGTCCGTTCGCCGAAATCCAAAGCGGAGAGGGCTACTGGCGGATCGGATGGCATGGACGGCAGGTGTTCTGGCCCAGCCTGATCGCGATCATGTACTACGTGCTCCTCGAAGGGATCGCCGGCGCCACGGTCGGCAAGTTCTTGACCGGGATCCGGGTCGTCAATGAAGACGGCACGAAGCTCGGCTGGGCGGGCGCGGTCGTCCGGAACGTGGCGCGCATCGTGGACGCGTTCCCTTACGGCCTGCCGTACCTCGTCGGCGCGATCTCGGTGTGGGCCTCACCCGCGCAACAACGGCTGGGCGACCGCTGGGCCAACTCGGTGGTCGTCACGAAGGAGTCGGTCCGAACACCAGGGCCGGGCGCATCGGGTCCCAGCCCCGGCGGCTGGCAACATGTACCCGCCCCGCCCCCCGTTGACACCGTGGCGAACATGCCCCCGTTCCCTCCGCCTCCCCCGATGCCACCGGGAAGAGCGTCGACCTAGGACGGATCGATCACCACTGGGTCTGGTCGGCGGCGAGCGCCTCTTCACCTGTGCAATCGCCGTCCGCAACTTGGTAGAGCGCGTCTTGTCCGGCCACCTGCTTCAGGTAGAAACACGTGCCCTGCTGCGTGGGCGAGGCCGCGGCCCACGTCTGTCCCGACGCGTAGACGCTGACCGTTCCCGGAGTCGACGCCGACCGGTCCGCGTCGACATAGGTTCGCCCCTCGACGGACGCCGCGAGCGCGGTCGCGTCGGCCGGGGTGAACGATCCGCCGTCCGAGTAGATGCGCTCGGCGGCTCGGAGCGACGTGGTCAGGTCGTTCTCGGTCCGAGAGATCGCGTTCACCATAGGCCGGTTCGCGAAGATCTCGACCATCAGGACGACGGCGCCGAGTCCCATCGTCGCGGTAACCATCCAGAAGCCGCGGTTCGAACGGCGCGGCAGCGGCTCGAACGGCGCGTTATCGAGCTCCCGCTCGTACGCCTCCAGGATGTCGTCGTCCTCAGGCACGGCCCCAGCCTACCGGGGCGCTCGCGATAACGTGGCTCTCATCCACCGAGCACTCTTCCTAGCTGTTCCAGGCTCTCCAGGTTGTGCCCCGAGAGGAACTCGTCGATGGACGGCATGGCCGCCGCCATCCCCCGGGCGAGGGGCTCGTACCGGGGGGAGCCCTTCAGCGGATTCACCCAGACGACCCGGTGGGCGAGGCGACGAAGACGAGCCATCTGCGCACGCAACAGCTCGGGGTCCCCGCGTTCCAGGCCGTCGGAGCAGAGCACGACGACGGCACCGCGGAGCGCCGCGCGCTGGCTCCACCCGTCGAGCAGCGTCTTCAGCGACTCGCCGATTCGGGTTCCGCCCTCCCAGTCGGCCACCTGTTTGCCGATCTCGTGCATCGCGCGATCGGGGTCCTTGGTCCGGAGCGTCCGCGTCACTCGCGTGAGCCGCGTCCCGAAGACGAACACCTCCACCCGTCTCCCCGCCGCCATCGCCGCGTACCCGAACTGCATCAACGCCCGCGCGTACGGTGCCATCGACCCGCTGATGTCCAGGATCAACACGAGCGGCCGCGTCCGCGACTTCCGCGCGCGCATCGCCCGATCGAACGGCTCGCCCTGCGTCCGGAGGGATCGTCTGAGCGTGCGCCGGATGTCGAACGTCGAACCCTTGGACGCCGGCTTCGTCCGCCGTGTCCGTTCGACCGGCACCGTCACGGCCAGACGTCTGATCATCGCCGCGACCCGCGCGCGCTCCTCCTCAGTGAGATCGGGGAACGACTTCTCGCGCAGCACCTCGACGCCGCTCGCCACGATCCGGATCGACGTCTCCTCGTCGTCCTCGGGCTCGTCCTCACCGGCAGAGCGCCATTGCGCCGCGACCCCTCCGACCGTGACCTCCAGGTTGTCCGGCTGCTCGCCCCGATCGACCCGGCGCTTGGCGCCCGACGACGGCAGGTTGAGCTCGATCCACAGCTCGCCCTGCGTGATCAGCCCGGCGTACCAATCGGCGAACGCCTCGTCGTAGGCGACGAAGTCCTCCTTGCGGCCGATCATCGTCGCGCGACCGGCCCAGTAGAGCGACTCGCGGTCGGTCAACCCGAGCGCGGCGACCGCGCGCGCGAACGTCAGGATCCGGCCGGTCCCGAC
>JBBQVZ010000209.1:0-4037 GCA_038211015.1 Actinomycetota bacterium | reverse complement strand
GGTCGGGAACACTCTTCGTGCGGGGATCGAGCGTCAGCCACGTGATCGCTCCCTCGCGACGGTTGCCGACCGTCGCCTCGCGGGCCCCCGCGGCCGCTTCGGTGGCCCGCCCGACTCGCCAAGCGCTTCTTTCAGGGCTAGCAGCCCGTGGTGCAAGGCGGAATGGGGCGACCGCGAGGGCCCAATCGCGAAAGCGGCGGACGCGACCCGGCGCCGACGGAGCGACGGAGATCCGAAGATCCAGCAAGGCCAACGCAAGCCACGTCGTGCCCGGCCCACCACCAGGGCCGTCGTGCACGCCCGGCCATCTTCGCCGACCTGATCAGCGTCCGCACGACGCCCTGACGTGACGCCGGTACGCTCTTAGCCGATGCCAGCGTCGTCGCTTCTGGCCGAGTTTGAGTTCGTGGGCGTCAGTGTTGTCAATCCTGCATAGGATCGCAGGCGGTCGGGGACGGATCGTCGGTGCACAAATCCACGACCACCGAGTAGTTCGGGTAGTGTGGGCCCGGGGTGGGGGGGAACTCGGGGTCGACCGGACGGACGAGGCAGAGTCGTCCGCGTCGCAAGGTGGTCACGACCGGCTCCTCGAGCGAGGTGAACGTCATCGTCAGCTCCAACTCGGAGCAGTCGCGCCCGGGACGGATCTCCGCTCCTGCACGCGCTCGAGGGCCGGGTGGCCACTCGATGTAGCCTTCGCCCTCGTCAGGAAGGATTGTGAGTCCGTTGATGCCGACATCCGGCACCAGGGTTGAAGTACCGATCCGGTCTTGCCGACCGGTCGAGTCGAAGTAGTCATTCTGCACGACCCCGGGGTCGAGACGCACGTTATGGAAGTAGTCACCCGCGTAGTTCGATCGAATTTCTACGCCAAGCTCGATCTCCATCTGATCGCCATTGAAGTCGACGTACGTGGCCTCGTAGTACTGGCCGTACCAGCGCTCGGGCCAACCGTCTACGCCCCCGGGAGCTGACGATGACGAGCCGTGCGACTCGGAGGCGGCGCTCGTGGTCAGCGCCGCCTCGTCATCTGAGCTGCCGTTGCCCGGACCGCATCCGGACGTAGCAACTGCGAATGCGGCGGCGAACCGGCGCCGACGGAACCCCAGCACGGCAAACGCGAGCCAACTCGGGCCCGGCCCACCGCTAGGTCCCGAGGTGCACGAGCAGCCGTCTTCGCCCACTTGCCCAGCGTCGCCCGCAGACGTGACACCGGTGTCCTCAGCACCGCTGCCAGCATCATCGCTATCGCCGGTCTCGTCCGCCCCGGCGCTCGTGCTAGTATCGGCCGCGGGGGATTCGCAGTCCGAAAAGTCTAGCTCGCACATCGCATCGCACGCAAGATCGCCGTCGACGTAACCGAAGTCGGCGCACTGCGGCACGAAGCCCACCTCGTCGACGGTGAGGTCGAGTCCGTCGCACTTTTCCCCGCCCTCACGAATGCCGTTGCCACACGTCTCACAAACCAGTGGTGGTTCTGCCTCGCATCGGATGCCGTGGTCACACAGCGAAGTATTGAACACGAGATAGGCCTCATCTCCGTAGTTGCAGGCGACGAAACGCGACATCGCGTCAAAAAACTCAACGTAGGAAAGCGGGTTGGTGCGCAGCGCGTAGATGAGCGCCAAGCCGGCGGCTTCGTCCGCAGTGACGCACGGCGGGGCTCCGCCCCCGGCACCGCAGCCCAGCGGCCATTGCGGCGCGTAGTCGATGCATGTAAAGGGCGCGGTCGGCTCGCAGTACTTGCCGTTGAGTGTGTTCCACCACACTTGCAGGATGCTGAAGGTGTTGTACCCGTCGGTGGTCCTGCAGTTGTTCGGGAAGCCATACATCGGAGAAGCCTGGCGATCGGGTTTATCGCACAGCGTGTCATCACTACACGCGGGATCGTCGTCACGCAGCCACAGGTTGATCTCGTCGTCCGCGTCGAGGCAGTCTGGACTGTGCACGCTCGTCCGATTCGTGGTCCCGCCGGACACGTATTCACGGAGCAGGTCACACTGCCCGTGCGGCAGCTCCGGAAAGCTGCGTCGTACCATCCACAGCGACACCATCTGCGCCACGGTCTCGTCCAGCGGCCATGCCTCGTCGGTCGTGTCCTCGTCGCAGGTCTCGTCGCAACCAACGGATCCTAGCTGACACGCTGGCGCATGATCTCGGGCATTCCCGGGCCCGAGGAAGACGTCGACGCCGTGGCCGAGTTCGTGAAAGAGGATGCCGACGTCCACCGGCGGGTTCGGCAGCCTCATGGTGCTGACGACCTCTGGGGTGTCCGCTACCGTCGCCCGATGCACAAGCTCCGGGAATTCCGTCAAGAAAAGGGCCAAATCCCCAACGTCCTTGATCCCGTATGCCTCGTGTGACGCCGCACCGCCCACGGACTCATGGCCGAACAACGCGATCATCCGGGGAGCGAACGTCCCTGCGGCGTAGCCTGAGGTGAGCGACGGTCCGTAGTGCTGCAGGGCGGAGTCCCACTTTCCGACTGCAACTCGATTCAGGATCGCATAAGCGTTACGCAGCAGGTAGTACATGCGCTGGGCGAAGAATTCGTCGCTCGGCTGACCAACCAAAAACAGATCCGTTGCGCTGGTGAATCGCGAAAGCGTGCCGGTCAGCAGGTTGTCGACATTGCCATCTTGGACATCAACAAGTACGACCGACTCATCGGCCAGCTGAGTGTCGCCACTGAAGTCGTCGACAGAACCGAACAGATGCGTCCCGTCCGCAAGCTCGTCCACGTCGAGTTCGATGTACGGCTCCCCGAACGCCGAACTCGTCGGATCCTGCGTCCGCACTTCGATCGGCACGGTGGCCGAGAGAGCTTCGAGCATGCCGGTGCTGAAGTGCAACACCGGAAGCGTTGCCGGCACCGGGTTTGCGCTCACCGTGACACGGGCGAGCAGCTCTCCGCCGCGGTAAGCGACACTGTACCAGCCGATCTGCTCGACGCGTGGTACCGCGACGCGCACGGGTGCGTTCACGGTGACCTCCGCTATGGGTACGCCCAGTCTCGCGCTCGTGTGCTGCCTGATCGACGCGATGGCCTTCGCGCTCGTGGCCTGACTCGTCGCGAACGCGTACCGACGTCTGGGATCGATGACCGTGCCCTTGATCGCCACGACGCCCGAAGGACTCGCTTCGAGCGTGAGAAGAGAACCCTCACCGACGACCGGCAACGACGGAAGTGAACTCGACGCCCGGTAGAACTGGCGGATCCGGTAGAGATTTAGCGCGCCTTGCGTGAGCTTCGCGTTGTTTGCCGGCGCGAACTGCAACAGTGTTGTGTTCAGACCGTCGGGGAAGCCGAGATCGACTTCGCGCTGCGTGGCCCATGTCTCGAATGCGGCAGCGGCGGCCGACGGGCTGGCCGATGGCAAGAGCGGGAACAGGCGCGAGCGAGCCACGGCCATGCCTGCGATGCGATCGTCCCCGTGGCAGTAGTAGCGGAAGCTGCACGCCGATCCCGCGTCGCAGGGATACGCGCAGCTCGGGCCGGTGAGATTCCCCGAGCACGACGGCAGCGTGCCACCGGAGCAACTGACGCCGCCACCGCCGGGTGAGACCGACGCGACGTCGACATCCTCATCGCCGACCCCGGCTCGAGCCATCGACGCTGGCGAGTCGAGATCGTCCGTCGAAGTTAGCTGCGCGTCGGGGTCGGTGGCGCTGTCGCTAGCGCTAGCGCCCGCTCGCGCTTCGAGCGGGTCGCCCTCCTCCCACGCGTCGCCGCCGATGTCACTCGAGGCAGGGTCACAGCCCGCCGCCGCCACCGCGATCAGGATTCCCCACGAGACGAGACGAGACGAGACGAGACATCCTGACCTCCACCGCATCAAGATCGCGCACTAGGCGGAGTTCGTCAAGCTCAATGACGCCTGTGTCTGCAGCCGCGCGTGCTTAAGCGTTTTGAACTGCGAACCGGCGGAGGGCGGGCGAGCCGCGGGGGCAGTTGGGAGCCGTCGAGGTAAGCGGGCCCACGGTACGGCGGAGAGAGTCGTCGAGCGAGAGCGACGAGGTTTGCTGGTGCGGTGTGT
>JBBQVZ010000208.1:0-4068 GCA_038211015.1 Actinomycetota bacterium | reverse complement strand
ATCGCCGCGTACGTCGAGGTGGCGGGGTTCGGGTTCGACATGTCGGTGATCACGAGCCCCGACGTGGCCGGGGCGCCGTTGTTCGCGCTGGGAGCGCCCGGTGGAGAGTTCGGCTCGGACTTCATCCTCAAGCTCCTGCTTGTGGTGGTGTTCCTGGACATGTTGGCCGTCTACGTCGGCGCCGCCGTGGCCTCGACCCGCGGGGTTTTCGCGATGGCGCGCGACCGGCGACTGCCGGCGATGGCGGCCGGCGTCTCAGAGAAGTACGGCACGCCGACCGGCGCGATCGCCTTCCTGATGGTGGTGCAGGTGCTCCTGATCGCCGCGAGCGAGTCGTGGGACTCGCTCTTCGGGCTCGAGGGATTGCCCCACTACTTCTCGCTCTTCGTCTGGTGCTCGACCTTCGGTGGGTTCGCGCTGCTCGTCGTGTACTTCCTGATGTCGATCGGCGCGCTCGGAGGGCTCTCGACCGACCCCGAGAAGGCGAAGCTCACCATCGCGGCGATCCTCGGCTTGCTGATCACGGGAGCGGCGATCTACGGCTCGTTCTACAAGGTGCCGAAGCCGACGATCCTCGCTCCCGAGTACGCCGTGGTCTTGTTGATGATCGGGATCGTGGTCGCCCTGCTCGTGAAGGGGCGTGCCCCCGCCAGCGGCGTCCTGGCGGATCTCAGTTCGGGAGGGGATGCCTGAGCCCGGCCGTACCATCGTGCACATGACGGAGCCCGAACGACCGCTCCGGCTGGACGCGCCTCGTGAGGAGGTCCTCGCGCACGCGGCCAAGCTGGTGGAGGAGGCGTGGCGGAGCTTCGACCGGTACCGGCCCGAGGAACCCGCGCTCGACGAGCGCATGCGGGGGCTCCTCGGGGCCGGACTGCCGGATGGACCGGTGTCGGTCCACGAGGCGCTCGACGACGCCGCGCGCATCCTCGACGGATCGATCGCTCAGCCCAGACCGCGATACTTCGCGTTCATCGGATCCTCGGGGTTGGAGATCGGCGCCATCGCCGACCTTCTGGCGCACACATACGACATCAACCTGGCGGTCGACGCGCGGGCCGCCACGCAGATAGAGACCCAGGCCGTCCGCTGGGTGAGCGAGTTCGTCGGGTTCCCGGCGACGATCGGAGCATTCACGAGCGGCGGGACGATCAGCAACGTGACCGCGCTGGCTGCGGCGCGCGAACAGGCGCTCCCCGGTGCCCGCACCGAGGGTCTGTCGGGACGCCGTCTGGCGATCTACTGCTCCGCAGAGGTGCACTACTCGATCACCCGGGCGGTCGAGCTCCTCGGGATCGGCTCGAACAACCTCCGTGATCTGCCGATCGACGCGTCGCGCCGGCTTCGGCCCGATGCGTTGGCCGAAGCGCTCGATCGCGACATGGCCGCCGGCATCACTCCGGTCGCCGTCGTGGCCACGGCTGGGACCACGCTCACCGGTGCGATCGACCCGATCGACGAGATCGCGGACGTGTGCGCAGGGCGAGGCGTGTGGCTCCACGTGGACGGTGCGTACGGCATGCCGGCCGCGTCGGTTTCGACGCACGCCGGCTTCTTCCGAGGTCTCGAACGCGCCGACTCCGTGTCGGTCGATGCGCACAAGTGGCTCTACCTGCCGAAGGCGTGCGGCGTGGTCCTGGTGCGGGAGCGCGGCCCGCTCATGCGAGCGTTCGCACACGAGGAGGGATATCTGCCGCACCAACAGCACGAGCTGCACCCGGTGGACATCACGCTCGAGTACTCGCGGCCGTTCCGCGCGCTGAAGCTCTGGCTCGCGTTCCGGGCACACGGGGCGCCGCAGTTCCGCGAAGCGATCGCGCAGAACCTGCGGGAGGCCGACCTGCTCTACCGCACGGCGGCGGCGGCCGAGGACTTCGAGACGATGGTCGAGCCACCGCAGCTCTCGATCGTGCCGATCCGGCACACGCCGGTCGGCGTGAGCGACCTCGACGCGCACAACGACGCCCTCGCGAAGGCGATCCAGGCGGACGGGCGCGTGTACCTGGCCTCGGCACTCATCGACGGCCGGGTGTGGTTACGGCCGTGCTTCGTCAACTTCCGCACGACCGAGGACGACGTGCTCGCCATCCTGGATGTCGCCCGCGAGCTGGGGGAGCGGATCGCCGCGGAGGGATCGGCATGACGGGCGAACTGCTTCCGGCCGAGCGTAAGGTGCTCGACGCGCTCGGCGACCGCCCGCTCGACTTCCGCGCGATGTGGGCCGTCTCGAACCTGTTCCGCGCGTCCGCCGCGATCCGCCGGCACATGGAGGCGAACGTCCTCTCGGCCGACCGGCTGTCGTGGACCGCGTTCACGGGACTGTGGGTGTTGTGGGTGTGGGGCGAGATGGAATCCCGCGAGTTCGCGCAAGCGGTGGGGGTCAGCCGTCCGACGGCGACCGGTGTCGTGACGACGCTCGAGGGACGAGGCTTCGTGCGACGGAAGAAGGACGCGCGCGACGGCAGGATGGTCCTGGTCTCGCTGACCGCCGCGGGGGCGCGCAAGATCGAACGGCTGTTCCCCACCTTCAACGCCGAGGAAACCGTCGTCACCGGCCACCTCGACGATCGGGAGCAGGACGAGTTGGCGCGACTGCTGCGGTCGATGTACCGCGCCGTGGACGCCAACGAAGGCTAGTCCGGCATGGACTAGGCCGTCCCCTCCTCAGTCAGAGGCGAGCACGGATCTGACGAGCATGGCTCCGCCGAGCGTGCTCGACACGCTCCCCGCCAGCTCGATCCACACACCGATACCTCTGTCGCCTATGGGAAAGACGAAGGCCAAGGCTATCGAGGTGCCGAGCAGACACATCCCTCCCGCGAGCACCATCCCTCCTCCCGATCGCCGGAACTTCGAGCGACCGATCGAGAACGCAGCGCCGACGATCACCGCGACGGCAGGGAGCCAGTACGACAGCGCGAGCCCCAGTTCGATCCTGCCGACATGCTCCTCGAGCCCGACAAGGGACGATCCGCTCTCCGAGGTGTAGTTGGGAAGGAGAGAGCCCACGATGAAGAGCCCCGCTCCGATGAACCCGAGGACCGCCGCGAGAGGCTGGTTGTTCCTCGGATGTAGAGCCGGAGCCGCCTGCGCGGGAGAAGCCAACGCCGGCTCCTGTGGAGGAGCGGACGCCAACGGGCCCGTGACCGAAACGGCCTCGGCTGGGCGAATATCTCTCCCGCAATGCTTACAGACGATGGCCGCGTCCTGGATCTCCTCGGCGCAGTATGCACACGTCTTCATCCCGACCCCCTGCTTCCTAGTAGGTGAACGTCAATAGGTAAACGTCGTGCGGGCGGTCGAGGCCACGATGATGACTAACAGGAGTCCGGCGAGGCCGACCCACCCGAGGACGATCCCGGCGACGGCCATCCCTCGCCCCGTCTGCGTACCACCCGATTGATCGATCTGCGATTTGGCGGAGTAGCCGAAGACCAGAGCCAGGATCGCCCCGATCCCGTAGATCCAGAGGATGCCGAGCACCATCGAGGCGACGGCCATCCCGTTGGTCCTGGGTGGCGTTGCGACATGAACCACCTGGACCGGCGGGGGCGCCGGGACGGATGGTGTGAGAGCAACGAGTTCGCGTCCGCAGTGCTTGCAGACGATGGCGGCGTCCTGGATCTCCTCCGCGCAGAATGGACACGATTTCATCAGGGCTGGAGTCTACGTCCGCACTAGGTCAGCGCGACCCGCACGGGCATGCGCTTGATGCCGTTCACGAAATTGGAACGGATCCGCTCGACGGATCCGGCGAGCTCGATCGAGGACAGGCGCGGCAGCAGCTCCTGGAACAGGATCTTGGTCTCCAGGCGTGCCAGGTGCGCTCCCAGGCAGAAGTGCGGACCACCGGGACCGAACGTCACGTGGTCGTTCGGCGTGCGCGTCACGTCGAACCGATAGGGGTCGGCGAACATCTCCTCGTCTCGGTTCGCGCTGATGTACCACGTGACGACCTTGTCGCCGGCCTTGATCTGCTGGCCGCGCAGCTCGATGTCGCGTGTCGCCGTCCGGCGGAAGTGCAGCACCGGCGTCGCCCACCGCAGGATCTCCTCGGTCGCGTTCGAG
>JBBQVZ010000207.1:0-4130 GCA_038211015.1 Actinomycetota bacterium | reverse complement strand
GCTCCCTCTTCCACCCGGCCCAGCGCTCGCGAAGTCTCATCCCGGCGAGCTCTGCCATCAGGTCGTACTCCGAAGGCCACGCGTAGCGGAAGGGAACGGAGAGGCGTTCGACCCTCCCGTCGACGATCTCGAAGTGATGCGACGTCATCCCTTGGTTCGCGACGTCGTACTCGTCGAACCCCCATCTCGACTCGCTCACGTGGAAGGCGTGGATGGTCTCGCCCGGCGGAAGCCGCTGAAGTCCGGGAACGCCGACCTCGATGACGAAGCAGCCGCCGGGGTCCAGGTGCGCCGCCGCGTTGCGGAAGCACGCAACCTGCGCCGCCTGCGTCGTCAGGTTCATGATCGTGTTGAAGACCAGGTACGCGAGGGCGAACGACCCGTCCACCCTGGTCGTCGCGAAGTCGCCGATCGTCACGCCGATGACTTTCGCGCCGGGCTTCGCCTGCAGCCTCGCGACCATCGCCTCCGACATGTCGATGCCGTGCACCGGCACGCCGCGTTGCGCCAGCGGAAGCGCGATCCGGCCCGTCCCGATCGCGAACTCGAGCGCCCGTCCATCCCCGGCGAGCTCGGCGAGAAAGTCGACGGCCGGATCGACGACCTCCGCATCGGACATCTCACCGACGGACTCGTCGTACCTGGCGGCGACGCGCTCGTCGAAGTAGCCGTCATCGTGCACGGCGGGAATCTACCCGGTCCGCGAGTGGGGGGAACACCACGTCGGGACGGGGGAAGGCACCCTGTTCCCTCGAACGCCCATCGGGGGAAGATGTGGCCATGAACGGCGACGGCCGGCGAGCGGAACGCCTCTCCACGGCGCTGTGGGCCGTGACGGTCCTGGTCGGGGCCGCCGGCGCGGTCCTGACCGTGCTCGTCCGGGACCACCTCGACCCCAAGGACGGGTTCCCGAACCTCTTCAGCGCCCTGAGCGGCGTGGTCTACGCGTCATTGGGCGCCCTGATCGTGCGCCGCGCGCGGAACCCGATCGGGTGGGTTTTGCAGGGGATCGCGTTCGGGTTAGTGGCGCTGAGCTTCGCGGGCGCGTACAGCGTCGCCGGGATCGGCTGGCGGCCCGGCTCGTTCCCCGGCGCGCTCTTCGCCGGTGGCTTCGGGCAATGGGTGTTCGGACCGACCGTTACGGCGCTCGGGTTCCTGCTGTTCCTGTTCCCGACCGGACGGCTGCCCTCCCGCCGGTGGCGCCCGGTCCTGACGGTGGGTCTGGTCGCGGCGGGCGTCACCACGATCGGAACCATCCTGAACCCCGTGACGTTCGGCGTCCCCGCTCCCGGCGGCGTGTCGTTCCGGATCGCGAATCCGGGAGGGATCGAGGCCTGGGGCGACGCGATCGGTGCCGTGCTCGTCGTGGCGGTGATCACCGTCACGCTGGTGGCGGCCTCGGCGTTCGCATCGCTGATCGTCCGCTTCCGTTCGGCCGACCGCGATGAGCGACAGCAGATCAAGTGGCTCGCGTTCGTCGCGGCACTCGCGCTGGCGTCGCAGGCGGTCGCGTTCGCCTCGCTGGTCGCATGCGGGTGCGACAACTCGCCGGTCGCGACCCTGGCGTTCTTCGGGATCGAGGTCGCGGTATTCATCGGGATGCCGACGGCGATCACGATCGCGATCCTGCGATACCGGCTCTACGACATCGACGTGATCATCAATCGTGCGGTCGTCTACGGGCTGCTCGCGACGGCGGTCACCGCGATCTACGTGGGTGTCGTGGTCGGCGTCGGCGCACTCGTCGGATCGCGCGGGAGCTCGACGTTGACGATCGTCGCCGCGGTCGCGATCGCGCTGCTCTTCCAACCGGTGCGACATCGAGCGCAACGGCTGGCGAACCGGCTGGTCTACGGCGACCGCGCCACTCCGTACCAGGTGCTCTCCGATCTCGCAGACCGGATGGGCGGGACGTACGCGCTCGACGACGTCCTGGAGCGGATGGCCTCGATCCTGGCGCAGGGCACCGGCGCGACGCGCGTCGACGTGTGGTTGCGCGTGGCCGCCGAGCTCCGTCCGTTCGCGGCGTGGCCCGCGGACGCGACGCGTCTCGAGCCGATCGCGCTCACGGGGGACGATGCCCTGCCCACGTTCGACGTGACCCGAGCGGTCGCGGTTCGCCACGGCGCCGAGCTGTTCGGGGCGCTCACCCTGACCAAGCCGCGGAACGAGCCGCTCACTCCGACCGAGGACAAGCTCCTGGAGGATCTGGCGTCGCAGGCCGGTCTGGTGCTCCGCAACGCCCGGCTGGCCGCGGAGCTGCAAGCGAGCATCGACGAGCTGCGCGCGTCTCGCCGGCGGTTGGTCGAGGCGCAGGACGAGGAGCGTCGCAAGATCGAGCGCAACCTCCACGACGGCGCGCAGCAGCAGCTGGTGGCGCTCACCGTGCAGCTCGGCTTGCTCGACCGGCTCGCGGACGATCCGGACCGTGTCCGGCAGATGTCGGCCCGGTTGCAGTCCGCGCTCCGCGACGCGATCGACGATCTCCGCGACCTCGCCCGCGGCATCTACCCACCGCTCCTCGCGGATCAGGGGCTGTCCGCGGCGCTGGAGGCGCAGGGTCGCAAGGCCGCCGTGACGATCACGATCGAGCCCGACGGCGTCGGCCGGTACCCGCGCGAGATCGAATCGGCAGTCTACTTCTGCGCCCTCGAGGCCATGCAGAACGTCGCGAAGTACGCGGACGCGACCTCGGCGGTCGTGAAGCTCGAGGAACGCGACGGGGCGCTGATCTTCGAGATCACCGACGACGGCCGCGGGTTCGATCGGTCACGGACCAACTTCGGAAGCGGCCTGCAGGGCATGGCCGACCGGCTCGACGCGATCGGGGGAGAGCTGGACGTCCGGAGCGCGCCGGGCGAGGGGACATCGGTCCGCGGCGTGATCCGACTGGCGTAGCTACCATGTTCCGGCGATGGCGTACGACGAGGAGCTCGCGGAGCGCGTCCGGGCCGCGCTCGCGCACGTCGAGGCCGTGACCGAGATCAAGATGTTCGGCGGCCTCTGCCACAAGGTCGGCGGGAACATGGCCGTCGGCGTGATCCGGGAGGACCTCTTGGTACGGCTCTCGCCTGAGGACGCCGACGCGGCGCTCGCCGAACCGGGTGTGCGCCTGATGGAGATCGGCTCGCGGACGTCGCGCGGGTTCCTGTCGGTGGCGCCCGAGGCGACGTCGACCGACCGGATGCTCCAGACCTGGGTGGATCGAGGGGTCGCGTTCGCATCGTCGCTGCCGCCGAAGAAGCCGAAGACGCCGAAGGGCTAGCGCCTGCCTTCCGACGGCGACGTCGAAGGTCCGACGTGTTCGCGCAACCAGTCGTCGAGCGGCTCGGACAGCCGGAAGAGCTCGACCACCCGATCCTTCGCCTTGCGCGTGCCGAGCCACGCGCCCGCGGGCCACTCGCGCCACGCGATGAGCCCCTTGTAACGCAGGAGCTCGATGCGAGGGTGGTCTTTCGGGTAGCCCTTCGGGGCCGTCTTCAATGCTCCATGCCCGGTCGCCTCGACGCCGGCCTTCCGGATCTTCGCGACGATCCGTTCGAGCCGGCGTCCTGATCCGTCCTCGCTCACCGCCTGGCGGTACCGCTCGAGCTGATCGGACGCCATCTCCCACGTGCCGGCGCCGGCGCCGAGTCCGCGCGCGTCCAGCTGCACGTAGTGGCCGCCGATCGTCGCGGCGATGGTGGTCTTGTACGGCGACTTGTCTGCGCTGAACCTGACGTCGCGGTACGGACGGAAGATCCGGCCCTCCCCGAACTCGGGCTGGAGCTCGGCGAGCAGGTCCTCCATCGGAGCGCGGACGAGGCTCTCGTAGTCCTCCTTGTGCCGCTGCCAGTACGTCTTGGAGTTGTCGGCCTCCAGTCCCTCGAAGAACTCCAGCGCCTCGACCGGCCATCCTCGGAACGCCATCTCAGGTCGGTCCCTTCCTCGTCGGGGGAGTGTGAGCCGGATGCAGCCTAGCGCCCTATCCTGGGGCCGTGACCACGTCCGTGCTCGTGCTGGGGGCCGGCTTCGGCGGGCTCGAGCTCTCCTCCCGGTTGTCGCGCGAGCTCGGCGAGCTGGTCGACGTTACGCTGATCGACCGTGCCGACGCCTTCGTGTTCGGCTTCGCGAAGCTGGACGTGATGTTC
>JBBQVZ010000206.1:0-4180 GCA_038211015.1 Actinomycetota bacterium | reverse complement strand
GTCGATCGCAAGCCGCGCGGTTGGGCGAGCGACACCGAAGCGCAGCGCAACGGCTGACTCTGTAATGGTCGAGCCTGGGGCATCCTCCTGATTCAGGATGCTCGCGCGCAGCTTCTCCGCGACGGTATCGGGCAGCACAGGCGCCGGTTCAAACGACATGCTGCCTCCTTTGGCTCCATCGCGAATGTAAGACAAGGTAGCAGATTGTCTGACAATGAGGAAGTGGGAGAATGGCATCATGAGGATCGCGGTCACCGGCGGAAACGGCAAGCTCGGCAGGGTAACAGTGGAGCACCTTCGCGCAACAGGGCACGAGGTTGTCGTGCTCGATAGGGCTGGTCCAGACCGCTGGGCATTTACTCAGATCGAGATCACGGACTACGGCCAAGTCATCGACGCGCTCGCTGGAGTCAACGACCGTCACGATGGGGTTGACGCGATTGTGCACCTGGCGGCAATCCCCGCACCGGGCATCCTGACGGATGCCGCGACGTTCCACAACAATGTCGTCGGGGCGTTCAACGTGTTTCAGGCCGCGCGCAGGCTGGGCATCCACCGGGTGGTGTTCGCATCGAGTGAGACCGTGCTTGGGCTCCCGTTCGACACTCCGCCGCCGTACGTTCCGCTCGATGAGGAGTACGACACGCGCCCTGAGAGCGTGTACTCGTTGGGCAAGCATCTCGAGGAGGAGCTCGCACGCAAGTACGCGCGCTGGGATCCCGAACTGAGCATCACCGCGTTGCGGTTCTCCAACGTCATGGTTCCGGCCGACTATGCCGAGTTCGCGTCGTTCGATACCGACGCCGAACTGCGAAAGTGGAACCTGTGGGGCTACATCGACGCTCGCGACGGTGCCGAGGCCATCCGGCTCGCGCTCGAGGCGGGGCATCCCGGCTACGACGTGTTCAACATCTTCGCGGCCGACACTGTGATGAGCCGACCGAACGCCGAACTCATAGCCGAGGTCTTTCCCGGTGTCGAACTCCGCGGCGAGCTCGGGGTCAACGACTCGCTCACCTCAACGGCGAAGGCGCGCCGCATCCTCGGCTGGGAGGCACAGCACTCGTGGCGGGACGACCGCTGACGCTGCACCCCGCCGCCACCGCACGCGAAACCCGATGACCGAGCGCACGATGGGTGCGTGCCGCGCACGGGCGAATATCAACGGAGCACGGCCGGTGATCATCCCCGCGAGCGTCTGGGGGCGGGCGGCGGCGCAGAAGGAGTCCTCCAGCGACTGCACGCCGTGGGCGTCACGAAGTCCGATGCCCGAAATGCGCTCGGCGAGACCCGGCAGCGAGCTCTATGCGACGCGCGCGGATGCAAAAGGATCGCGCACGGGGTCATCACCATTCTCCGCGGCCTCGTCCAAATAGCTCACCGTAGCCAGCGTGATGTCGAAGTAGCCCTGCTCGTACTCGGCCCCCTCCGTCTCCAGAACCATGATCCAGGCGAGAGCGCCGAACACCACAACTCCGACCACGTCGGGGTCGCTCTCAACACGGGCCACGTACCGCGCGACAGCTTCGCCGGGGTGCTTCATACTCGGGGCGGGCTGACGCCGCCGTCACACGCGCTTCGCGGTGAGCTTGGCGAGAGCGCCGATGATCTGCTCGACGACGGCGGCGGGCAGTTGGAACGTTGCCTCGACGAGGCCGCGGCCCGGTGTCCACTTTGTATTGTTGCGGAAACTGGCCGCAGCCTCTTGGCTGTGAGCTGCGATGATTCCCGAGATTGTTTCGTAGGCTTCCGAGTCGTCGATGATTTCGGCGAGCGGAGTCTCCAGCCCGACCGCGCCGCGCACGACCGGAACCACGGGGAGGTCGACAGTCCACCGATGCTCACCCGATCCGACCGTGAGCACCGTGGTGGTGCCCGGGAGCAGGACCTCCGCTGTCGCATTCGCCGGGATGCTCGCCTCGACCGTAACGTGGTCGCCCTTCCGGCGCCAACCGACACTCGCGAGGCCATAGGGGGTTTCGTGGCGGGCGCTCGCGTGGTCGAACCCCGGCAGCGGCCGCGGGGCGATCCGTACGACTCGATAGCCGGCATCCCCCGGGGCGAGCCCAGCGACAGAGCGGTGCAACCAGTCGGCCACCGCGCCAAACGCGTAATGGTTGAACGACGTCATCTGCCCCGGGTTGATTGAGCCGTCCTCGAGCATCGAGTCCCAACGTTCCCACACCGTCGTTGCACCCATCGTGACGGGGTAAAGCCAAGACGGGTTCTCCGTTTGGGTGAGCAGCCGAGTGGCGGTGTCGAGGTGTCCGGTGACGGTCAGGGCGTCCGTGATGAGGGGGGTGCCGACGAACCCGGTGCCGATCCGGTACCCGGCCGAACGAACGAGATACGCGAGCCGGTCGCCCATTGCCTGTCGCTGCGCCTCGTCGCGAGCGAGACCGAATGTGATCGCCAGACCGTACGCTGTCTGCGCGTCGGAGAGCATCCGGCCAGAGTCGGAGACGTACTCGCGCAGAAAGGCCTCGCGAACCTTGTCGGCGAGGTTCCGGTACAGGGTCGCATCCGCCGTCTTTCCGAGAAGCTTGGCGGCCTGGGCCGTGAGGTCAGTTGAGCGGAACAGGTAGGCGGATGCGACGATGTCGGGATCGGTCTTCGCGTCAGCAGGGAAGTCGGCTGGGGCATCCGGGTCGAGCCAGTCACCGAACTGGAAGCGGTCCTCCCAGAGGTAGCGATCTCCCGCGATATCGAGAATCGCATCGACCCAAGCGACCATACTTGGGTACTGGCTGAGCAGCACCTGGCGGTCCCCGAAGCGTTCAAACAGAACAGTTGGCACCACCGTCGCGGCGTCGCTCCACGCTGCCGCGGGCCCGCGAGAAGCGGCGAACACATTGGGAACCACGAACGGCACGATCCCGCCCGAGGCGCTCTGCTCGTGCGCGAGGTCCTTGAGCCAGCCGGCGAGAAACCCGTCCGCGTCGTAAAGGAAGCTGGCGGTCGGAGCGAACACCTGGATGTCGCCTGTCCACCCGAGACGCTCATCTCGCTGCGGGCAATCGGTTGGTAGCGAGAGGAAGTTCCCGCGCATTCCCCAGACGACGTTCTCGTGTAGCTGGTTGACCAGTTCGTGGGAGCTCTCGAACCAGCCCGTGCGCTCCATGTCGCTATGAATGACAACAGCCGTCACGTGCTTCGGATCGAAGGCGCCTGGCCAGTTCTCGACCTGTGCGTAGCGGAATCCGTGGAACGTGAACGCCGGCTCCCAGACCTCCTCGCCCGAGCCCGCCAGCGTGTAGCTGTCCACTGCGCTTGCGGCGCGGAGCGGACGGATGCCAAGCTCACCGTGCTCGAGGACCTCAGCGTGGGAAAGGCGCACCACGGTGCCGCGCTCGCCGCGGACCGTCAGACGCAGGCGTCCGACAAGATTCTGACCGAAGTCGAGGATCGTCTTCCCGCTCGGTGAGGTGATCACCTCGCGCACCGCGAGTTCCTCGATCGCGCGCACCGCGGGCGAGATCCGCGCCTCGGGAACTGTGAACGCTCCGTCGACACGAACGGGCACCCAGTCGGTGTCATCGAAGTCGGCTGTCGACCAACCGGGCCGTTCTCGGGTGGCATCGTAGTGCTCACCCGCGTAGATGCCGCTAGCGGTGATTGGGCCCGAGACGGTGCTGCGCCACGATGGGTCTGTGACAAGAGTCTCCGACGATCCATCCTCATAGTCGAGTACGAGTTGAACGGCGGCGGCCGGGTTGTCCCCGTAGACCCGCCGCGTCTTCCCCCCGAACCCGTAGTTCTCGGTGAACCATGCGCCGGCGAGGTTGACGCCGAGGGCGTTGGCCCCGGGGGTCACCAGCGCTGTGACATCCGTCGTCTCGTGCACGAGATGGTACTGGTAGGCCGTCCAGCCCGGCTTGAGGATCTGGTCGTCAACCGCCGTGCCGTTAACCTCCACCTGATAGGCACCGTGCGCCGTGGCATACAGGGTGGCGGTGCGGATGCCGGACCGCGCCGTAAAGTTCGTGCGCAGCAACGCCGGCTGGGCTTCGTGCTCCGGCGCATGGGCGCCGACCATCATGGCGCGCCACTCACCATCGGCAAGAAACCCGGCAACGACGCGCCGCGGCTCACTCCAGTCGGAGCTCACGCCATCCTCGCCCGTGACGCGCACTCGCACCTCGACGGCCTGGCGTGGCGCGAGTGGGGCGAACGGCCAGGC
>JBBQVZ010000205.1:0-4188 GCA_038211015.1 Actinomycetota bacterium | reverse complement strand
GAGCGGGATCTCGACGCGCGATCAGGTTCGGGCCGCGGTGGACGCCGGCGCGTCTGCCATCCTTGTCGGCGAAGCGCTGATGCGTGCCGACGATCCCGGGGCAAAGCTCCGGGAGATGCTGGGAGAGGAGAGCTGACGATGGGCGCGGTGGCCGAGCGGATGACGCCTTCCGTCCCCGACGAGCGCGGCCGGTTCGGGACCTACGGAGGACGCTACGTCCCCGAGGTGCTGATCCCTGCCCTCGACGAGCTCGCACACGCATGGTCGGAGCTCCGCGACGACCCCGGCTTCCGCACTGAGTTCGGGGACCTGCTCCGCGACTTCGTGGGACGCCCGACGCCGATCACGCACGCTCGGCGGCTCTCCGAGGAGCTCGGATACGAGATCTGGTTGAAGCGCGAGGATCTGGCGCATACCGGCGCCCACAAGATCAACAACGCGCTGGGTCAGGCGCTCGTCGCGAAGCGGCTGGGCAAGGAGCGCATCATCGCGGAGACCGGCGCCGGCCAGCACGGCGTCGCGGCAGCCACCGCGAGCGCGCTTCTGGGCCTGCCGTGCGTGGTGTACATGGGCGAGGAGGACACCCACCGCCAGGCGCCGAACGTCGCCCGGATGAAGCTTCTCGGCGCTGAGGTCGTGCCGGTCATGGCCGGCACGCGGACGTTGAAGGAGGCCGTGAACGAGGCGCTCCGCGATTGGGCGGCGAGCGTCCGTCACACGCACTACATCATCGGCTCGGTCGTCGGCCCGCACCCGTTCCCCGTGCTCGTCCGCGACCTGCAGCGGGTGATCGGCGATGAGGCGCGCCCGCAGTACGCGGATCGTCTCGGCGGTGACCCCGACGTCGTGATCGCCTGCGTCGGAGGCGGGAGCAACGCCATCGGCATGTTCACCGCGTTCGTCGGCGCACCGGGGGTGCGGCTGATCGGAGTCGAGGCGGGCGGGCGAGGTTCGCAGCTCGGGGAACACTGCTCGTCGATCACGCAGGGCCAGCCGGGGATCCTGCACGGCGCGCTCAGCTATCTCCTACAGGACGCGGAAGGACAGGTCGCCGACACGCACTCGATCTCGGCCGGCCTGGACTATCCGGGGGTGGGTCCCGAGCACGCGTACCTGCAGGACGAAGGGTTGGCCCAGTACGTCTCGGCTACCGACGCGCAGGCCCTCGAGGGATTCCAGGCGCTGGCAAGGACCGAGGGCATCCTGCCCGCGCTCGAGCCGTCGCACGTCATCGGATGGCTGCTCACGCGACCGCTCCCGCAAGGCTCGAAGGTGCTGGTCTGCCTGTCCGGGCGCGGCGACAAGGACCTCGACACCGTTCTCGCCGCGCTGGGGATGACGGATGCCTGACCTCGAGAAGGTGCTCCTTGCACGTCGCGACGCCGGCGGGCGGGCGTTCATCCCGTACGTGACGGGTGGGTTCCCCGGCGTGGACCCGTCGCTGCTCCGGGCGCTCCAGGACTCGGGGGCCGACGCCGTCGAGGTGGGGATCCCATTTTCGGATCCGGTGATGGATGGTGGCGTGATCCAGGAGGCGTCGCGGCTGGCGCTGGGGGCCGGGGCGCGGCCGTCGCGGATCCTTGCGACGATCGCCGAGGCCTCGCTGGACATCCCGGTCGCCGTCATGACGTACGTGAATCCCGTCTACCGGCACGGGTTCGAGGCGTTCCTGGACGAGGCGGAGGGTGCCGGTGTCGCAGGGATCATCGTCCCCGACCTCCCGGTCGACGAGGCCGGCGAGTGGACGACCGCGTGCGCGACCCACAGCGTGGCCTCCGTGCTGCTCGCGGCTCCCGGGACGGCAGAGGATCGGCTGTCGCGGATCGCGGAGGTGTCGAGGGGTTTCCTGTATTGCGTGGCCACGTACGGCGTCACCGGGGTCCGCACCGAGCTGGCCGAGACCGCTCGGCATCTCATCGAGCGACTCCGGCCGCTCACAGAGCTCCCGTTGGTCCTGGGCGTGGGGGTCGGGACCCCGCAGCAGGCCGGGGAGGCCGGCACGTTCGCGGACGGGGCGGCCGTGGGGACGGCGTTGATGGCGAAGTTGCTCGATGGCGATCGTGTCGGGATGCTGACGCTGGCCGCCGACTTCCGGGCGGCCCTCCCGGTGGCCTGAGCCCTACCGGGAGCCCGAACCCATCCCGGGAAGCCGTCGGTTCCGTATCGGTGAGTGACCGGAACGGGGTGCTCGAGGCACCGACCGGAGGTTGGCCTTGGTGGGGGTTCTGTGGTAGCAACCACCAGTTGTGTGGTACCAACCACCATCCGAGGGCGATCGTCCGAGGGGGTAGGTACGAAAGGGGGCTTCATGAAGCAACGCCGAGTTCTTCGGCTGCTCGCACTCGTGGGCGTACTCACGCTCGTCGGGGCGGCATGTTCCAGCGATGATGAGCCGACGCCCGGTGGCGACAGCGGCGCCGCCACGGGTGGCGCGGTCGATTGTGCCACGGTCGAGTTCGGTTGTGTCGAGGTCGCGTCGGGAGCGCCGATCAAGGTCGGCACGCTGCTGGCGATCAGCGGCGACACCGCGTCGCTCGGGCAGGACAGTCAGGATGGCGCGACGCTGGCCATCGACTACCTGGACGGCGCGCTCAACGACGGGAATCTCGAAGGCGAGCTCGTGGGTCACACCGTCGAGCTCTCCAACGAGGACGACCTCTGCGCGGCAGAGGGTGGACAGGCAGGCGCCACCGCGCTCGCGGCCGACCCCGAGATCGTCGCGGTCATCGGCACCAGCTGCTCAAGCGCCGCGCTCGGCGTGGCCGACAAGATCCTGTCCGACAAGGGCATCCTGTTGATCTCGCCCTCGAACACGAACCCGGGCCTGACGGCCGAGGGCACGCATCAGGCGTTCTACCTGCGCACCGCGCACAACGACAAGATCCAGGGCGCGATCGTGTCCGACTTCGTGTACACGGACCAGGGACTCACGACGGCCGCCACGATCAACGACGAGAGCCCGTACGCCGACGGCTTGGCCGCCGCGTTCCGCGCGAACTTCGAGGCTGCGGGCGGCACGATCACGGCCGTCGAGGCCATCCAGAGCGGTGACACGGACTTCAAGCCACTGCTGACGAGCATCGCCGAGGGCAACCCGGAAGCGCTCTACTTCCCGGACTTCAACCCGGCGTGCGCCCTGATCGCCAAGCAGGCGGCGGACATCATGCCGGACACCCTGCTGATCGGCTCCGACGGATGCCTCGCGACCGACTTCCTGGAGACGGCGGGCGCCGCGTCGAATGGCGTGTTCGCGTCGTCGCCGGACCTCTCGGTCTTCGCGAACGGGGACTTCTACAAGAACGAGTTCATCCCCGCATACAAGGAAGAGTTCGGCTCGGCCCCGACGTCGGTCTTCCACGCGCACGCGTTCGACGCCATGAACATCCTGTTCGAGGCGATCAAGAGCACGGCGATCGAGAACGACGACGGATCGCTGACGATCCCGCGTCAGGCTCTGCGTGACGCGATCTTCGCGACCAGCGGTTGGGAAGGCATCACCGGCACGATCACCTGCAGCGAGTTGGGTGACTGCGCCACCGATGTGACGATCGGTGTGTTCGAGGCTCCGGGTTGGCCCGTCGAGGGCGGCTCGGGGAACCAGGACCCGGTCTTCAGCGAGACCAAGACGCTGGGCGACGTCCTCTAGGAGCACGAGGACGACGTAGACAGTCAGAGGCGAACGAGAGCCGCGGGTGAGCGAGCACCGCTCACCCGCGGCTCCGTACGCAGAAGCGGCGTAGGGGGGGACTGCGTGGCGAACGCTTCCACTCCGGGCGAGGGCACCCCAGTGGCCGTCCGGATGTCCACGTTCGATCGTCTGCCCTGGCGTCGGATGATCCTGGTCTGGCTCTCGGTCGCGATCGCCGTCTTCGTGATCTGGGGATCGTGGAAGACGCTGGACGCCAAGGCCTACTCGGGCGCCGCGTGGCGGCAGTTCGTGATCCTCGGCATCGCCCAGGGCGCCATCCTGGCGCTCATCGCGCTCGGATACACCCTGGTGTACGGCATCCTCCGCATGATCAACTTCGCCCACGGTGAGATCTTCATGGCCGGGGCGTTCGGTTCGTACTTCTTCGCGGCGGCCTACACGCAGAGCGGGTTCCTGGATCGGCATCCGATCCCGGCCCTGCTCATCCTGTTCCTCACCGCCATCATCACGTCGGTAGGCATCGCCGTGCTGCTGGAACG
>JBBQVZ010000204.1:0-4234 GCA_038211015.1 Actinomycetota bacterium | reverse complement strand
CGCTGCCACGGTCCCATGCGGGTCGTTCGCGCCGTCAACGACGTCGCCGAGATCGCCGCGCTGCTCCACGGCGCCAGGCCTCCACCTCGGCTGCCGACTCCGGGCCAACAGTTTCTCTTCGTTGCGTGATCGCAGCGCGCGACCGCTCGCGCCGGTTTGGGCCCGCGCGCGCCCACTTCCTCGCGTCGGCCCTGCGTCCACCACGCACTCGCCTTCCCACGACACACACCGCACCAGCAAACCTCGTCGCCCTCGCTCCACGCCGACTCTCTCCGCTGCACCGTACGCTGAACCGCAGGCCCGCTTACCTCGACGGCTCCCAACAGCCACCGCGGCTCGCCCGCCCTCCGCCGGCTCGCACTTCAAAATGCTTAAGCACGTCGAGACCCATGCCGCTCGCGTTGCGCTTGACGGTGACCGTGGAGTGCGCGAGGTTGATGAGGCGCGCGCGGGTGCGTGCGGTGGAGGTCAGGATGTCTCGTCTCGTCTCGTGGTTCGAGCGGGGATCCTGACCGCCATGGGAGCGGCGGGCTGTGACCCGGCATCGAGGAACATTGGTGACGACGCATGGGAGGAACGCGAACCGCCCGAAGAGCGAGCGGCCGCGAGCGAGAGCGGGACTCACCTCGCCGCGCTCCCTTCCTCGGACGACCTCGACGCGCCAGCATCGAGGATGCCTCACGGCGGGGTCGGCGACGACGATGTCGACGTCTCGTCGGTCTCACCCGGTGGTGGTGGAGTCACTTGCTCCGGTGGCACGCTGCCGTCGTGCCCGGGGAGTCTCACCGGCCCGAGCTGCGCGTATCCGTGCGACACCGGATCGGCGTGCAGTTTCCGCTACTACTGCCACGGCGACGACCGCATCGCGGGCATGGCCGTCGTTCGCTCGCGCCTGTTCCCGCTTTTGCCATCGGCCAGCCCGATGGCCGCCGCTGCCGCATTTGAGACCTGGGCCACGCAGCGCGAGGTCGATCTCGGTTTCCCCGACGGATTGACCACGACGCTCTTGCAGTTCGCGCCGGCCAACAACGCGAAGCTCACGCAAGGCGCGCTGAATCTCTACCGGATCCGCCAGTTCTACAGGGCGTCGACGTCCTTACCGTCGCTGCCGGTCATCGGTGAGGGCTCTCTTCTCACGCTCGAAGCGAGCCCTGCGGGCGTCGTGGCGATCAAGGGCACGATCATCGATCCTCGCCGGCCGTACGCGTTCTCGGCGAGTCAAGCCACGAGCGCCAAGGCCGTTGCGTCGATCAGGCAGCACACGGGCACGAGACTCGGCGTACCCGTCGCGCAGATCACCGTGAGCGCGCCCGTGCGCGTCGCGGTGCCGCGCGTCGAACAGATCGGCTGGTACGGCGTCGCCTATCGAGGCGGAGAGCTGCTCGCTCGCGTCACGGTGAGCGCCAACCCGGTGCCGGCGACGTTGCCAGTGCTGCACTTCAGCAGGGGGCTCCTCGAAGACCTCGCTGCGACCGTGCCGATCGAAATGCGCACGCAGGACCTGACGAGCGCGCCATTCGGGGAACCGTTCACCGAACTCGTTGTGGACGAACTCGCGGATGGGACGCCGCTTCTTGGTTCTGTCGACGACTTCAGTGGCGACGCTCAGTTGGCCGATGGGTCGGTCGTCCTCGTCGATGTCCAAGGTGGCACCGTTGCCAATCTGCTGGCCGGCACGCTCTCGCGCTTCACCAGCCCAACGGACGTGTTCACGGTGAGTCAGCCGAGCGACAAGTTCTACGCCCAGCGCATGTATCATCTGCTGCGCAGCGCCTATGCGACCGTGAACCGCGTGGCGGTGGGCAAGTGGGATTCCTCTCTGCAGCAGTATGCACCGTCGCTGACCTCCGGTTACGCAGCGGGCACGTTCGCGCCGCGGATCATCGCGTTGTTTAACCACGAGTCTGGCGGTTTCGCGGCGGCGCAGAGGGCGTACGGGATCAAGGACGCTGCGGATTTGGGTCTTTTTCTGGGCGCATTCCCGGAAATCGTGCATCGACCCACGGCCGCGAACACTCCAGAAGTGGTCAGCACGATGCTGCTCCCGGACCCTCCGGTCGACGTCGGCATTCTCTTTCACGAACTGGGGCACAGTTTTGACGAATTCCTCGCTCCCGGCAATGCCCGAGACCATGCGCCGTCATGTCAGCCCGGATCCGTCGATTGTGACGAGACCTGCGACGAGGACACGACCGACGAGGCATGGCCGCTGGACGAGACCGTGGCACAGATGATGTCGCTGTGGATGGTACGAAGGACGTTCCCGGAGCTGCCGCATGGTCAGTGCGACCTCCTCGACTAGTACAAAACCGGCGGGACAGAAAATTTGTCGCGAGTCCATAGTCCCGAGTGCCTCGACGCCAGCGACGAGATCAACGTCTGGCTGCGCGACGACGATCCTGCGTGCAGCAACACCACGCTGTGCGACAAGCCCTATCGGCAGGCTGCTCCCATGTTCGGCTTCCCGAACAACTGCCGCACTACCGACGGCTACAACACGTTCAGCATCCTGCAGGTGTGGTGGAACACGCTCAACGGCAAGTACTGCGAGCCCACCGCGCCTTTCGGCTGCATCGACTACGCGCCGCAGTGGCCGCTGGGCTGCGGTGCTGGGGGCGGAGCCCCCGCGTGCGTCACCGCGGACGAAGCGGCCGGCTTGGCGCTCATCTACGCGTTGCGCACCAATGCACTTTCCTACGTCGAATTTTTTGACGCGATGTCGCGGTTCGTTGCCTGCAACTATGGAGACGAAGCCTATGCAGTGTTCAACACTGCCCTGTGCGATCATGGCATCCGATGCGACGCAGATCTGCCACTGCTCCGCGGGATGTGCGGAAACGGTATTCGTGAGAGCGGGGAAACGTGTGACGGGCTCGATCTCACCGTCGACGAGGTGGGTTTCGTGCCGAAGTGCGCCGATCACGGGTATGTCGGCGGGGAGCTCGCGTGCGATGCGATGTGCAAGCTAGACTTTTCCGACCGCGAATCCCCGACGGTCGACACCAGCGCGGGGGCGGACGAGACCGGCGACAGCAGCGATGATGTTGGCGGCGGCGAAGAGGGCACCGGTGTCACGTCTGGGGGGGACGCTGGGCAGGTGGGCGAAGACGGCTGCGCGTGCACCTCGGGGCCTGGCGGTGGGCCGGGTGCAACTTGGCTTGCGTTGGGCCTGATGGGCCTCGGTCGGCGCCGGCTCGCGGCCGCCGTGCTCGCGACGGGCGCGGCGGCATGCAGTCCGACCAACACGACTTCGGCTGACGACACGACGAAGGGCTCGATGCCGGAAACGTCGAGCGCGTCATCGTCCGGCTCGCCAGAGGTCGAGGGCTGGGCCGAGCAATGGTACGGCCAGTACTACGAGGCCACGTACGTCGACCTCAACGGCAAGGAAGTCGAGATCGAACTCGGTACCGAGATCTCCTCCGCGCACGCGAGTCACTTCTTCCACAATGTGCGCCTCGAGCCAGAAACGGTACGTGTGGACTATTTCGACTCGACCGGTCGTGAAGACCAGATGGGCATCTCGATCCTGGTGCCGACGGTGATGGACGACCGCCTCCTCGTCCTACCGCCCGAGGGCCAGGACCACAGCGAGTGGCCGCCCGTTTCCACCGGTCGTGCAGCGGTGGAGATCCGCCCGGGCTCGGATTGCTCTGAGCTCCGGTTGGAGATGTCGTTCACTGCCACCGATTGGACGGTCGTGACCACGTTGCGTCGCGGGCGACTCTGCCTCGTCCGTCCGGTCGATCCCGATTTCCCCCCCACGCCGGGTCCGCACTACCCGAACTACTCGGTCGTCGTGGACCTGTGCTCCGACGATCCGTCCCCGACGACTTGCGATCCGACGTAGCCGGCCGGTGACAAGAGTGCGGCTCATGAACTCGCCGGGCACCGAAGGTGTTGGCAACGCCGAAGAGGGCGCCGGTGTCACGCCTGGGTGTAGACCTCCTCGTGACGCGCTCGCGCGCTTCCCCGGCTGAGCCTGCGGTTTGACTGGGATGACGTTGTCGAGGACCGTGACCTCGAGATGAAACCTGGCGACCAGCAGCGCCCATGCTTCGTCGAAGCGCTCGCTCTGGTCCCAGCCGCGCGTGGTGAGGATGGCTTGGGCACCGTCCGCGCTCCATCGCATCCCGCTCTGCTCGAGTCGCTGCGCCACCAGTGTCTTGCAGGCGGCCTCCACCACACCGGAGCCGATCATGAAGCCGCGCGACTTCATCTCGGCGTATCGCAT
>JBBQVZ010000203.1:0-4289 GCA_038211015.1 Actinomycetota bacterium | reverse complement strand
CTCGTGCTCGAGGGCTGCCAGCTCATCGTCATCCATCGTCCGGGAAGCTAAGGATTCACCTTCGGATTCGCGGCGAAGAAGGCCCACATCAGCTCGCTCGCCGAGATCGCGGTCGTGGTGATCCCGTCGCGCGGGTCGTTGACTCCACCCGGCCAGGTGTGACCTCCATCGGTCACCCGATAGAGCTCGACGGGCGCGTCGCAGTTGCTCCAGAACTCCGGATCAACGTCCCCGATCGCCGCCTGCTGCACCGGTGCCGGATCGCAACCGTTGCGTTCAGCCCAGGCCGCGGCCCACTCCTCGATCGGGGTTGAGCGTCGCCCGGTGGCAGGCTCCCCGCCGAGGAAGAGAACCGTTTCATCCGCCTCGCCGTGGAATGAGATGACCGGGACCGGGCGGCCGGGATCGCAGCCACCGCCCCAGCTCTTGCCGTACAGCCCGGAGACCGGGGCGATCGCCCCAAACCGATCGGCCATGCGGCAGCCCAGGACATCGGTCAACCCGCCGCCCATCGAGAAGCCGGTCGCGAAGATTCGCGCCGGGTCGATGCACCCTGTCGCGTCGAACGCGGCGAGCAGCTGCCTCACGAAGTCGACATCGGTGTCACCCGGCAAGTCCCATTCGGTTGGGTCGCCGAGTGCCTGGGGGTAGGCGACAACGAAGCCCTCGTGGTCGGCAATGGCCGAGGGGCCGGATGTCGATTCCTGGTCCTCGAACGAGAGGCTGTACCCGTGGAAGGCGAAGACGAGCGGCAGCGGCCCTTCCGGCATGGGGTCAGGAATGTGGACCCTCGCTCGCCGATCGACGCCGCCGGCGGCGACCGTCAACGAGCGCCCCATGGTGGTCAGGTGGTCGCCGCACTCGACGGCCGCTGCCGGGCTCGAGCTCGGGGCTTCAGACGGAATGGACGACGGGATGGATGACGCTGAGCCGCCGGGTGCGGCGCTGCAGGCGGCGGTCGCGACGGCCGTGACCAACGCGACAGCCAGTGCGGTCCGTCGCGGGGTCAAATCAGTTGCGCCATCCCGCCCATCGTACGCGGGTGCCGAGCCCAAGCGTGGGAGACTGGCCGGACTAGCCAAATCGCCGAGCGCTCTTACGGTTGCCAGGCGGGGCAGCAGTCGTTGGCGGTACCCGCGCCGTTCGCTCCGGAAAGCTCCCGCCGGCCGGTCCCGTCGGCGTTCATCACCCAGAGGTTGAACTCCACTCCGTTGTTGACGCTGTAGGCGATCCTGGTGCCGTCCGCGGACCATGCAGGGTAACCATCCCAATAGGGGTTCTGGGTGAGATTCACCGCCGGCGCGCCGTCGTCTGCGACGGTGAAGATCTCTGCGTTCCCCTGGCCGAGCATCAGCGGGTCGGCGCCGTTCAGGTAGGAGACGAACAGGATCCTAGAGCCGTCCGGCGACCAATTGGCGGCGTCGTCGGGGGCGATCCCGCGTGTCAGCTGCCGCGGTTGTGTCCCATCCGCGTTCATCACGAACACGTGGGGCGTGCCGTCGAGGCTGCTGATCCAGGTGAGCAGGCTCCCGTCGGGCGACCAGTCAGGGGTGATGTCTTCCACTTCGTTGTTCGTCAGGCGGCGTTGGTCACTGCCGTCGGCGTTCATGAGATAGATCTCGTTCCGTTGGTCCTGCCCGGGGAAGTCTCGTCGGCTGAAATAGGCGATCCGGCCACCATCGGGAGACCATACCGGGCCTCCACCCTGGTCGGCGAGCGGTCGCCGGGACGAGCCGTCGCGGCCGACGACCCAGATGCTCTCGTCCGCGTAGGAGACATACGCGATCTCGTCACCCGACGGAGACCAGCTGGGCTCGCCGGAGGGAGCCTCCGTGATCTGAACCGGATCAGATCCATCGGAGCCCATCACCCAGATCGACGCGGGACCACCAGTGCAGCACGCGTAGGCGATGTGCTGCCCGTCGGGAGATGGGTAGGGAAAGGCAATCGTCTCGGCTCCGTGCGTCAACCGTTCCAGGAGCGTGCCGTCAGACTGCATGCGGAAGAAGTCATCCTGGCCACCCGGATCGGCGTGGAAGACGATGCTGCCGACTGCGCCAACGTCACCGGTCGGGGCCTCCGAGGACGGCATGGAGACCGCCGACTGCGGTGCACAGCCGACCGAGGTCGTCGCAACCAGGACAAGTACGGCGTATCGGTGAAGAGCGCGCATCGTTCCTCCAGGGCAACACCGATACCCCGTGGAGCGCGACCCGGTTCCGAATCAGCTCGTGCGGGCAGGCGGCGCGGCGACGCTCAGGACGACGTTGCCCGTCTTGTGCCCCGTCTCGACGTACCTGGTCGCCTCGATCACGTCCTCCAACGGGTAGGTCCGGTCGATGACGGCGCGGTACTCGCCGGCCTCGATCAGCCGCTTGAGGAGCAGCAGGTCGGCCTTCGCGTAACGGGCGATTCCCATCCTCAGCTTCCGGGAGCCGATCCACCGCGTCAGCAGCAGCAGCAATGGGACGTGCCACATGAACCCCAGGTCCGTCTCCACGAACACGCCGCCCGGCTTCAGCGAGCGCCTCGACCGTCGGAAGGAGTGCTTGCCGACGCTATCGAAGATCAGGTCGTAGCGCTGGCCGTTCCTCGTGAAGTCCTCGGTGGTGTAGTCGATCACCGCATCGGCCCCAAGCGATCGTGCGAGGTCGAGGTTCTTGGTGGAGACAACAGCCGTTACCTCGGCACCGAAGTGCTTCGCCAGCTGGACACCCGAGGTCCCGACCGATCCCGAAGCGCCGTAGACGAGGACGCTCTTTCCCTCGAGCGGTCCACCGTTCTCGAGGCAAACCAACGCGAGGCTCGCTCCGTCCAGGACCGATGCCGCCTCTTCGAAGGTCATGCTGGCGGGCTTGTGGGCGAGCGGGGCGCTCTCCTTGATGCAGACGAATTCCGCGTGCGCTCGGGATCCTTTGCCGCCGAAGACGGCGTCGCCGACCTTGAACTCGGTGACGGCCTGGCCGACGGCCTCGACCGTGCCGGCGAGCTCCATGCCCAGTATCTGGTTCTTCGGCCGGCGGAGGCCCGTGAACAATTTCGAGATCCAGGGCTTGCCGCTGCGCAAACCGGCATCCGTGCGGTTCACCGTCGTGGCGTGGACCTTCACGAGGACCTCGTCGTCCGCGGGCACCGGCCGCTCGACCTCCGCAAGGTGCAGGACGTCGGCGGGCCCATAGTGGTCGTACAGGACCGCCTTCATCGGCTAGAGGAGCTTGAACGAACCCAGGAAGTGCTCGAACGTCGCCTTGCTCGTCTCGCTGAACGGTTGCGCGGAGAGGAGATAGATCAGGTAGAACCGGTCCCCGTTGACCAATGCGACCTGGTCCATGGAGTCGCTTCCGAAGCACTTGCCATCTTCCCTGCGCGCAGGTACACCTCCGGTCGTGACGTCGCGGCGGTTCGAGAGCTGGCAGAACTGAGCGTTGTCGGCGTCCAGCTTGGCGATCCGATCGGCCGGGAGTTCACCCGGACTCAGGGCAATGGACGAAACGAACATCAGCACCCAGTTCGGATCGCCCGGCGGCAGGGCCCACTTGTCGATTGCGTTGTCATCGGGGTACGACTCGCCGGTCGGGGGCCAATCCTTGGCCGCCGGCGTCGCAATCCAGTCGCTGGGAGCGTCGATCGCGTACCCGTAGCGGTCCGACGTGTAGGTCGTCCACTCCGTTGGCGTGGTCGCTGCGGCGCTCGGCGAGGATGACTCCGCGGGAATGCTTGGGATGGCGGCGGCGGAGGCTTCGACACTGGGGGACCCGGCCGCTCCGCATCCAGCGAGGATGATCGCCACAAGGGACAGGCCGATCATGAAGCGCGATGCCATTCCTACCTCCTCTGCGTGCCTGGCGGCTACGGTAGCATCGCTGTCCAGCAGGTCAGCAATCGGGCAAGCGGAGGAGCAGGTAGTGCCCTGGATCAGCGCGTATTCGTTGGTGCTCCTCGTTTCACTGGCGTCGCTCGATGCATTGATCGGACGCATCCGGCGGGACTCGCGTTTGGTCGTCTGGCTGTACACCATCGGCGGCATCACCATCTTCTTCGCCATGGCCTGGACCACGAGCCTGGGTCCGGCTGCATCGGGGGCGGCGGCTGCGGCTACTCTCGGGGCGATCATGTTGGCGGTGGGTTTGGAGCGCAGCCGGGTAGCACGAAGCAGCCATTGATCCGATGAGAAGGCTGGTGGTCTCGGAGTTCGTGATGCTCGACGGCGTCATGGAGGCGCCGGGCTTCGAGGAGCATCGGGATGGCAAGAACGCCTGGGCACTGCGCTACCAGACCGAGGAGATGCA
>JBBQVZ010000202.1:0-4346 GCA_038211015.1 Actinomycetota bacterium | reverse complement strand
GCCGACACCCGCGCCCCATCCCGGTCCGGATCCCGTACCTGTACCTCCGGTGCCGTCGCCGCCTGCTCCAGGACCGTTTCCACAACCGATCCCGCCTGCACCGGTGCCAGACCCACCGGCTCCTCCCGATCAGCCACCGGTCCCGACCGTCGGGGGATCGACCTATCGAGCGATCAGGGTCGACACCGCATCACCAGCACGGCGACGTCGTCGGTTCGGCGATCGTCGAGGTCGGCAACTGCGTCCTTGATGCGATCGGCGATAGCGTGCGGCGACATCCCCGCCGACGTGGCGAGCAACCGCGGGATGACCTCGCTCTCCCAGCCCGGGTCCCGGCCCGCTTCCAACACTCCGTCCGTGAGCATCACGAGGGCGTCCCCGGGGTGCAGATCCACGATCTGATCCGAGATGTCGATCTCCTCGAACATGCCAAGGAGCGTCCCCGGTACGCCCGCCTCCTCGACATCTCCGTTCGCTCGCACGACGAGCGGCAATGGATGTCCTGCCACCGCGACCGTCAAGCGGACACCCTCGTCGTGCGCGCGGATCCGCACGACCGCAGCGGTGCAGAACTCATTCTTTCCTACCTCGAGCTCCTCCAGCAAGGCCCTGTTCAGCTTCACCAGCGCCTCACTCGGCTTCGTATCCTGCCGGCTCACCGCACGAGTGGTGAAGCGTACGAACCCCATGAGTGCCGCGGCCTCAGGACCCTTGCCACAGACGTCCCCGATCACCGCTTTCCAGCTGCCATCATCCATCTCAAACAGATCGTAGAAGTCCCCTCCAGCTTGGAGGAGGTCTCCGGCAGGGAGATACCGCGCAGCCACATCGACCCCGGGGATATGCGGGAGCGTCTTCGGCAACAGCCGTTCCTGTAGCGAGCGAGCGGCATGATCTCGTTCCCGATAGAGCCGAGCGTTGTCGATGGCGAAGGCGGCGCGACTCGCCAGATCTTCGGCGAGTCGGAGATCGTCCTCGGAGTAGTGCTTCCCGGACTCTGCCCACACCATCGTCAGTGCCCCGAGCGTACGCCCGCGGGCGATCAACGGGACGTACATGACTGAGTTCAGCCGGAGCCGATCGATGACCTCTCGCAACTCCGGGTCGGCGATATCGGCTGCATCGATCAGCTCCTGGGTGACCTCGGTGACCAGTTCGGGTTCACCGGTTCGCACCACGTGAGCGACCCCTGAGGTATCGGTGGGCTCCGGGGGGAACCGTCGCCGCAACTCCCGTGCCCACGCGACCTTCGTGGGGTCGACATGCGCGACCGCGATGAGCGACAGCGATCCGTCGGGTTCCAGGGCATCCACCGTGCACCAGTCGGCCATCCTCGGGACAGCGAGCTGCGCGACTCGTTGGATCGTGGCCTCCCAGTTCAGCGAGCGAGCGAGTTCGTGGGTCGCATCAGCCAGGAACGTCTGCGCTTGCCGCCTTGTCCGATCAGCCGTGATGTCGACGAACACATTCACCACATGACGGACCTGTCCGTGGTTGTCGAAGAGCGGCGTGGCGCGAACGAGCGCCCACCGGTCATCTTCACCAGAGCGCTTCCGGAATCGAACCACCGCCTCGGGTTCGCGTTCCCCACCCAACGCTCGGCGGCTCGGCAGCGCGTCGACCGCGAGCTGGCGGCCGTCTTCATCCAGGAGCTCGAACCGTTCGACGATCTCCTCGATCGAAGCTCGCTGCATGCCCTGTCCGGAGGAGAATCCGGACATACGGGCGGCTGCGTCGTTGGCGTAGATGAGCTCTCCGGTCGCATCCTGGATGGTGATGCCGTCCGCGCTGCTCTTCGTGATGATCTCCAGGACGTCCCAACCAGGCTCTCCCCAGCTCTCAGGACGTGTAACGCCTGCCTCCGCCTCTCTCATGTCGCCATTCAAGTCTTCCGATATCTATCAGACAACTCCGACCATGAAGGGGTGTCCCAGCGTGTCCGGGACGAGGGTCCGAGCACGGTAGAGTCGTTCAGCCCATGGGACTCGAAGTTGCTGGGAGTGTGGATGGGTCATCAGCCGGGTAGACCTTGATGGTGGACGCGGACAGTATCGCCCCGGAGCCGGAGCCGAGATCGCAACTCGATCTCCGCGTCCCCGCTTCCTCCGAATCGCTCGCCGAGGTTCGACGCTCTCTCGAGGCCCTCGCGATCCCTCCCGAGCTGTTGGACGATGCGAGGGTGATCGTGTCGGAGCTCGTCGGGAACAGCGTCAGACATTCGGGCCTGCGTGCCGACGAGCACGTGCATATCACCGCGGAATGGTCGGGATCGCGCCTTCGGGTCGCTGTGCACGATCGAGCTCAGCCCTCGACTCCTCTGGCGGTTCCCGCCACGATACGGCCTCGCCCTGGGGCGGAGTCCGGCTGGGGACTGTTCATCGTCGATCGGCTCGCGAGCCGTTGGGGCACCGACAAGACTGGGTACTGGTTCGAGCTGGATGAAGATCGAACCGCGTCTGACTAAGCCTGAGCATCCTCTTCCTCAGCGATCTCAGCCGGCGTGCCCTCACGCTTGCGAACGACAGTGAAGCGCTCCGTCTCGCGCACGACCCCTTCGATGTCGGGCATGACGTGCGTTCTTACCACGGCGAAATGCCGGGCGTCGGAGCGGACCTCTTCATACTCTGGAACCGATATGGCGATGACTCGCGGACAATCGGGTTGCCCACACTCGCAGATGATGCGGAAGTAGTCGTCCGGCGATCCCTGGTGGGCCTGCTCGATCCGCTCGTTCATCTCGCGGGAGGTCGCCTCGTTGCGCGCTACCCGCTCTTCCCGCTCGGTCACGATCCACCGAGTCTGCCACGGATCAGCGGTCCCGCTCAACGTGGCGGCGAAGCGCGTCGAGCCGCTCATCCCATTCGGCGCCGACATCCACCATCCAGTCCATCGCGTCGGTGAGCGGGCGTGGGGTGAGGCTGTAGCTTCGCCGGCGTGTGTCGCCGGAGGCCTGAACCAGGCCCGCCTCCTCCAGCACGACCAGATGCTTCGAGACGGCCTGACGCGTGACGGGGAGTTCGGCCGCGAGCTCGACGAGCGTGGTCGGGCCGTCCTCCGACAGGCGGCGGATCACCTCGCGACGTGTGGGGTCCGAGAGCGCCGAGAAGACGGCGCCGGGGCCGGTGGACTCGGCCATCACGCGTTCTCCGCCATCGCCAGAGGCGGATCGGCGGCCAGGACGCCCGGCGACTCCGTGACCGTGACACGCGTGCGCTCTCCCACGACATCCAACGTGAACGCGACCACCGTGGCGTCGTTGACCACGAGGCCTGACCCGGAGAACCGCAGCTCCCGCCAACGGAACGCCAACCGGTGTGGCGGGTCGACGTCCACCACGAGACCTCGTCGCTCCGTCCCCTCTGGGGAACGGAACCGGACCGCGCCCCCGACGCGGAGATCCACCTTCGCCTCGGCGCCGAACCACGCCGCGAGCTGGTCCGGGTCGGTGAGGGCGTCCCACACGACCTCTTGCGACGCGTCGACGACGATCTCGCGTCTGATCGGCTCGTCCACCAGATCCTCTCCGTAGGTTGGCAACCGTCGAGTTGCCATCTATGGTGGTGCGGCAACCCCCAGGTTGCGTCCCGCTGATGGTACAGGAAGTGGCGAGCATGGGTGGTGGACGGGTGTTGGTCCCGACGGTCGTCGAGGCGACGGAACGAGGGGAGCGTGCGTTCGATATCTACTCCCGGTTGCTGCGCGAACGGGTCGTCTTCTTCGGAAGCGTGCTCGACGACGACGTCGGCAACCTGATCGTCGCGCAGTTGCTGTTCCTGGAGGCCCAGGACCCGGAGAAGGACATCGCGCTCTACATCAACTCTCCCGGCGGTTCGGCGACGGCGATGTTCGCGATCTACGACACGATGCAGGCCGTGCGTCCCGATGTCGCCACCTGGTGCATGGGTCAGGCTGCGTCGGCGGGCGCGACGCTGCTCGCCTCCGGGGCGCCGGGCAAGCGGTACGCGTTGCCGAACGCCCGTGTGCTGATCCATCAGCCGCACGGCGGAGTGGAGGGACAGTCGAGCGACATCGAGATCCAGGCGCAGGAGATCGTTCGGCAGCGCCGCCGCCAGGAGGAGATCTTGGCCGAGCACACGGGTCAGCCGATCGAGCGGGTGCGCGCCGACACCGACCGCGACTTCATCCTGTCCGCCGAAGAGGCGAAGAGCTATGGACTAGTGGATGAGGTCGTGACGGACCGGAAGCTCCGCGTCGCGGCGTCGAAAGCGCTCTCGGCGTAGGTGGGCTCACCGCTCAAGCGGTTCTAGTGCACCAACCGATACGCGGGTCCGTCGCGCGAGGGGGAGCCCACCCCGCCCCGCAACACACACCACAAACCCGCGGCC
>JBBQVZ010000201.1:0-4359 GCA_038211015.1 Actinomycetota bacterium | reverse complement strand
CGTGCACAACCCGGCGGAGATGCCGGTCCCCGGCACGTTCGACCGGGTCGAGGAGCCGATCGTCTTCGCCACGATCATCGCGCCCGCCGAGTTCGTGGGCACGGTGCTCGACATCTGCGAATCGCGCCGCGGCGAGCAGGTTGACATGTCGTTCCTCACGCCCGAGCGGGCGGAGATCCACTACGTGCTTCCGCTCGCCGAGATCGTGTTCGACTTCTTCGACGCGCTGAAATCGCGCACGCGCGGCTACGCATCGCTCGACTACGAGCCGTGGGGATACCAGGAGGCGGACCTGGTCCGTGTCGACGTGCTGCTGCACGGCGAACCGATCGACGCGTTCTCATCCGTGGTCCACCGCGCCAAGGCGCCGACGTACGGCCGGCAGATGGTGGAGCGGCTGCGGGAGCTGATCCCTCGGCAACTGTTCGACGTGGCGATCCAGGCGGCGATAGGCTCGCGGATCGTGGCGCGCGAAACAGTGAAGGCCAAGCGCAAGGACGTCCTGGCCAAGTGCTACGGCGGCGACATCACGCGCAAGCGCAAGCTGCTGGAGGAGCAGAAGCGCGGCAAGGCGCGGATGCGCCGGGTCGGCCGTGTGGACGTGCCGCAGGAAGCGTTCATCGCGGCGCTTCGCGTGGACGACGGCGGCGCCAAGGAGAAGAAGAAGTGAGCGACGTCGGGATCTACGTCCACGTGCCGTTCTGCCTGACGCGCTGCGGTTACTGCGACTTCAACGCGTACGCGGGGCTCGACCACCTGGCGCCCCGGTACGTCCGGGCGCTCTTGGCTGAGGCCGGGCTGGCCTCGCCCGCGTGGTCCGACGACGAGGTCGTGTCGATCTTCTTCGGGGGAGGGACGCCGACGACGCTGGACGTCGCGGACCTGAAGGGCGTGCTCACGCACGTTCGCGACCGGTTCGCGGTGCGCGTTGACGCCGAGGTGTCGATCGAGGCGAACCCCGACACGGTCGATATCGCGAAGCTCGAAGGGCTGCTGGCGGCCGGATTCGACCGGTTGTCGATGGGCGCGCAGTCGTTCGACCGCGGCGTGCTCGAGGCGCTCGAGCGCCTGCACTCGCCGGACAGCGTGCGACGGGCGTTCGTCGCCGCCCGCGCCGCCGGCTACGAGAACGTGAACCTCGACCTCATCTACGGCGCGGACGGCGAGGGTCTGGACTCGTGGGAGCGGACGCTGGAGCAGGCGATCGACCTGTCGCCGGAGCACATCAGCGCGTACGCGCTGACGATCGAGCCGGCGACCGCACTTGGTCGCAAGGTGTCGGCGGGCTCAGTGCCGGCGCCCGATCCCGACCTCCAGGCCGACATGTTCTCGGCCGCGTGCGATCTGCTGCGCGGCGCCGGCTACGGCCACTACGAGGTCTCGAACTGGGCGAAGCCGGGGTACGAATGCCGCCACAACCTCGGGTACTGGGAACGTCGCGCGTACGTTGGGCTCGGCGCCGGCGCGCACTCCTTCCAGGACGACCGCCGCTGGTGGAACATCCGCCCGCCCGAGGAGTACATGGCATCCGTCGAGGCGGGGCAGTTGCCGACCGGGGGCGACGAACGCCTGGACCCGTCGGACGCCTACCTCGAAGAGGTGTTCCTCCGGCTGCGCATCCTGCAGGGCATCCCGTCGTCGTGGGTCGATGCGAGCATCGCGCTACCGTTCTTGGAGAGTGGCCTCCTTCAGGAGGACGACGGCTCGTTGGTGCCCACGGAGCGCGGCATGCTGCTGCTGAACGAGCTCGTCCTCGCGCTCGCCGGCAACTGAACTCGCGAGCGCCGGGCCGGTCGCTCAGAAGGCGGGCCAGAACCGGACGCCGCAGGCCGGTCCTGTCCACGTTGCGGGACCCGGATCGCTCGTTGGCCGCGTCGAGTCGCTGCTATCGACGGCGTGCATCAACCCGTCCGACTCGAGACGCAGACGGGTCTCGTGCACCTCCTTGGTCTCGGAGCCTGGGCCGTCGATCGGATGATCGCTCCATGTCGCGACGAGGATCGGCGTTCCCGGGTAGCCCTCGCAGCGAACGGAGGCGCTGAACCCCTCGTCCCCGCCCGTCCAGAGAGCCACCGGCTCTCCCGGTCGGAAGCCCGCTTGGGGGTGGCCTGGGGACGCGACCAGGATCGGCCGGACCTTCGGCTCCTTCCCGGGTCCCACCTGTATCGAGAAGAGCAGATACTGCGGAGTGGTTCCCCACTGCGCCAGCACCACCAGCTCCTCGGAGCCGTCTCCGTTCAGGTCCGTGGCGTCGAACGGTTTGCATCCGACGCAATACTGCATCGGTCCCCACCAGCTGTCGGCCAGACCGTCCCCGGTGTGGTCGACCGCCACGACGTTGAAGCCCTCGAACTCGCTCGGACATGACCCGTCGGGCTTGAGCCTCACGCCTGTCCACGCGCTGCCCGCCGTGCCGTTGCCCAGCATGTCGACGCCGCTCAACCGGTTCGCCCGACACAGCCGGAAGTCCAGCCCGATATCGAGGCCCGGGAGATCCGTCGGACCGTCGGGCGCCGTTAGCGGCTGCCAGGAGATGCCGATGACGCCGCCGTCGAGGATGGTTACGGGCTGGCTCCCATCCGTGTTCATCACCACGAGCGAGCCGGGACCTCCGGTCACGCCTGCGACATAGGCGATCTCCGTGCCATCGGGTGACCATTCGGGGTTGAGGTTCGTGACGCCGGGGCCGTTGCTCGTGAGTCGGCTCTCGTTCGAACCGTCCACATCCATCACGTAGATGTCCGACTCGGCGCCCTGCTCCTGCCGCGTGAACACGACCCGCGTCCCGTCGGGCGACCACGACGGGTTGTAGTCGCTCGGTCCGGTGCTGATGCGCAGCAGATCGGACCCGTCAGCGTTCATCACGAAGATGCCGAACCCCGAATCCGTGCCCTTGTCGTAGACGATATGCGTGCCATCGGGCGAGAACGAAGCGGAGAAGTAGTCCTTGCCTTGGATCGCGTCACCGATCATGCGGTCGCCCGAGCCATCCGCGTTCACGATGTGGATAGACGAGCCTTGCTTGCCGTCAATCGCGTACGCGATCTCGGTTCCGTCGGGCGACCACGACGGTCGCGACACATCGTCGCCCTCGGCGATCTTGACGGCGTTGGCGCCATCGGCGTCCATCACCCAGATGGCACGCGGCTCAGGGTCCGGGAACACCGCGACCGCCAACCTCGTTCCGTCCGGGGACCATGCAGGGAGCCACGGATCTCCCGTCGCGCGGGTCTGGATCACCTGTCGATCGGATCCGTCCGGGTTCATCGATACCAGTTGAAGTGGTCCGCCACGCGCTTGCTGGGCGGCAACGATCACGCCGTTCGCTTTCGGGACGATGGGGAACGGCGACGTATCGCCGATCGGTGCGGGCGATCCCTTCCGGAACACGCTGGACAGCACCGCGACGCCTCCGATCGTGCCCGCGAGCACGACCACGGTCAGCGCCACCGATTGGGCTTTGCGCAGCCGGGACCGGCGTGTTCGTCGCCGGTCGATCCTGGACGAGACGTCGTTGACGTCGACGGGCGCGACCGATCGGCGGAGCTCGTTCCTCAGGTACTCGTCAAGGTCGGGCATCGTTCGATACCTTCATGTTCTCGACGCCGAGCCGCTCCGCAAGTGCGGCGCGCCCTCGGGAGAGCTCACTCTTCACCGTTCCCTCGTTGATCCGAAGGGTGGTCGCCGTCTCGGCGGTGTTCAGGTCGAGCAGGTAGCGGAGGACGACGACCTCGCGCTGCCGGCGGGGGAGCGTGGCGACCGCGCGCTCGATGTCAACGGCATCGCCGTGCGAGCGATCGGGCGTCGTCGTGGGCGGAGCCCCGAGGCGCTGCCGGGCCCGGCGCTCCGCCATCTTGCGGCGCACGCCGCTCCGGCTGACGTTCAGCGCGACGGCAGCCACCCACGCGCCGAGCGAGTCGATCGCCTCGCCTTTCGTCGTCCGCTCCCATGCGCGCACCAGCGCCTCCTGCACGGCGTCCTCGGCTCCTGCCCGGCTCCCGGTGGCGAGCGCGACGGCTGCCACGAGGCGCGCGTAGTCCTTCGCCAGGAACTCCCTGAAGTCCGCGTCCTCGATCAGCCCCAACCTCCTGCGTTCAAGCCTAGGACGCCCGTGGACGGGTAAGGGTTGTCATCGTGGATCGTGATCGAGGCTGTACGGTTCCTCGAGACCTGTTTCGAGACCGGTACCGGTCCATCCCAGCCACCGTGACGAACCCCTAGCGTGAGCGCCCAGACGAGGTCAGCGACCCCGGTGTCGCAGCCGGCTCGGACGCGACGGCTCCGAGGGGCGGTGATCGGATCGCTCACCGCGTTCTTCGCGTTGGGGGTCGCCGAGGTCCTGGCCTCGTTCATCGACGA
>JBBQVZ010000200.1:0-4361 GCA_038211015.1 Actinomycetota bacterium | reverse complement strand
GGGCTTACGAGACGAACGACTCACGTACCGCCGAGCTCGAGCGGTGGCTTCATCACTACAACTACCATCGCCCACACATGGCACATGGGGGCAGGGCACCGATCACCGTCTTGAACAATGTCCCGAGGAAGCACATCTAGGCATCCGGCTCGGACGCCGCCGGGAGCGTATCGGGGTCGATCGCGTCTCCGACGAGCCGCTTCTGCCGGACCCAGGCGAGGTCCACGAACCCGCCGGCCGTCGCGATGACGCCACCGGCGACGGTCATCCACAGCCCGGTCTGGGCTTTCGTAGCGATCCCCTCCTTGCTCATCGTTCGCAGGACCTCTTGCAGGCCGTAGATCTTGGCGAGCTCATCGACCCCGACGTCCAGCATGACCGACTTCAGCGCGAAGAGCACCCAGAGCCCCAAGGCGAGTGCGGCCAGTCCCGCGACGACGATCGCGATCGCCATCGCGTTCCGGCGCTCGGGTCGGACGAACCGAAGGGCCAGGATCCCCACGACGATCAGCGCACCGAGGATCACTGTTGCGATGCCTTGCCAGATGTCGATGCCCTTCGTGGGCACCGCGCCCTCCGTGCTGCTGCCGAGGGAAACCGCCGCCCAATCTCCTAAGGAGCCGAACGCGATCAGCGCACCGCCCATGGCGGTCAGCAAGAATCCCAAGAGACGCAGGGGGCTGGGTTTCACAACGGCGAGCACCGGATGAGTTTGGCATCCCGTGCTGTCGGTTTGAAGCACATCGGATCGGTGTTCGTCGCCGTAGCATGAAGCCATGCGCGACGACGGCTTCTGGGCTGTGGCCAGGCGGCACGGCCGGAACTTCTTCACGAACTGGCATGTCTACGACGCTCCGCTCGTGACGAAGCTCGGGTTGACGTTCCGCAACCGGCTGAAGGCGACGTTCTCCGTCCGACAGTGCTGCGGACACGACGGACAACCGGGCTGTTGACGTCTTCCCGAGGACCTCGGTCGAGGTCCCGAGGGACATCATCACGACGACCTACATTGAGAGGCTAGCCGGGCATCGCCCTCGCGATCGCGTCGCCGACCTCCTGCGTGCTGGACGTCCCGCCGAGGTCGGGCGTCCGGGTTCCCCCTTCGCCCAGCACCGCGTCCACGGCCTGCTCCACCCGCTCGGCGGCGGCCGGCTCGCCTAGGTGCCGGAGCATCATCGCGCCCGACAGGATCATCGCGATGGGGTTCGCGAGGCCTTTCCCGGCGATGTCCGGCGCGCTTCCGTGCACCGGCTCGAACACGGCGTACTCCCACCCGATGTTGGCCCCCGGGATCAGACCCAGCCCGCCGACCAGCCCTGCGCAGAGATCCGACAGGATGTCCCCGTAGAGGTTCGGCAGCAACAGCACGTCGAAAGCCTCGGGTTCCCAGACGAGTCGCATCGAGAGATGATCGATCTGGATCTCCTCGACCTCCACGTCTCCACGGATCATCGGATCGCGGGCGATGTCCAGGAACGTCTTGAGGAACAGACCGTCCGAGTAGCGCATCACGTTGGACTTGTGCCCCAGCGTGACCTTCTTGCGACCGTTCGCCCGCGCATACTCGAACGCGAATCGCACGATCCGCCGGGTGCCGGCGACCGAGATCGGCTTCAACGTGATACCGGCATCCTCACGCACCTCGAAGCCCGCGAGCTCCCGAAGCTTCCGCCGCAGGGCGGCAGCTTCGGGTGAGCCGCGTTCGAACTCGATGCCCTGATACAGGTCCTCGGTGTTCTCACGGACCACGACGAGGTTCGTGGTCGGATGACGGATCGGCACGCCGGGCAGGGCGCGTGCAGGCCGCACGGCCGCGAAGAGGTCGAGCTCCTGACGGAGCGCCACGTTCACGCTGCGGAAGCCCGTGCCGACCGGGGTGGTGATGGGGCCCTTGATGGCCACCCGGCAGTCCCGGACGGCCTGCAGCGTCTCCTCCGGGAGGAGTGCCCCGTGACTCTCGAGCGCGCCGGCGCCGGCGACCGCGTCGATCCACTCGATGTCTCCGTGTGCCGCGTCGAGGACCAGCCGGGTCGCCGCCGCCACCTCCGGCCCGATGCCGTCCCCCGGGATGATCGTCACGCGATGAACCATCGCGCGAGCTTAGCGTTCCACTCGTCCCCATCGCGTTCCGGCAAGAAGAGAGGGAGCGGTCCGTGGGGACCCGCTCCCTCTCTCTGCTGTCCTGCGACGGACTAACCGCCAGGTTGCAGAACGCCGTTCACCGTCAGCGTGTACGGCGCGTACTGCTGCACCTGCTCCGTCGAGTCGTGATACGTCACGATCACCGATACGACATCGGCCTCCGTACCGATGGCCTTGCGGAGCCACCTGCCCCCGAGCCACCCGTGGAAGTCGTCGTTGAGCCTGAGCGTCGCGATCCAGGCCTCCTTGCCGTGTCCGTGGCCGTGCCCGCCTCGCGACAGATGCCCATGTCCATGGCCGTGTCCATGTCGATGTGTCTCGTACGCGACGAGCCGAACCGTGTACCCCTCGACGTCGATCGGGTTGAACTCGGTGGGCGAGCTCCATCCGGCGAGCGTCGATCCGTCGGACACGATCGAGCCGCCGATCGCGACGTCGTCCACCCAGAAGCCGTCGAAGTTGACGCTCGAGTCCGTGACCATGCGGAACGCCAACACGACGGTTTGTCCGGCGAACGCGGACAGGTCGCAGCTCTCGGGCAGGAACGCGTCGGACTCGCCGTTGAACGCCGAGCCGAGCGGTCCCTCGACCTGGTCCGAGCAGGGGATCGTCTCGTAGCTGTCGCCGCCATCGGTCGACACCTGGATGTAGGCGTAGTCGAAGCCTTCCTCGAGGCTCCAGTCGGTCTCGAACGTGAGCGCCGGCGAACCCGACGGGACCGGGACCTCTCGGACGATCGATCGGTCGAGGTTGTCCCCCGTCCCCGAGTACAGGGCCGCGTCGCCCGGCTGCTCCGCCGGATCGGCGTCGACCGTCCACTCGAGCGGGAGCGGCGGCAGTTGCGATACGCCGTCGAACACGATGCTGTGGATGTGCTTCGCGCTCACGTATCCGTCGGCGTTCCGTGCTCGGACGAAGTCCGATCCGTTGGGTGGGGCTCCGGGGGAGCTGTACGTCTGGTCGGTGTCCCAGTTGATGGTGGCGTCGAGCGTGGACACCTGGAAGTCCGAGGCGTCTCCACCATGGAGCTTCGCACCGTCGTCCAGCACGCCATCGAGAGCCGCCATGGCCGACCACGTGTCGATCAAGGTGCTGACGTCGGGGCCACCGTTCAGCGCCGACAACGAGTTCAGGCTCTCGAACCCGTGCAGATCGTCCCGATGGAACTCACCCATGAACTCCGGGCCGAACCGGTCTGCGAGCAGATGCATCATCGTCGCCGCCGCGCCGTAGTCGCAGAGGATCTCCCCTTCATCGTCGGTCTGATCACCCCAGAGGTTCAGGGACTGCTCGGGACCTCCGGTCGTCGGAAGTGGGTTGGCATCCGTCACCACCCCCAGCCAGCCCAGGAAGCACTGCGTATGGCTGTCGAACCCGAGTTGTGTGATCGGCAGCGACCGGTCCACGTATCCCACGTAGGACATCACCCAGTCGGACAGTCCTTCGTTGACCCAGATGGTCTCTCCGGGATCCTCGTAGGACTCGAGCAGGTGCTGATACTCGTGAGCGAACACGCCCTCGTAGAGGAACGGGCGAGCCGGCGCGCTGGTACATGGATCTGCCGTCGGCTCGTGCGGCGGGTTCGCACCCGTCCGGTGCAACCAGTCCCACGCGTCGATCGTCATCACGTTCCGGTCGAAGTAGATGCCGTAGACATCAGCGAAGAAGCCCGCGACGTACGAGAACGTGTTCTGGTTGTTCGTGTCGAAGAAGTTCTCGTCGCGGACGTTGTCGACCAGCACGACGGTGTTGTCGCCTTCTCCCTCGAAATAGTCGGGTGGCATGAGAGCCGGATCGTCGATCAACTCAGGCAGGAGCGCGTTCGAGCCGTCGAGAGGCGGCGCAACGCTGAACACGTCGGACTCCTTCGGAAGGATGTTGTTGTCGAACTGATCGATCAGGTAGTTCACCTGGTCATCCGTGACCTGGGTTCGCAGACCGTTCCGGCAGTCGCCGTCCGGGAAGTCGGTGTCGGTGGACACATCGTCCGAGTCGCTCGCGACCCAGACCTCGATATTGTTTCCCACCCCCCGGAGCGTGTACGCCTTCAGGTAGACAGACCCGTCGATGAAGTCGACGGCGAGCCAGAACTTCTCGTCACCCACAGCGGACAGCCCCGCCTGGCTCGGGCTTTGTGCCGATCGACGCACGAGGCGCCTCGCCTGCTGCTCCCGCAGCCGGAGGTCCTTGCCCTTGAGCGATACGTGGCGGACTCCCAC
>JBBQVZ010000199.1:0-4443 GCA_038211015.1 Actinomycetota bacterium | reverse complement strand
TTCCACAACCGCCAACGCCGGCACTCGGCGCTTGGCATGCTTAGCCCGATCGAGTTCGAGACTCGGCATCAGACGGAGACGGTGGCGTGATGATCCAGAATCTCGACTCCACGAAACCCGGGGCAGGCCAGAGTCTCCACGAAACCCAGTGCGGTTCAAGCTGTGAACTGGGCGATCCTGCTGGACGGCACATGGAGCCGCCCTTCCTTGCCTTAGCTAATGCGTGGTCTCGGTTTGGCCGGCGCGACCCCCACGCAGCGGATCCGGCCGACGAGGCCCGCATCGTTGAACCGACGACCGGCCGATCTCGTCCGGCGCGTGCTCAGCGCGACCGGTCCGAGCCGCCAAGGGGTCGCCGACGCGAAACCGTTTGAACCCAGACCGAGTTCGTGTGCAAGGCCTTCGGTGTCGACAATTTCTCCCTGACGATCCTGGCTGGCGGGTCACGGCTTAGCATCTGCGCTGAGCTCCTCTACGCTCTGGAGATGGCGATTGGGGCCCCGGGGCTCGGCGCTGCCGAACCACATTGAACCGCAGGATGAGTTCGCGACCGCCTACCATCATTGCTTGGCAGCCACGGCGCGGGCCGAAGACCCAATCAGTCGAGTCACGTCGAAATTCAGTCTGGGTCCAGCCCTTTCGTCAACCGGCGCCGCTGAACGGACATTCAGGTGGCCTCCAAGAAGACGAAGCAGGCCCGAAGACGCCCCATCCGAATTCAAGCCTGCTCGGGCCCCGAGGAATGTCAGAGGAGGACAGTCGTGGAGAGGTTTCGAAATCTCGGCCCGATCGGAGCGTTGATATTCGTTGCTCTGACCGTGGACTTGGCAGCCCTTCTGGTGGCCACCTGGGCTCTGAGCCAGTCGTGCGGCGAGCGCGCGAAACACGAACTTATCCTGTGCTTAGAGGAGACGGACATCTCGGCCGTCACCGTGACGGCCGCCATTGCGTTGGCGCTCGCGCTCCTTATCGTGCTCCGTCGCAGATCGATGAAGTGAAGCCCTGTTTAGTCTTCATTGACTTGGCGGGCGCATCCGCTAAACTTCATGATTGACTACCGGGTCCGCTGGGGGGGGGACGATAGGGACGGTTGTCGTACGAATGGGGGAGGGTATCCATGCGCTTCCGAGGACTCGCGCTGCGGCTCGTTCTGGCCGCGTCGCTCTCGACCTCCATGTTGGCGTTGTCGAGCCGGACGGCTTCCGCCGGTCACACCATTGCCGGTGGCGACTGTTGGAAAAGCGGAACCCCTCTTTGGTGCTTGGACGTGTGGCGCCAGGGTCAATTCTTCCACGCAATCTTGCTGGACCTCTTCTCAGATCAACGGCCACAGTGGAGAGCGCTCGCCGATGCTGCGCGCGTGAAATGGACAGGAGCTCCGGGTCCCCAGATTCTGACCTGGACCGACAATCCCCCTCCTCAAGACGTAATTGACCTCTTTGATACGGCCCAAGGTCAAAACGGAACTGGACCTGGCATTCTGGCCGCGACTTGGAACTGCACCATCGATGGGTTCTGCAGCAACCAGAATGTCGCGATGCGCGTTGGGTTTTCGGAGATCTACTTCAACCGGACCGCAATGGACTCCACCACCGACGCGAAGCGTCAGAACACCTTCGCCCATGAGATGGGGCATGCCCTTGGTCTGTTTCACCACACCGACCCCAATCGCCTGATGAACCCGGCCGCGACGAACCTTCAGGGCCCCACGAATCCCGGTGACATCGGTAGGAATCCACCTTGCAGTGTGGCAAATGAAGGTGGCATCCGATGCGTTTACAACTGGGCAACAACGCCGTGATGGCCGCCCACGCCACTGATGGGGTGACTTAGATGCCAGCTGGTTCGCGCATTTCGATTCGTATCCCGATCGTTCTAGTAGCGATCGCGGTGGTGGCTGCCGCAACGACGGTCGCGTTCGCCGGTGACGATCAGAAGCGCATAGTCGACCCGTTAGCCGGAAAATCGAACCAAGAGAGGATGGTCGCGATCCAGGACAGTAAGAAGGAGTTCACTGCGCGATACGCCGCGTGGCTTGCCGATTTCGCAGCGAGCGGTCGCGATCCAAGATCGTTGAAGCGAGTGGAGATGCTCGTGACCGCTCTCGATCCGCAGCCCGACCTAGCGACGGCAGTGCGCAATGCTTCAGCGATAGTCAGGGTGCACGCGGAGAGTGTTGAGTTCAACGCGTCTGGATCGGCGGTCGTGACTCTGTCCGTGACGGGTTCCGCCAAAGGTACGCCGGGAAGGTCGATTCGAATCGTGCAGGCTGGCGGGCCAGCACCGGATGCGCAGTGGGGTATAGGTACCCTCGGCTATGCGGCCAGTGATCCGCTCCTCTTGCCGGGTGACGATGCCGTCCTGTTCCTGGAGGGCCCCTACGCGGACGGGTCATACGGAGTTCAGAGTTACACAGGCTCATACTTGGTGAATGACGGAAAGCTCGAGGCGGTCGAGGGAAATCCATTCAGAGCGGAGATCCGGGCCGTTTCCCCGGATGCCCTCCTTGCGACGACGAAGGCGATGGCTTCGCACTGAGTCCGAAACTCCGACCGCGGCAACCGCCTCTTGACTTAGTACAGCCGTTCATAAGTTGCGCGACGTAACATCGGCAGCTACGATTCCTCCGAGAGGAGGAACCGATGTCGAGACGGAGCCCCTATCGAATCGAGCTGACGGCCGAGGAGCGGACCGAGCTGGAACGACGAGCGCGGCGCCAGACGGCGACCCGACGCGAGGTCTTCCGGGCCCAGATCGTGGTCCTCGCGGCCGATGGTCTGCGCAACGACGAGATCGCCGAGCGGCTCGGGACGGTGCGCACAACCGTGAGCCGCTGGCGCAAGCGGTTCTTCGACGATCGCACCGCGGGGCTTCGTGATCACCCGCGGAGCGGCCGGCCGCGGACCTTTCCCCCCTCGGGTCGTCGTCGAGATCAAGGCCCTCGCCTGTGAGCGGCCGGTCGACCTGGGTCTGCCCCTCGCTCGTCTGAGCAGCGCCGAGATCGCCCGGGTCGCGGTCGCCCGGGACATCGTCGAGGCGATCAGTGTCACGACGGTTAGGCGCTGGCTGAGCGAGGACGCCCTGCGGCCGTGGACGTACCGCAGCTGGATCTTCCCGCGCGACCCGGACTTCGAGCGAAAGGCCGGGCCGATCCTCGACCTGTACCGCGGCCGCTGGCAGGGCGAGCCATTGCGGCCCGACGAGCACGTCATCTGCGCCGACGAGAAGACGAGCATCCAGGCCCGTGCCCGGATCCATCCGGGCAGCCCGCCGGGACCGGGCCGGGCGGGTCGGGTCGAGCACGAGTACAAGCGCAAGGGAGCCCTCGCCTATCTCGCCGCGTGGGACGTTCACCGGGCCCAGGTCTTCGGGCGCTGCGAGCCCACGACCGGGATCGCCCCGTTCGGGCGGCTCGTCGAGCAGGTCATGAGCGAGGAGCCGTACGCCTCGGCCCGGCGGGTGTTCTGGGTCGTCGACAACGGCAGCTCCCATCGCGGACCGCGGACCGAGGTGCGGCTCCGGGAGCGCTGGCCGCAGGTCCGGGTCGTCCACACCCCGATCCACGCCTCCTGGCTCAACCAGGTCGAGCTCTACTTCAGCGTCATCCAGCGCAAGGTGCTCGAGCCCAGCCAGTGGCGCTCGCTCGCCGAGCTCGAAGCCGCCCTCCATGCGTTCGGCGAGCGGTACAGCGCGATCGCCAAGCCGTTCGAGTGGCGGTTCACCCGGCTCGATCTCCACCGCGTCCTGGCTGCCCTGACCCCGCTGGCCCAGGCGGCCTGAGGTCATACGTTGCGAGACTTGAGAATCGGCGTACTTAGCTTAGGACTGGACTGCGGGCCGATGCGTATCGACACGTGCGGATCGAGGGTCCGCGTCGCTGCATCTGACAATGGCTGGCCCGGGCGTCCGATTTCGTCCGTGCGGTTCGAGGACCTCGATGGCCACTACATCATCCGATTCGAGGACGGGGCGGAAGCAGCCGGCATCGTTAGGGCTCACTGACGAGAGGCGGAGTTCTCAATCCCGACCCGCCGGCGGCCGCAGCCCCAGGCCCGCCCAACACAGAGTTGTGCTTTCGAGTCCGCGGTCGCACACCCGGCGGAGCCCCTGATCAGGTTCGAGTCCCCGTTGGGATCGAAAACCCCGATTCGCTCGCGAACAGCCCCGATACTTTTCACCAATGACGATCAGGGGCTACTCCGCGATTTCGACGGTCGGCTTCGCATCTCACCAACCGGCGAGGATCACTTCCTGAGTCATCTTGACGGGGAGCCATTCACGGATGTCTTGGCTCGGGTGTGCTGCGAGTGGCCATGAGAAAGTCCCCACCCATGGCCACCAGGATGTCCCCACCCCTCGCCTGATCTGACCACCCGGGTGATCCCCGGGGCGGCATCGTGGCGGTGTCAAGCCAGCCACGAGCCAGCCCCGAGGGACGCCCAT
>JBBQVZ010000198.1:0-4519 GCA_038211015.1 Actinomycetota bacterium | reverse complement strand
TGATCGTTGATGACAACGCCGTTCAACGAAGCGTCTTGTCCGAGTACCTGACCGATTGGGGCATGACCGTCAGCACCGCCGACTCGGGTCCGGCTGCTCTGGAAACGTTGCGGACCGCGGCCATGCAAGGCCGGCCGTTCGCAGTGGCCGTCCTCGATCGGTCCATGCCCGGGATGGACGGCTTGGGATTGAAGGACGCCATCCTGGTCGATCCTGCCGTCACGACCCGCCTGGTGCTCATGACCGGCTTGCGCCAAGAGCGTGACCTCGAGAGCGCTTCGGGATCCGGAGTCTCCGCTTCCTTGTCAAAGCCGGTACACCGGGAGGATCTGCGGGCGTGCCTGCGAGTCGCGTTGGGATTGCAGAAGGCAGACGTGGTCCCAACGGAGGTGACACCGCTTCCGTCATCGCCAGGAACATCGCAAATGGGTTGGTTGCTCTTGGCCGAAGACAACCTGATCAACCAGAAGGTTGCGATTGCCATGCTGTCCAGCGCCGGGTTCCGCGTGGACACGGTGCTCAACGGGGCAGCGGCGGTGCAGGCGGCCGCCTCCAAGCCCTACGACGCCATCTTGATGGACTGCCAGTTGCCTGAACTGAATGGGTACGAGGCAACCGCTGCCATCCGGGCTCAGGAGGGTTCCGGCCGGCACACCCCCATCATCGCCATGACCGCCGGAGCGCGTCGGGAGGACCGTGAGCGCTGCCTCGCAGAGGGGATGGATGGTTATCTCGCCAAGCCATTCAGCAAGGATGCTCTCCTCGCCCTGCTCGCCCGCTCCATGGAGAGCGAGCCGGCCATGACCGCCCGGCTGCCGGGTGCGGACCATGCCTCAGTGGCTGAGATCACGATCGATCCGGCCGTCTTCGACGAACTGCGCGTTCTCGCGGAGGGGACCGAGGAGGATCTCATCGCCGAGCTTCTCGCTCAGTTCGTCAACGACACAGAGCCGCTTCTCGTCCAGCTCCGCGAAGCCTTCGAGGTCGGCGACGCCCCGGCCGTGGGTCGCATCGCCCACGGCATCAAGGGGAGCTGTGACCAGCTCGGCGGTCGTCGCCTCGCTGCATCCTGCGGGCGATTGGAAAGGAAGGCGACCGGTGGTTCCCTCTCGGATGGTCAGGACGATCTGCTCGAGGTCGAGACCGACTACCAAGACCTGCGCCGCGCGTTGAGGCAGCAGCTGTCGTCTGCCGACCGACAACGCCCTCGGAGTCTTCATGCTTGACCCCTCAGCCAGGCACGGGCGGGCCAGTCACATCCTGCTGGCCGAGGACAACCCGCTGAACCAACGGGTGGCGACGGTCATGCTCGAGAATCTCGGCTTCCACACCGACGTCGTGGCGGACGGAGAGGAGGCCGTGAAAGCCGCGACCCTGACGCCGTATCGAGCGATCCTCATGGACTGTCAGATCCCCGTCCTCGACGGGTATCAGGCGACCGACGCGATCCGGCGCCTGCAGGGAGAATCCAGTCGCACCCCCATCATCGCGATCACTGCCTCGGACACACATTCCGACCAGCAACGTTGCTTGGCTGCCGGCATGGACGACTACCTCACGAAGCCGCTCAGCCTCAAGGCGTTGGCCGACGTATTGGCCCGCTGGGCACCGAACCGATCAGACCCGACCACCGCCGTTGCCTGGGCCGAGGTCCTCTCCATCACCCGTGTCGGCTCGGTCCCTCTGGCCGGTCCCGCGGACTTGGTGCTGGATGCGCAGGTCGTCGGCCGCTTGGAACGATTGGGAGAGACGGCCGGCGAGGATCTCATGGGACAGTTGGCCATCCTCTTCCTGACCGATGCCGACGCCTCGATCGTCGCGCTTCGCGAAGCGCTCGCCGGCGACGACGCGGTCGCGGTGAACAGATCCGCCCATACCTTGAGCGGAGCCAGCGCCAACCTGGGTGCAACCGATCTTGCTCGCCTGTGTGCCGCATTGGCGACGGACGGCGCCGCCGGCGATCTGGTGGGCGGCAGGACGCAGCTCGAGGCGATCGAGTCCGAGCTCGGCCGGGTCCGCTTCGCGCTGGGTGCGAGAGCCCCAACATGAAGATCCTGGTCGCCGACGACGACGCCACTTCCCGGCTCATCCTCCAGGTCGCGCTGCGGAGCCTCGGCCACGAATGCCATGCCGTGAGCGACGGCGCGCAGGCATGGGACGCGTTCCGGATCCACCGGCCCGACGTGGTCATCAGCGATTGGATGATGCCCGGGCTGACCGGGCTCGAACTATGCCGCAACGTCAGGGCTCACGCACCCGGCAGTTACACCTACTTCATCATGGTCACCGGTCAAGGTGGACTCGACGAGATCCTCACGGGTATGGGCGCCGGCGCCGACGACTACCTCCTCAAGCCGCTCGACCCCGATGACCTCCACGCCCGCTTGATCGCAGCCGCCAGGGTCACGTCCCTGCATCGCCAGCTGGCTCACCAGCGAACCGAGCTGGAGCGACTGAACGACGAGCTCGCAGCCATCGCAAGGATGGATCCGCTCACCGGACTGCGTAACCGCAGGGCCCTCGATGAGGATCTCGACCTCTTGGAGGCACGCGTGACCCGCTATGGGCACAGCTACTGCATGGCGTTGCTCGACGTCGATCACTTCAAGTCCTACAACGACACCTACGGTCACCAGGCCGGAGACCGGATCCTGCAGACCGTCGCGACCCAGCTCAAACAACAAGCGCGAGGGGGAGACGCGATCTACCGCTACGGCGGTGAAGAGTTCTTGTGCATCTTCCCCGAGCAGTCCCTTGCCACCGGGACCCTCGCGGTCCAGCGCATGCGGATCGGTCTGGAACGGCTAGCCATCGCGCATGCCGACAACCCGGTCGGCGTGCTCACCATCAGCGCCGGGATGGCGATGCTCGACCCCGGCTACGCCAGATCGGCGAGTGAGGTGCTCAAAGAAGCGGACGAAGCCCTCTACCGAGCGAAGCAACTGGGCCGCAACCGCGTCGAGCAACCGGTCCAACAGCCGGCCTGAGCGCGGATGTCGCTGATGCCGCTCGAGTCGCTTTAGTAGAGTTTCGGCCGCCGTGCGGGGCGGCCGTGGCTGGTTCCATGTTGCTGCAGCGGTCCGCCGGGGTAGCTCAGTCGGCAGAGCGCCTCCATGGTAAGGAGGAGGTCCGGGGTTCGATTCCCCGCCCCGGCTCGAACCCTCTCCCGCCGGACTCCTCTGAGGTGACGCGGACAGGGGATGCTGCCGACGCGGGATGACCACAGGTAGACTCCCAAGCCGAACACGGCGGCGTAGCTCAGAGGCAGAGCAAGCGGCTCATAATCGCTGTGTCGGTGGTTCGATTCCACCCGCCGCTACGGATCGTCCGTCGGAAGTCCGGGAAGCACCTCGGAGGAAGGCATGTCGAAGAAGAAGTTCGAGCGCACCAAGCCCCACGTGAACATCGGCACGATGGGCCACATCGACCACGGCAAGACCACGCTCACGGCCGCGATCACCAAACGCCAGGCCGACAAGGGTCTGGCGGAGTTCACGCCGTTCGACCAGATCGACAAGGCGCCGGAGGAGCGCGAGCGCGGCATCACGATCGCGATCGCCCACGTGGAGTACGAGACCGAGAACCGCCACTACGCCCACGTCGACATGCCCGGTCACGCCGACTACATCAAGAACATGATCACCGGAGCCGCCCAGATCGACGGCGCGATCCTGGTGGTCTCTGCCGCCGACGGCCCCATGCCCCAGACGCGCGAGCACGTCCTTCTGGCCCGCCAGGTGGGCGTGCCCTTCATCGTCGTGGCGCTCAACAAGTGCGACGCCGTGGATGACCCCGAGCTGCTGGAGCTCGTCGAGCTCGAGGTCAGGGAGCTGCTGACCTCCTACGAGTTCCCCGGAGACGACACCCCGATCATCCAGGTGTCTGCGCTCAAGGCCCTGGAGGGCGACGAGGAGTGGGTGAAGAAGATCGACGAGCTGCTCGAGGCGTGTGACACCTACATCACCGAGCCGGTCAGAGACGTCGAGAAGCCGTTCCTGATGCCGATCGAAGACGTCTTCTCGATCACCGGTCGAGGCACGGTCGTCACGGGCCGGGTCGAACAAGGCAAGCTCGCCAAGATGTCTGAGGTCGAGATCGTCGGGATCCACGACACCCGCAAGACCGTCGCGACCGACCTCGAGATGTTCCGAAAGCTCCTGGACGAGGTTGTGGCCGGTGACAACGTCGGGATCTTGCTGCGCGGCATCGACAAGGAAGACGTCGAGCGCGGTCAGGTGCTCGCCAAGCCGGGCTCCATCACGCCTCACACCGACTTCGAGGCCAAGGTCTACATCTTGTCCAAGGACGAGGGAGGCCGCCACACGCCGTTCTTCAACGGCTACCGCCCCCAGTTCTACTTCCGCACCACCGACGTCACCGGCACCGCGCACCTGCCCGAGGGCGTGGAGATGGTCATGCCCGGGGACAACGTGGAGATGACGGTCGAGATGATCGCCCCCATCGCCATGGAGGAGGGCCTGCGCTTCGCGATCCGCGAGGGTGGACGCACCGTGGGCGC
>JBBQVZ010000197.1:0-4527 GCA_038211015.1 Actinomycetota bacterium | reverse complement strand
AACGCGCTCGACGGTGAGTTCGACGTCGTGTACGACGACATCGACAAGGAGGGGTACCCGGATGCGTGGCGCGCGGCGCGCGAGCGTATCCGCGTCGGCGGCCTCTACGTCTGCGACAACGTGCTGTGGTCCGGTCGCGTGCTCGACGTCGAACCGGACGGGCGAACGACCGCCATCCTCGAACACAACGCGTTGATCGCCGAGGACGAGCGTTACGTATCGACGATCGTCCCGACGCGGGACGGAGTGATGGTGGCCGTGCGCGTGGAGTGAGCGCATGGATGACTATCAGGATCCGGGCTGGCGTTCCGCCCTCCGCGGAGTCGGCTGGTTGGTGTTCCCGATGCCACACGTCTGGCTGTCACGGACGAGGCCGGCGGAGAACGGGCTGATCTCACTTCGCCGTATCTACCTGAGCCTCGTCGACGCGCTGTTCCTGTTCCTCGTCGCGTTCACGTTCATCGCGCCATGGGACGGCGGGAACGAAGGCTGGATCCCCACCGTGGTCGTCGCGCTCGGTGCCTACAGCCTCGTCGCCGTCATCCACCTCAGCCGACGTCCGCTGAACACCGAGAGTCCCGAGCGTCTCGCCGGGTCGTATCGAGCGAGGTTCTTCATCGGCGTAGGGATGGCGGAGGCGGCCGCGTTGTTCGGCATCTGCGGCATCTTCATCGGCGGGAGTCTCTGGATCTACCTGGTCGGCCTGCCGTTCGCGCTCGCAGGGCTCGCGATCATCGCCCCCACGCGTGCGAACATCGAGCGGTCGCAGCAGAAGGTCCAGGCATCAGGCTCACCGCTGTCTCTTGGGGCGGCGCTACTCAAGCCGGTTGAACCTGTCGACAGTCCCGCCGGGATCCGCGCGCTGAGAGGCACGCGGCTTCGGATGACGGCGTATGTCATCTTCATCGTCGTGGCGCTCATCGGGTTCGGGATCCAGGCGTTGCGTCCCAGCTTCGATCCCGAGGTCATCGTGCTCCCTGCCTTCTGTCTCTTCATCGGCGCTGCTGTCGTCACCGTGTCGATGAGCATCGCTCGAAGTCTGGCGGCCCGCCGCCGCCCGCCACCAGGACCGCCCACCGCCTGAACTGAGTAGACTCCGCGCGGCCGTTGGCCGGTTCGCCCTGTGGAGAGCCGAGCCCGCGAGATAAGCTGGGAGGGATCCCACGGTGGCAACGCGAGCGAGCAAGAAGAAGAGCGACTACGGCCCCATATACCGGGGCCACGAGGGTCAATACTCTTGGTTGCTCCACCGGATCACGGGCGTCGCGATCATCCTCTTCCTGTTCGCGCATGTGATCGATACCGCCGTGATCGGCTGGGGTCCCAACGCCTACAACCGCGTGGTCCGCGTCTACGAGAACCCGGTCGTCCGACTGCTGGAGCTCGGGCTCGTGGCCGCTGTCCTCTATCACTCGATCAACGGGATCAAGATCATGCTGGTCGACTTCTTCCCGCGGCTCGCTCGACACATCCGCATCATGGGCATCGCCACGATCGTCGTGTTCCTGGCCTCGATGCTGCCCATCACGTGGATCATGGGCCGCCAGATCATCGATCTGATGAGGAACTGAGTTGGCGACAGCGACCGAGCCGCGACACGACGCGCAACCGCCCGAACGGCAACGCGACTTCCGGGGCGGCCGGGAGCGGCCCGTCGGCGGCTTCGAGCTCTGGAGCTGGCTGTTCATGCGGATCTCGGGATTGCTGCTCCTGGTGCTGGCCGTCGGGCACACCCTGATCATGCATGTCGTCGACGAAGGGGTCGGCCGCGTGGACTTCGGATTCGTCGCAACCCGATGGGGCAGCCCGTTCTGGCGGACATGGGACTGGATGCTGCTGGTGCTCGCGTTGATCCACGGCATCAATGGCCTCCGCGTCATCACGCTCGACTACGTCAGGAAGCCCGGGATCCGGCTGACGATCAACATGGTCTTCTACGCGCTGGGGTTCATGTTGTTCATCCTGGGCTCGGTGATCGTCCTCACGTTCGATCCGTCGAAATGGCCCGGATACGTGAGCTGACATGACGACCACCCACACCTACGACGCGGTGATCGTCGGGGCCGGCGGCGCCGGTCTCCGCGCCGCGATCGAGACGTCCGATCAGGTTCGAACCGCCGTGATCTCCAAGCTCTACCCCACCCGCTCGCACACGGGTGCGGCGCAGGGCGGCGTGTGCGCCGCGCTCGGGAACATGGAGGAGGACTATCCGGAGTGGCACGCGTTCGACACGGTGAAGGGCGGCGACTACCTGGTGGACCAGCCGGCCGCCGAGCTCTTGACGCAGGAAGCCGTCGAGGCCATCTACCAACTGGAGCACTGGGGCCTGCCGTTCAACCGGACCCCCGACGGCCGGATCGCGCAGCGGAGGTTCGGGGGTCACACGCGGAACCACGGCGAGGGGCCGGTCATGCGCGCGTGCTACGCGGCGGACCGCACCGGCCACATGATCCTGCAGACGCTCTACCAACAGTGCGTGAAGCGCGACGTGCGGTTCTTCAACGAGTTCTACTGCCTGGACCTGCTCCGCGACGACGCGGGCCGCACGGCGGGGATCGTCGCGTACGAGCTCGCCACGGGCGAGCTCCACATCTTCCGCGCGAAGTCCGTGATGTTCGCGACCGGAGGCTACGGCCGGATGTTCCGCGTCTCGTCCAACGCCCACGCGCTCACGGGTGACGGCCCCGCCGTCGTCTATCGCCGCGGCATCCCGCTCGAAGACATGGAGTTCTTCCAGTTCCATCCGACGGGCCTGTACAAGCTGGGCATCCTGCTGAGCGAAGCCGCTCGCGGGGAGGGCGGCATCCTGCTGAACAAGGACGGCGAACGGTTCATGGAGCGCTACGCACCCACGATCAAGGACCTCGCCCCCCGCGACGTCGTCTCCCGGTCGATCTACCAGGAGATCAAGGAGGGTCGTGGCGCGGGACCCAACGGCGACATGGTCTACCTCGACTTGCGGCATCTGGACCCGAAGGTGATCGAGGAGAAGCTTCCCGACATCACGGAGTTCGCCCGGGTGTACCTGCGCGTCGAGCCCACGAAGGAGCCGGTCCCGATCCAGCCGACCGCGCACTACGCCATGGGGGGCATCCCCACCGACGTCGACGGGTGCGTCGTGACCGGGGTCGACGAGACCGCTGTGCCGGGGCTGTACGCGGCCGGTGAGTGCGCGTGCGTGAGCGTCCACGGCGCCAACCGTCTGGGCACCAACTCGCTCCTGGACATCGTCGTGTTCGGCCGACGTGGCGGGGTGCACATGGCAGCGTTCGCGAAGGACGCGGATCTCGCGCCGCTCCCCGAGGGGCCGGCGAAGCAGACCCTCGACATGCTCAACGGACTGCTCTCCCGCGACCGCAGCGTGAACCCCGCGGACATCCGCACCGAGCTGCAGGATGAGATGTTCGACAAAGCGTGCGTCGTGCGGAACGAGGACGGACTGAAGCAGATGGAGGCCGTGTTGGCGAACCTCCACGACCGGTACGCGCAGGTCGGCGTGCAGGACAAGGGCAGCGTGTACAACACGGACCTCATGGAGGCGGTCGAGCTCGGGTTCCTGCTCGATTGCGCCGAGAGCCTGGTCGCCGCCGCCAGCGCCCGAACGGAAAGCCGGGGCGCGCATTTCCGCGAAGACCATCCGCTCCGCGACGACGCGAACTGGCTCAAGCACTCCTTGGCGTACCGTAAGGACGATCGATCGATCGATCTGGAGTACAAGCCGGTGAAGATGGGTCCCTACATCCCGATGGAACGGAAGTACTGATGGCGACGGCTGCAGACGTGCTCCAGACCTCCGACGCTCGTCAGGTCGGATCGACCGACGGGCGCATGCCGCTCACGCTCAAGATCCGTCGCTACAACCCGGAGGTCTCCGACGAGCCGTGGTGGGACGAGTTCACCGTGCAGATGGAGCCCACCGACCGGCTCCTGGACGCGCTTCACGAGGTGAAGTGGCGCCAGGACGGCACGCTGGCCCTCCGCCGCTCGTGCGCACACGGCGTCTGCGGGTCGGACGCCATGCTGATCAACGGCCGCAACGCCCTGGCCTGCAAAGTCCTGGTGCAGGATGTGGCGCCGAAGGCGACCGTGGAGCCGATCCGCGGGCTCACCGTCCTGAAGGACCTGATCGTCGACATGGATCCGTTCTTCGAAGGCTTCAAGAGCGTCCTGCCGTTCCTGGTGAACGACAGCGGAGAACCCGACAGGGAACGACGCCAGTCCCCGGAGGAACGCGCGCGGTTCGACGATACGACCAAGTGCATCCTGTGCGCGGCCTGCACCACGTCGTGCCCGATCTTCTGGGGCGACGAGGAGTACGTGGGCCCCGCCGCCATCGTGAACGCCCACCGGTTCATCTTCGACTCTCGAGACGAGGGCGGCCGGGAGCGGCTGAAGATCCTCTCGGAGAAGACCGGAGTATTCAGGTGCCGGACCACGTTCAACTGCACCGATGCCTGCCCCCGCGGCATCCAGGTCACGAAGGCGATCCAAGAGGTCAAGCGCTCCATCCTGTTCGACCGCTTCTGA
>JBBQVZ010000196.1:0-4535 GCA_038211015.1 Actinomycetota bacterium | reverse complement strand
GCTCGAGCGAACGAGCGACATGGCGAAGGATCACGGGGCGCTCGTCGCGGTGAACGGCGACCTGGGGAGCACGATCTCCGGCCGGCCGGTGCACCCGTTCGCGTTGGGCGGCGACCTGGTGCAGACCTCGCCCGTGCTCGGCGCGATGTTCGCGATGTCGCGCGACGGCTCCATGCGGATCGGGCATCCGACGGAACAGGAGCTGTCCATCACCGAGGTCGACACCGGCGAGACCTGGCCGATCGCGTCGTGGAACCACGGAGGACCGACGTCCGGGGAGCTGACCGCCCATACGGCCGTGGGCGGGGCGCTCGAGGCGCCGCGGGCGTTCACGTGCTCCACGCGGCTACTCGGCGCCGGACCGTCCACGTCCACCGACGTTGGCTCGACCCGGACGTACACCGTTGATCAGGCGGGCTGCTCCTCGAGCCGGCTGCAACCGGGCGAAGGCGTCGTCGTGTCGGCGGTGCCCACGACCGACGAGGCGACGTTCATCCGATCGCTCTCGGCCGGAGAGAGCGTGCGGATCGATTGGTCGTTGGGGTTCGCGGGCGTGACCGACGCGATCGGGGGGAGCACCGTCCTCATGCAGGATGGGCACATCGTCCTGGGCACCTGCACCGGCGCGATCTGCTCCCGGAACCCGCGCACGGCGATCGGCCTCACCGCCGACGGTCGGATCGTGCTCGTGGTCGTCGACGGTCGCCAGTCGTCGTCGGTGGGGATGTCGCTGAGTGAGCTCGCCAACTTCTTCCAGCGACTCGGGGTCGAATCGGCGATGAATCTGGACGGCGGCGGCTCCAGCGCGATGGCGATCAGAGGTCGCGTCGTGAACCATCCCTCCGACGGGTTCGAGCGTTCGGTGACGAACGCGCTGCTGGTCCACACGGACGGCTAGGGAAGCGCGCCCTCCGCCTGCTTCGCGGGACGCCCCCGGCGACCGGCACGCAGGCGTTCCTGCGCCGGCAGCAGCGCCTTGCGGAGCCGGACGTGGTGCGGCGTCACCTCCACGCACTCGTCCTCGCGGATGAACTCCAGCGCCTGCTCCAACGAGAGCTCACGCTTGGGGATCAGTCGCGTGAACTCCTCCGACGAGGACTGGCGCATGTTCGTGAGCTTCTTCTCCTTGGTGGGGTTCACGTCCATGTCCTCGGAGCGCGAGTTCTCGCCCACGATCATCCCCTCGTAGACCTCCTCGGTCGGACCCACGAACATGGAGCCGCGCTCCTGGAGCGTCTGGAGCGCGAACCCCGTGGTCACGCCGAGCCGGTCGGCCACGAGCGAGCCCGTCGGACGTGTGCGCAGCTCGCCGTGCCACGGCTCGTACCCGTCGAACACGTGGTGTAGCTGGCCGGTCCCGCGAGTCTCCGTGAGGAACTCCGTGCGGAACCCGATCAGGCCTCGCGCGGGAACCAGGTGCTCCATGCGGATCCAGCCCGTGCCGTGGTTGACCATGTTCTCCATACGCCCCTTGCGTAGCGCGAGCAGCTGCGAGATGACGCCCAGGTACTCCTCGGGCGCGTCGATCGCCACGCGCTCGATCGGCTCGTGGAGCTTGCCGTCGATCGTGCGCGTCACCACCTGCGGCTTGCCGACCGTCAGCTCGAACCCCTCTCGGCGCATCATCTCGACCAGCACGGCCAGCTGCAGCTCGCCGCGGCCCTGGACCTCCCAGCGGTCGGGACGGTCGCCGGGCAGCACGCGGATCGAGACGTTGCCGACCACTTCCTGATCGAGGCGACCCTTCACCAGACGGGCGGTGAGCTTGTCGCCGTCCTGCCCGGACGTCGGCGCCGTGTTGATGCCGATCGTCATGGAGAGCGACGGCTCGTCCACGTGCGTCAGCGGCAGCGGACGGGGGTCGTCGGGATCGGCGAGCGTCTCGCCGATCGTGACCTCGGCCAGACCGGCCACGGCGATGATCTCGCCCGGCCCAGCCTCGTCCACGTCGACCCGGTCGAGCTCCTCGGCCACGTACAGCTCGCCGATCTTCGCCGGTTCGATCGTGCCGTCGGCGCGACACCACGCCACCGCCTGACCGCGCTTGATCGTGCCGTTGCGTACCCGGCAGAGCGCGAGCCGCCCCAGGTACGGAGAGGCGTCGAGGTTGGTCACCAACGCTTGCAGCGGATGGTCCTCCTCGTACTCGGGTGCCGGGATGTGCTTCTTCAACGCGTCGAACAGCGGCTCCAGATCGTCTGTCAGCTCATCCGGGTTCGCGCCACACTTCCCCGCCCGCGCGTTGCAGTACAAGATCGGGAACTCGATCTGGTGGTCGCCGGCGTCCAGGTCTATGAACAGTTGATAGACCTCGTCCACGACCTCCTTGACGCGGGCGTCGGGGCGGTCGACCTTGTTCACGACCAGGATCACCGGCAGATGCAGCTCGAGCGACTTGCGCAGCACGAACCGCGTCTGCGGCAACGGCCCCTCGCTCGCATCAACGAGCAGCAGCACCCCGTCGACCATGGTCAGGCCGCGTTCGACCTCGCCGCCGAAGTCGGCGTGTCCCGGCGTGTCCACGATGTTGATCTTCAGGCCGCCGTGACGAACGGCCGTGTTCTTCGCCAGGATCGTGATGCCCTTCTCACGCTCCAGGTCCATGGAGTCCATGACGCGAACGTTCACGTCCTGGTTCTCGCGGAACGCTCCCGACTGCCAGAGCATGGCGTCCACGAGCGTGGTCTTGCCGTGGTCGACGTGGGCCACGATGGCGACGTTTCGGATGTCGTTTCGGAAGGGCAAGGGCAGGCCGCTTTCGATCGGGGATCGGAGTGCGCCGCCGAGAGGAGACGCCCACCCAGTGTACCGAGCGCCGGAACGGCTAGGCCGGGCAGTCGAGCGCGTCCGACAGGTCCTGCACGCGGTCGACCAAGCCGTTGTTGAACTGGCGGACCGCGAAGTCGTCGGGATAGTTCTCGACCGACCCCAGGATCGCCAGCCGTAGCGTGTTGAGGTAGAGCACGAACTGCCGGAGCTTCTTCGCGCCGAGGTCCGTGGGCGCGGAGTCAGCGTCTGACCGCATGACCTTTCCCGCCGCGACGACGGCCGCCGCGGCCTGCCGATACCCGACGGCCCCCGCGCGCACCATGCGGTACACGTCGCCGATGATGGCGCGGTCCACACAGAAGTCCCCACCCGAAGGGTTCTGAGTCGGCGTCTCCACAGGCGCCGGCGACGCCGTCGACAGTGTGGGCGAGCCGGACGAGTCGGAGCCGCTGCACGCGACCAGGATGAGCGCGGCCACCACGCCGATCGCCGCCGTTCTCATGGGCAACGGAACAGGAACCCGCCACCGTCATCGACCGAGCAGACGTCGGTGCCCGGCCCACCGTTCAACGAGTCGAGCCCCGAACCGCCCGACAGCGTGTCGTTGCCCGGCCCTCCATCCAACATGTCGTTGCCGTCGCCACCGCTGATGTTGTCGTTCCCGGGTCCGCCGATCACCAGGTCGTTCCCGAAGCCACCGTCGATCACGTCGTCGCCGCCCCGTCCGCAGATGACGTCGTTGGCTTCGGTGCCCGCCAGGATGTCGGGTCCGGACGTGCCGCTGATCGTGCAGATCGCGAGCGGCTGCCATTCCGGCGCGAAGTCCGATCGCTCCGTCGTCGTGAGCTGCGCCCGCGTGAGCCCAGCCGACGTGACGGTGAAGATGTCGCGGCTCCCGCCACCGGCGGGGAAACCGACGAACGCGATCTGCGTGCCGTCCGGGGACCATGATGGGTCCGTCTCGTCGTCGGGACCGGGCGTCAGGTCGGTCTCGACAGAGCCGTCGACATTCACCACCCAGATGTCCGAGCTCCCCGCACTGCAGCACCGGTCGAACGCGATCCGCGTGCCGTCGGACGACCACGACGGGTTTCCGTCGATGTCCCCGCTGTTCGTGACGCGCTTCATCCCCGTCCCGTCCGGCGCGACGACATAGATCTGCGCGAACCCTCCCGGTCGCGTGCTCGAGAACGCGATCCGCGTTCCGTCGGGGGACCACGACGGCGACAGATCGTTCGCTTTGTCGTCTCCCTTGACCGTCAGTTGCCGGTTCGCCGTTCCGTCGACGTTCATCACGAAGAGCCGGAAGGGTCCACCCGCGTCGGTGCGACCGGCGTACACGATCTGCGTGCCGTCGGGCGACCATGCCGGGTCGCGGTCGGCGACCGTGTTCTGCGTAAGCCGGGCCCCTCCGCTGCCGTCGGCGTTCATCACGAAGACGTCCGGCCTGCCGCCGGCACGGATCGACCGCACGAAGACGATGCGATCGCTGTCGGGCGACCACGCGGGATCCATCTCCTGACCCGGGTTCGCCGACAGGTTCGACTGTCCCGAACCATCGGCCGCCATGGCGTAGATCTGCGCGTTTCCGTCCCGGGTGGACCAGAACGCGATCTTCCCGTTGTTCGATGCGAACCCGGGGGCTCGCGACGCGGGGATAGCGAGAGCCGAGCTCGGCGCCAAGACGGATGCACTGAGGACGAGTGCCGCAACGCCGAGTCCCGCGGTGCTGAGCCGGCGTTCGCGGAGGACTCCCAACACCCGCC
>JBBQVZ010000195.1:0-4617 GCA_038211015.1 Actinomycetota bacterium | reverse complement strand
TGGGCAGAACTACGATTTTGAGCTGAACGAGGTCTTTTTCTCGGACCTCGATGTGCGGAAGCCCGATCACTTCCTCGCCAGCGCCGGTGCCAACGCGGCGGAGACGATCGGGCAGGTGATCATCGCCGTCGATCGGGTGCTCGCTGACGTGCGTCCGGATGCCTTGCTGGTCCTTGGTGACACGAACAGTTGTCTCGCCGTCATTCCCGCGAAGCGACGCCAGATCCCGATCTTCCATATGGAGGCAGGGAACCGTTGCTTCGATCAGCGAGTCCCTGAGGAGACGAACCGCCGTATTGTCGACCATACGGCTGACGTGAACCTCACGTACAGTGACATCGCCCGTGAGTATTTGTTGCGGGAGGGGCTCCGACCTGATCTCGTGATCAAGACCGGGAGCCCGATGTTCGAGGTGCTGACGCACTATGCCGATCGGATCGACCGCTCAGATGCATTGCCGAGACTCGGTTTGCGCGAGGGCGAGTACTTCGTCGTGAGCGCACATCGCGAGGAGAACGTTGACGGCGACCGGAGCTTCGCGAAGCTCGCGGCGGTGCTCAACTCGGTCGCGGAGGATCATGGGATTCCCCTGATCGTCTCCACACACCCCCGTACCCTCAAGCGGATCGAGGCCACGAGGACGGCCTTTCATCCGCAGGTGCGCCTCCTCAAGCCGTTGGGGTTCCACGACTACATCCGACTTCAGCGATCCGCGCGCGCGGTACTGTCCGATTCGGGGACCATCTCCGAGGAGTCGTCGATCCTGAATTTCCCGGCGCTTAACCTCCGCGAGGCGCACGAGCGTCCGGAGGCGATGGAGGAAGCGGCCGTCATGATGGTCGGCTTGGAGGTGGAGCGTGTTCGGCAAGGGCTCCACATCCTCGCGACGCAACGCCGCGGGGCCGTGCGCGACCTTCGGCTCGTGGCCGACTACAGCATGCCCAACGTCTCGGAGAAGGTCGTCCGGATCATCCACAGCTACACCGACTACGTGCAGCGCGTGGTGTGGCGGCGCGGGGACTGACGACCGCAGATGCGGATCCTCGTATTTACGCAGTACTTCTGGCCTGAGAACTTCCGAGTCAATGATCTCGTGGCTGCGCTCGTGTCCCGAGGACACCGAGTGACAGTGCTCACCGGGACGCCGAACTATCCCGATGGTCATGTATTTCCGGAGTTTGCAGCGGACCGGTCGCGGTTTGCGTCCTACGGCGGTGCAGACGTCGTGCGCGTTCCGCTTGTTCCTCGGGGCACCGGTAGCATTCGCCTCGCGGTGAACTATCTGAGTTTCGTCATCAGCGCCGCGGTGGTCGCGCCGTGGCGACTGCGGGGTTGTGTGTTTGATGTGATCTTCGTCTATCAGCCCTCACCGATCACATCGGTTCTTCCCGCGCTCATCGTTGGGCGCATGAAACGCGCGCCGGTAATCCTTTGGACGCTCGATCTTTGGCCGGAGACACTTCAGGCAATCGGCGTGGTTCGCTCGCCGCGATTACTCGCGACCGTCGGTGCCGTCGTGCGCTTCATCTACCGTCGATGTGCACTGGTGCTCGGCCAATCACGGGCCTGCGAGGAGAATGTGGCGCGATACGCGGGGTCGACAGCGAAGTATCGCTATTTTCCCCAATGGTCCGAGGAACTCTTCGACGCTGACGGCGGACTGCCGGAGTTGGCGCTGGAGGTACGACCCTATGCAGAATCGTTCAACGTTCTCTTTGCGGGGAACATCGGCGACTCACAGGACTTTCCGGCGATCCTCGCGGCGGCGTCCGCGCTGAGGGAGGAGCGCAACATCCGATGGCTCATCGTCGGTGACGGCCGTGCGGCCGACTCTGTGCGCCGGGAGATCGCCGGGCGAGGGCTCGAGGAAATCGTGATCATGCTCGGTCGGCATCCGATCGAGCGGATGCCGGAATTTTTCGCCGCTGCGGGTGCGTTGCTGGTATCCCTGAAGCGCGACCCGATCTTTGCCATGACGATTCCGGGCAAGGTGCAGACCTATCTTGCAGCCGGACGCCCGATACTGGCGATGCTGGACGGCGAAGGCGGACGCGTGATCGCCGACGCGGGAGCGGGATTGGTGGTCGGTGCCGGCGACAGTTCCGGCCTCGCCGCAGCAGTGCGCCAGATTTCTGCAATGTCTCAATCGGAGCGCGATGCAATGGGACGCCGGGGTTGGGACTATGCAGATCGGGAGTTCGGACGTGAAAGGCTGCTGGGGCAACTCGAAGACTACATGGTCGAGGTGACGGCAATGGAGCAGGCGCACACATGACTGCCCGCACCTGCGGGCCGGTCCTCGTCACGGGCTCCACCGGTTTCGTCGGTCGCGCTCTGGTCGAGCATCTCGTCGCCCGTGACGATGCCGTCATCGCATCGGTGCGACGGGAGGCTGCGATTCGGCGCGGTCTGAAGGAAGTGCGCATCGGCGACCTTGGGCCCGCGACCGACTGGGGGCCGGCACTCGCCGGGTGTCGTGCGGTGATTCACTGCGCCGCCCGCGTCCACATGATCCGCGACGTCGCGCCAGATCCTCTCGCCGCATTCCGCACGGCGAACGTCGACGGTTCGCTCGCGCTCGCAGGGCAGGCGGCCGCCGCCGGCGTCCGTCGATTCATCTTCATCTCGTCCATCAAGGTCAACGGCGAGGGCACGGTGCTGGGTGCACCGTATCGGGCGTCCGATGTGCCGCGTCCGGTAGATCCATACGGGATCTCCAAGCACGAGGCCGAGCAGGCACTGATCGAGTTCGCTGCGTCCGGCGCCATCGACCTCGTCATCATTCGCCCCCCGCTCGTCTACGGCCCTGGGGTGAAGGCGAACTTTCTCAGCATGGCGCGCTGGATCGCCCGTGGCATTCCCCTGCCGTTCGGCGCCGTGACTGCGAATCGACGCTCGTTCGTCGCGCTCGAGAACCTCGTCGACCTCATTTCGACCTGTCTGACGCACGAGGCAGCCGTCGGTCAGGTGTTCCTCGTGAGCGATGGGGAGGACCTGTCTACTGCTGGGCTGCTGGGGCGGACGGCGCGCGCCTTGGACGTCGCGCCACGACTGATCCCGGTGCCCCCGTCGATGCTTGCCTTCGGGGCTGGCCTCGTTGGCCGTCGCGACCTCTGGCAACGTCTCGGGGGCACGCTTCAGGTCGACGCTGCGCCGACGCGCTCGCGGCTCGCGTGGCATCCGCCGCTCTCGGTCGACGAGGGGCTCCGTGCGGCCGTCGCTGGGCTTCGGACGGGGGGCTCACACCGATGAAGCGCGCGCTCGATCTCCTGCTGTCCCTGGTCGCTGCGGTCTTGCTGGTGGTCCCCTCGCTGCTGATCTCGCTCGTCGTGCGACTCACGTCTCAAGGGCCGGCCCTCTACTGGTCGGACCGAGTCGGACGCTACAACCGCATCTTCCGGATGCCAAAATTTCGCACCATGCGCGTGGACACGCCCGTAGTTGCGACACACATGCTCACCAACCCCGAGAGGCACCTCACCCCCATTGGTGGATTCTTGCGTCGCACGAGCCTCGATGAGCTTCCACAGCTCTGGAGCATCCTCAGTGGCGACATGAGCATAGTTGGACCGCGGCCGGCGCTGTTCAATCAGGCGGACCTGATTGCGATGCGTACGGCCTTCGGCGTTCACGAACTGACGCCCGGGCTCACGGGGTGGGCGCAGATCAACGGACGGGACGAACTCGACATTCCGACCAAGGTGCGGCTCGACGAGGAGTACCTGAAGCGTTCATCGTTGTTGTTCGACCTTCGAATAATTGCACGCACCGCCTCGCAGGCCTTCTTTGGGCACGGAGTCGCGCACTGACCCACTCAGTTACGTGACACCTTGAACATAGCACCGATGCGGCGGTTGTCTTGAAGCGAACAATCGTTAAAGGGGGGATTGTTCGAAGGTCGAACCACGACTCACCACCCGTCCAGCCGGTGGAGAGCCACTCGAAGAAGGAGGCGCGCCGGTACAGCAGGCAGTTGCCTAGCCCAGAGAGAGCTCAGTACGCCAATCGTCAGAACAAGGAAAGACTTGTACGCACGTATACGTTCGTGCGACTATTCGCAAGCTGCCAGCGGCCCGCGTACGCGACGCCCGCGTCGACACTCAGCGCGGAGGCGCCAAGGTATCGTGTCGCGCCATAACTGCCGTCGATAGTCCAGTCGTGATAGTTGGGCACCGGGCTCTCGACGTTGAAGTAAATGCCCCCCAAGGCCGACCCCTTCGACCGCGAGCGCCAGCGCCGTAGGTTGATCCGCGTCGACCCTTTCTGCGTGAAGCGCTCCCAGGTCACGCTCTGCCCTGTCATCGCGCCCGCGCCGACGGGTGAGCCAAGGAGCTGCCCGCGCTGGGTGTGGCCCTGTAACAACGTCCCATGAATGTAGAGCCCGCCAGAAGGACGCACCTGCGCGATCGGCGGGATATCGCCATCAAAGTATTCGAACGTTAGGAGGGCGAGTTCCGAATCACTGCGGTGCGTAGCCGCACGAAATGATGCAATTACCGCCGCGTTATTTTCCGGCTCCGCGGCAAGGTCGCGCGCGTCCCACGAATGATCCTCACGGAAGTATTCGAAGCTGACCTCACCGCCGCGTCCCGGGAAACTCCAACGTGCGAAGACCGA
>JBBQVZ010000194.1:0-4823 GCA_038211015.1 Actinomycetota bacterium | reverse complement strand
TGTGCTTCCTCGGGACATTGTTCAAGACGGTGATCGGTGCCCTGCCCCCATGTGCCATGTGTGGGCGATGGTAGTTGTAGTGATGAAGCCACCGCTCGAGCTCGGCGGTACGTGAGTCGTTCGTCTCGTAAGCCCGTGCGTAGGCCCATTCCCACTTGAGCGTGAGGTTGAACCGCTCGACCTTGCCGTTGGTCTGGGGGCGGTAGGGCCGGGTCCGGCGGTGCCCGACGCCGGCCTCGGCGAGCGTCCGCGCGAACTCCCGTGATCGGTAGCACCCCCCGTTGTCGGTCAGGACCCGCTCCACCCTGATGCCTCTTTCAGCGAAGAAGCCGATCGCCCGGTTCATGAACGCTGAGGCGGTCTCCTTACGCTCGTCGGCGAGGATCTCCGCGTAGGCCAGGCGTGAGCGATCGTCGATCGCTGCGTGGACGAAGTCATATCCGTCGCCTCGATGTCGCTTGGAGCCGGGGACATCTGCTCGGCCGTGGACACGCCAGCCTCCGCCCTCAGGGATCCGGCCCTGCTTCTTGATGTCGACGTGGATGAGCTCGCCGGGACGCTCACGCTCATATCGCACGACCGTGCGCGTCGGACGATCCAGATCACGCAGTCGAGGCGCTCCCAGGCGCCGGAGTACCCGGTTGACCGTCGATGGCGCCTCCCCGAGCGCCCAGGCGATGCGGTGCGGTCCCTCAAGGGTGGCTTGTCGTCGTTGCAAGATCGCCGCCTCGCGCCTGACGCTCAAACGAGCGGGGCTGTGGTGAGGTCTGCTCGAGCGGTCGCGGAGCCCTTCGATGCCTTCGGATGCGAACCGGCGGATCCACTTGTAGGCAGTGGCCGCAGAGCACCCTTGGGCCTCTGCGGCCATCGGTACCGTCCACCCGTCCTCGAGGACACGCTCGACGAGGAGCTGACGGCCTTGCACGGTGAGCTTCGCCCTAGGATGAGACACGAGAGCCTCCTTGCTCGCGGATTAGACCCTGTCGAGCAGGGAGGCTCTCACTTCGTGAACAACGTGTTGGGGAACTACAGCTAGGCCACTACGGATCGCTCGCGATCGCTTCGGATCCCGCTACCGCTACCTGACCGCGACCCGCTTGCTTGGCCCCGTACATCGCCGTGTCCGCGTCTCGGATCAGCCGCTCCGCATCGCGTGCCTGGTCGAGTGCGATCGTCACGCCGATGCTTACGCCGATATCGACCTTCGTCCCGCCGGAGAGCTCGATCGGATCGTCGAGACAGTGCACCAACCGCTCGGCGAGCGTGAGCGCATCCGCCAACGCGTGGATGTCCTCGCACAGGATCACGAACTCGTCCCCACCTTGCCGGGCAAGCGTGTCCGCGGCGCGCAGCGTCTCGGTGAATCGCCGCGCCGCTTCGATGAGCACGCGATCCCCCGCGTCGTGGCCGAACTCATCGTTCACGCCCTTGAAGCCGTCGAGGTCGAGGAACATCACCGCGAGGCCCGCCCCTCGCACGGTCCGAGCCAGCGCGACGCCGAGTCGATCGAGCAGCAGGTCGCGATTGGGCAGGTCCGTCAGCCGGTCGTGCATCGCCCGGTGCGCCAACTCGTCCTCTGCGGCCCGTCGCGCCGTGATGTCCTCGAACATCGCGATCGCGAACTCCGGTATCTCGTCCTCGTCGCGGATGAGCGAGACGACGATGTGGCACCAGATCGGTTGCCCGTCCCTTCGTTCATACGGCCGGTCGGCCTCGAACCGGTCGATGCCGCCCTCCGCGAGCCTGGCGAACTCCTCCGGGACGCCCTCGGGGCCGCCGGTCTCGTTGAGCGTGCCGACGTAGCTGCCGAGGAGCTCCATGCGACCGCAGCCGACGAGCTCCGCGAGGGTGTCGTTCGCCTCCATGATCCAGCCGTCGAGCGCGATCCGGGCGATCCCCACCGCGGCATCGTCGAAGATGGCGCGGAAGCGGCGCTCGCCCGAACGGAGCGCCTGCTCCGCCTGCTTCTGTTTCGTGACGTCCTGCAACGTTCCCTGCCAGAGGTCGGCGCCCCCCCGTTCGTCCGGAACCATCAAAGAGTCCTCGTCGACCCAGATGACCCGGCCGTCCTTCCGCACCATCCGATATTGGTCGGTGAATCGCCCTCCGGCAGCGCGGACCTCCCCGAGGACGCGAAGGACGCGGTCCCGGTCCTTGGGGTGGATGAGATCTGAGCGCAGCCGAGGGTCGGACAACACCTCCTCTTGGCTGTATCCGAGGATCGCGACGACCTGCGGACTGACGTACTCCGGGACGATGTCCCCCGATGGTCCGCCACTCAACCGTTCAACGAACGTGATGCTCCGCACTTGCTCCACGAGTAGCCGATAGCGCGTGAGCATGGCTGCATCGTTGCCTTGAAGGGGATCTCCAGGCTCGTCCTCTACCATGTCCCTGCCTTCGTAGGTACTCGTGGAGGGGCCGCTGCCCTCGCAACGCTACACCTGTGCGGGGTTGCGTCCGATAGAGACCATGAGAGTGTCCGCGACCTTCCGTGGTCGCGTTGTGGAGGCTCACATGGGAAGCGATGCGGTGGTCGGATACGCGCAGGCGGAGCCGACTGAAGCTGCGGCGATCAACGCGCTCCAGGAGCTCGTCGGGCTGGAGTCCGCCGTGGCGATCTGGGAATGGACCTGCGAACGCGCACAGGTGCTCCCGCCCGTCTGGGAGCTCCCCGCGTTGTTGATGGTGGCGGAGCTGCTCACCGCGTCGGAGGATCCGCTCGCCAGGGTTGCCGGGCGATCCATCGTGATCAGGATCGTGACCTACAGCGCATTGAGCGAGAAGGGGCTGTTGTCGGCGTGAGCGAGCAGCTGGATATCGAACGGCTGAAGGACATCGAACGACTCCGAGAGATCGCCGACCTGGGCCTGGATTCGCCCGAGGTCGACGAGATCCTTGACGTCATCGCGCGTGAAGCGGCCGAAGAGCTCGATCTCCCGATGGGCGTGGTCAGCATCGTCTTGGACGAGGCGCAGTACTTCAAGGCGATGTTCGGCGTCGACGGGTGGATCGGCGCCGCCAGGGGCACGCCGGTCGAGTGGTCCTTCTGCCGCAACGTCGTGATACAGGAAGCAGAGTTCGTGGTGGAGAACGCGCTCGAGGACGAGATCATGAAGAACTCGCCCCTCGTGCAGACCGAGGGCATCCGTTGTTACGCGGGGATCCCGTTGGTGACATCCCGGGGCAGCGTCGTCGGCTCCTTCTGCGTGAGCGGCCACGAAGAGCGTCACTTCACCGAGGAGGACCTGCAGGCCCTCCGCGGCCACGCGGCCCGGGCGATGGAACGTATCGAGTCTCGCCGGCCCGTCCCGATCGCCTGAAACGACGCCTCAGGCTCGCGTCAGTCATCCACCGCTTCGTAGAGGCGCCACTCACCCGGGATCCCCTTGAGCACATGCTCGCCTCGGTCGAGGAACGAGAGGCCGGATCCCGCGACCAGTTCCTTGACGGTGCTGGAGACGAGGACCTCGCTCGGACCCGCGAACGAGGCCACGCGAGCACCGGTGTGAACCGCGATGCCCCCGACCTTGCCGTCGAGCAGCTCGCATTCGCCGGCGTGGACACCCGACCGGACCTGGATGCCCAGCCCACCGACCGAGGTCGCGATCGCTCGGGCGCAGCGGATCGCGCGGGCCGGCCCGTCGAACGTCGCGAAGAACCCGTCGCCGACGGTGTCGACCTCGTGGCCGCGGAACCGCGCGAGCTCGCCGCGGATGACGGCGTGGTGTCGCTCCAAGAGCTCGCCCCACCTCCGATCCCCCATCTCCGTCGCGAGAGCGGTGGAACCGACGATGTCGGTGAACAGGACCGTCGCGAGGATCCGATCCGGCGCGACAGGTTCGCGGACGCCGGTCAGGAACTCCTGGATCTCCGCCAGGATGTCGTCGCTGTTCTCCCAGGGGACGTGATCGTTCCCGGGCAGCTCCACGTATCGCGCGTCCCGGATGTGCGACGCCATGTAGCGCGCGTTCTCCACGTGGCACACCTGATCACCGACGCGATGCAGGATCAGGGTGGGGACGTTCACGGCCGGGAGCACGTGCCGGATGTCGATGCCCATCCCCATCCGCATGAACTCGACCGCCGCCGACGGGTTCATCGCGTTCCGCATCATCCGGTTCCACCAGTCGCGAGCCTGGAGATCGCCCTCGGTGCTCGGGGCGGCGAGCCAGTACATGTTCCCCTGATCCCAGGTGGTGTCGATGTCGGCGATCGACGCGTCCCATTCGTCCCACGTCGCCTCGCCCCAGGGCCAATCCTCGGTCCGTTCCTCCTTCACCTCACCGCCGCAAAGGATGAGCGCCCGTGTGCGCTCGGGGTAGCTGGCCGCGAACAGGATCGATAGCGGCCCGCCCTCCGATGTCCCGGCCACGGCGGCCTTCCGGATGTCCAGCGCGTCCATCACGGCCCGCACGTCGTCCATCCGCTCCTCGAGCGTTGCGACCCGCACCCGCTCGGACAACCCCATCCCCCGCTTGTCGAACACGATCAGGCGGGAGAAGGCACCCAGCCGCTCACAGAACCTCCGATAGCTCGGCCCCTCCCACAAGACATCGAGGTGCGTGACGAATCCGGACACCCAGATCAGGTCGATCGGTCCGTCCCCGACCGTCTGGTAGGCGATCTCGACGTCGCCGCTCCTGGCGTATCTCGTCTCCGGCACGGACGAAGTCTGCGGGTCGGAGCGTGCTGACGGCAAACGTGGGGCCGCCCGGCGGGCCCCCCGTTTGCCGCAGCACCCACCCACCCCCCCACAAACTCCCAGCCCGCGGAGAGATAACCCCGGAGCGGCCCACGCGAGATAGCCAAACCCACCGACC
>JBBQVZ010000193.1:0-4949 GCA_038211015.1 Actinomycetota bacterium | reverse complement strand
CATCGTCAGCTCTCCTCTCCCAGCATCTCCCGGAGCTTTGCCCCGGGATCGTCGGCACGCATCAGCGCTTCGCCGACAAGGATGGCAGACGCGCCGGCGTCCACCGCGGCCCGAACCTGATCGCGCGTCGAGATCCCGCTCTCCATCACGGCCAACCGGCCGTCCGGGATCCGCGCCAAGTGCGCCAGGGCCCGGTCCACGTCGACGTCGAGCGTCTCGAGGTCGCGCGCGTTCACGCCGACCACCTCCGCATCCGTCGCGAGCACCATCTCCAGATCCTGATCGGAGTGCGTCTCGACGAGCGCGCCCAGGCCGAGGTCGCGCGCGGTGGCGAGCATGGCGATCAGCTCGTTCGCCGAGAGGCAGGCGGCGATCAGCAGGACGGCGTCCGCGCCGGTCGCTCGCGACTCGATCAGCTCGGAGGGGTGGATCAAGAAGTCCTTGCGCAACACCGGCAGGTCGCACGCCATCCGCACGGCTCGCATATCCGCCAGCGAGCCGTGGAAGTGCGCCTGCTCGGTGAGGACCGAGATCGCCGCCACCCCCGCGGAGGTGTACGCGCGGGCTCGTTCGGCGGGGTCACGATCGGCGATCGCTCCCGCCGACGGCGACGCCCGCTTGACCTCCGCGATGACAGCCGGGCGGCCGGCGCGGGCGCGGAGGGCACCGACGAAGTCCCGAGCGGGGGGCACCGCCAACGCCCGCGCCAGCAACATCGAGTCGTCGAGCGGGTGGCGTTCCAGTTCGCGACGTCGTTCGTCGACCAGGTCGGTGAGGAAGCCCATGGGCGGTCGAGTCTAGTGGCCGGGCACGTCGCGACGGCTAAGCGACGGACGCGATGGCCGCCGACAGATCGAGGCTGCCCTCGAGCGCCGCCCGGCCGACAACAGCGCCTTCGGCGCCGGCGCCCTTCAACGCGACGAGGTCGTCGATCGTGGCGATCCCGCCCGCGACGATCGAAGGGAGACCGAGCTCGACGGCGATCGCGAGCGCGTGCGTGTCGGGACCGATGAGGGACGACACGCGAGCGACGTCCGTGATCAGACACCGCGCGGCTCCGTTGGCGTGGACCGCTGACAGCGTCTCGCGCAGGGGGATGTCGGTGGTCCGGCGCCCGCGCGCGCGGATGCGGTCGCCATCGAACTCGATCCCGACAACCAGGCGCTCGCCGTACCGCTCGATCAGCCGCGCGGTCTCGTCGGGTTCGTTGAACGCCGCCGAACCGAGGACCACCCGTTCGGCGCCCGCCTCCAGGGTGGCGGCGATCTGACTATCGTCGACGATCCCTCCAGCCGCCTGCACATCCGCGCCGAACGACACGATGGCGTGCAGCACATCGAGGTTCCGCGGCTCGCCCGAGAACGCGAGGTCCATGTCCACTACGTGGAGCCGTCGCGCCCCCGCCGCGATGCAGGCAAGCGCGGCCGCGATCGGATCCCCGCCGTGAGCCTCCTGCGGTACCGGACCCTCAGCGGTAAGACGCGCCAGCCTCCCGCCGGCGATGTCGATCGCGGGGATCACCTCGAACGCCACGTCCGAACCCTACCGGGGGCCGAGTGTGCCGGGACTCAGGCCGGGTCGTCGTGCCCGATACGCGCGGCGCCGACCCCGAGGAGCGAGTGCAACTCTCCGAGGAGCGATACCGATGGATCGACACGGACGCTCCCCACCTCGACGGGCGTGACGCCGTTCGAGGATCGGAACCGGACCTGAACGGGCGCGCTACCCGGATGAGACTCGAGCAGCTCCCTCACCTTGGCGAGGACGGCGGGTGTGCACGCCGCCGCCGGCAGATCGACCTCGAGGTGTCGAGGCGGAGGGTCGGCCGCCGCGCCGAGGTTGGGCTCCCGAACTTCGTTCGCGCGGATCTGCATCTCCCGGCCGCGCAGGTCGATCCGCCCACTGACCAGCACGATGCGATCGGGATCGATCAACCCGGGAACGGCCTCGTACACCGACGGGAACGCGATCACCTGCGCGCCGCCCGCCAGCCCTTCCAGCCGGAACTGCGCGTATGGCTCGCTCCGTTTCGTGTACTTGCGCTGCACCGTGCCGATGATGCCGCCGATCGTCACCAGGTCGCCGTCGCCCAGGTCCTCCAGGTCCACGATCTCGTGGGTGGTCTGCGCCGCAAGCAGTTCCTGCACCCCCAGCAGCGGATGGTCGGTGACGAACTGCCCCAGGACCTCCTTCTCCTCCCGGAGCAACGTCCGCTTGTCGTACTCCTCACCGTCGAGCACCGACTCGTCGACCTCGGTGACACCCGAGTCTCCGCCGAAGAGCGAGAACTGCCCCGCGGCCTCGGCTTTGCGTTCAGCGAGGATCGGTCCCGACACCTTGTCCTGGTTCTCGATGAGCGCGCGGCGGGCGTATCCCAGCGAGTCGAACGCTCCCGCGAAGATCAGGCTCTCGAGGACGCGCTTCGTCAGCACCGAGGGCTCCACCTTGCGGCAGAAGTCTCCGAACGATGCGAAGGCGCCCTTCCCTCGCCGCGCGTCGATGATCTGCCCGACGGCGCCCTCTCCCACGTTGCGCACGGCCGACAACCCGTAGCGGATCGCGCGGTCGAGCCCCTTCGCGGGAGCGAAGTCGTTCTCGGACTCGTTCACGTCGGGCGGCAAGACCTCGATGCCCATCAGGCGACACGCGTTCAGGTAGAACGGCTTACGGTCCTTGTCGTCCTTGACGCTCGTGAGCATGGCCGACATGAACTCGACCGGGTGATGCGCCTTGAGGTACGCCGTCTGATACGCGACGTAGCCGTACGCGCATGCGTGCGCGGCCGGGAACCCGTAGTCGGCGAACGGCTCGATGAGGTCGAACAGCTCTTTCGCCAGGCGATCGGTGTGGCCGGCCTCCAGGCAACCTGCCACGAACTTCTCGCGCTCCATCCCGATCAGCTCGCGCTTCTTCTTCGCCATGACGCGCCGCAGATCGTCGGCCTGCCCCATCGAGTACCCGGCGGTACGCACCGCGATCTGCATGATCTGTTCCTGGTAGACCATGACGCCGTACGTCGTCGACAGGATCTCTTCCAGATCCGGGTGCGGGTACGTGACCTTGCGACGCGCGTGCTTGCGTTCCGCGTACTCGGTGTGCATGCCTTGGTTCAGCGGACCGGGCCGGTACAGGGCCACGAGCGCCATCATGTCCTCGAACCGGTCGGGGGCGAGCGTCTTGATCAGCGAGCGCATCCCCGCGGACTCCATCTGGAAGACGCCGGTCGTGTCCGCGTTCTGGAGCATGGCATACGTCGCCGCGTCGTCCAGCGGGATGTGGTCGATGTCCAGCTCGACGTCTCGCGCACGGAGATGGCGGAGCGTGTCGTCGATCACGGAGAGCGTCCGCAGCCCGAGGAAGTCCATCTTCAGCAGGCCCAGCGCTTCGACGCCGACCATGTCGAACTGGGTCACGACGCGCTTGGAATCGTCGCGGGAGTCCTTGGAGAGCTTCAGCGGCAGGTAGTTCACGAGCGGCGCGTCGCCGATCACGACACCGGCCGCGTGCACCGAGTCCTCGCGGCGCAGACCCTCGAGCGCGCGAGCCGTGTCGACGATCTCCTTCGCCTCGGGCTCCTTCTCGTAGGCGTCGCGGAACTCGGGCGATTCCTTCAATGCGTCCTCGATCGGGAAGTCCCGGCCCATCACCGTGGGCGGGTACATCTTGCAGAGGCGGTCCCCGACCGCCGGCGGGAACCCCAGCACGCGCGCGGCGTCGCGGATCCCCTGCTTTCCCTTGATGGTCTGGAACGTGATGATCTGCGCCACATGGTCGGAGCCATACCGCTCGGTGGCGTACCGGATCACTTCGTCCCGCCGGCGCTCGTCGAAGTCCATGTCGATATCGGGCATCGATCGCCGTGCGGGGTTGAGGAACCGTTCGAAGATCAGCCCGTAGCGGAGGGGGTCCAGGTCGGTGATCCGCAGGCAGTAGGATACGACCGAGCCCGCCGCCGAGCCGCGACCGGGCCCGACGCGGATCCCGCTCTCGCGCGCGAACCGGATCAGGTCCCACACGATCAGGAAGTATCCGGCAAAGCCCATCTGAGTGATGACGTCGAGCTCGGCGTCGATGCGCCGGCGGATGTCATCTGTGAGCGTCGGGTAGCGCGCGGGCGCGCCCAGGTAGACGAGCTCACGGAGATAGCTCTCGAGGTCCTTGCCGTCCGGTGTCTCGAACCGCGGCAGGTGGAACCGTTGATCGGCCGGTGCGCGGTCGCCGTACACCAGGTCGAGCTCGACCCGTTCCGCGATCAGCAGGGTGTTGTCGCAGGCCTCCGGCAGCTCGTGGAAGACGCGCCGCATCTCCTGCGCGCTCTTCAGGTAGAACTCTTCCGAGTCGAACTTCAGCCGCTTGGGATCGCTCTGGAGCTTCTGCTGCTGGATGCACAGGAGCACGTCGTGCGGCTTGGCGTCGGACTTCACCGTGTAGTGGAGGTCGTTCGTCGCGACGAGCGGGATCCCCAGCGAACGTGCGAGCGCGATCTGCTTGGGCAGGACCCGGCGTTGGTCGGGGATACCGTGGTCCTGCAGCTCGATGAAGTACCGGTCCGGACCGAAGATGTCGCGGTAACGCCCCGCGGCCTCCTCGGCCCGCCGATCCTGCCCGGCGAGCAGCATCGTCGAGAGCTCGCTCGACAGGCACCCCGACAAACACACGACGCCTTCCGAGTGCTCGGCGAGCAGATCCTTGTCCATCCGCGGCCGGTGGTAGAAGCCCTCCAGATACGCTGCGGACACGAGCTTCAGCAGGTTCCGATAGCCCGTTTCGTTCTCGGCCAGGAGCGTGAGGTGGTGGTACTTCTCCTCGTTCTCCCCCGGGTTCCGCTCGAACCGCGATCCCGGCGCGACGTAGGCCTCGACGCCGATGATCGGCTTGATGCCGGCGGACCGCCCGGCCTCGAAGAACCGGAGCGCCCCGAACATCGCTCCGTGATCCGTGACCGCCAC
>JBBQVZ010000192.1:0-4990 GCA_038211015.1 Actinomycetota bacterium | reverse complement strand
AAGTCGCTCGTTCGAGAATTCGCCTCAGAGACGTATCGTTCAGCGGCCTCGAGAGCGGCTCGGCTCCGTCGGCGAGTACCTCAGGATCCGTTCTCACGGCAAGCTCACTGACGCGCTGAGCAAGTTCATCTTTGCCAATCCACCGTTCGTAGATCTCTCACGGGAGAGATGGACGTAAGTGCACGGCGTACTCACCTGGGAGAGATCGGGCCGAACAAGTGGATCCGCTGGGGTCGGCTGTGGGTCTCGTCGAGGCGGGAGCGATCCACGGGTACTGGTCAGCTCAGGTGGTGCAACGCGTAGGGGATGCAGCCTGGCATCGGACTCCGCCGCGACGCATCGTGAAGATGCTGGTGAAGGCTGCCGCTACGGAGCGATCGCTCAAGAGAGACAGGAGCGGAAGACCGGTCATGAGTAGGAGCCTCGACGCCTAACGGACCCAGAGCTGGTTGAGCAGGATCCCCCAGTTGGGGTTTCGCTGGAAGTTCCCTACGCGGTCGGAGACGATCACCACGTCGATCGGGTTGATGAGCCAAACGAACGGGGCTTGATCGACGATCGCCCGATCGATCTCGGCCCAGAGCGCTCCTGCCGCGACCGGGTCGTCGAGCTGCAGCAGTTTCGCACGTTGCATCATGGCGTCGATCTCCGGATCGCAGAACCCGGACGCGACCCAAGAGGCCGGGTTGCACGTGAGAAGCTCATCGAAGAACGTGGAGGCTGCCGGATAGGCGGGACCCCACCCCAGCAGCGCCATCTGGAAGCGGTCGGTCGGTAACTCCTTTCCCGGAACAGCTGTGGTGGTCACCTGGTACCCGAGCTCCTCGAGCACCTCGGTCAGGTGCTCTCCGATCGGCGGGCCGACCGGCCAGTCGTCGACGTACTCGAAGGCGATCGACATGCCCGACGTGCCCGAACGACGCACGAGCCGCTGGGCCCGCTCGAGGTCCGGCCCGGTCCACGACCCCTCGCCGTTCGAGCCAGGGTTCGCCGTGTACGGGCAATACGGCTCGTATCCCGGGAAGTTCGGCGGGATCTGCTGACAGGTCGGCACCCCTCCTCCGGGGAAGGTCGCCGCGATCAGCTCTCGGTCCACGGCGAGGCTCACCGCCCGGCGCACGTCGACGTCATCGAAGGGAGGTGAGTCGGTGTCGAGCATCAAGAAGTAGACCCCGGGAACTGGATCGGCCCGGACCTGTGCCGCGAACTGGACGAAGACGTCGTCGAGGCCGCTCCACCGGTACAAGGTCAACGCGACATCCGCCTCGCCCGCGTCGATCGCCGCCAACTCATCCTCCCAATCCTCGTACACCTTCCACCCCCACTCGATACGGTCCACGTACCCTTCGGGCTGCGCCGCCGGAGACCACACCCGGAAGTAGGGGTTGCGAACGAGCACGACCCGCTTGTCGGCCACGGGCGCCGCCAGCATGTACGGCCCGGTTCCCGGGACGCCGGCGCCGCGCTGATGCTCTTCCGGTGTACCGGGGGGGACGGGATACGCGCGTCCCAGCGCGAGCTTGTAGGGGAAGACGGGGTCGGGGTCGGCCAGGTGGAACGTGATGGTGCCGCTCTCGTCGTCCGTCACGATGCCTCGGGACAGGTCACACGTCCCGGGCTCGCTTCCGCAGGCCTCCGCGCCGAGGAGACCGCCGAACAGCGCCTGGTGAACGTCAGGGGTGAGGGGGAACCCGCGCTCGAGCGCGCGGCGGAAGTCGCCGGCCACGACGACCACGCCGTTCGAGTACCGGATGCCTGGGCGCAGCTCGAAGACGTACGTTCGACCGCCCTCGGTCGGGGTCGGGATGGAGGTTGCCAGGTCAGGGACCACCGCTGAGGAGGTTCCACCCACCGGCTCGAAGGCAACCAGGCCGTCTCCCATCAGGTGCCCGAGCAGGGCCCCCCAGTTGTCGTAGTTCACCGCGGGGTCGAGCGAGTCGGGCCGGGCCTCCCATGAGACCAACCGCAGCGTTCCCCCCCGATGCGAGGTCGCCGTCCCACGGACCGAGACCCACAGATCGCCGTCAACGCCAGCGAGTCCTTGGGGGGCGCTCCCAACGTCCATGCGGACAGGTGTCTGACCAGGCTCGATCCTCGAGAGGGTCCCGTCGGCTTCGTTCGCCACCCACACGATCCCTTCGACGACCGCGATCTCCGCAGGACCATTCCCGACCTCGATGGTGTCGACGACCGTGTTCGTGTCGGGGCTGATCTGCATGACGGTGTTGTCGAGACTGTTCACGACCCACAGTGCATCCGGGCCCTGGCTCACGGCCATGGACCCGGGCGCGTTCCCGACACCGATCGGCCGGATCACCGAGTTCGTGTCTGGGTCGACCCGCACCACCGTGTTCGACCCGGCCAGTGCCACCCACACGCTGCCGAAGCCGACCACGATCCCTCGGGGGTCGAGCCCGACAGGGATCGTCTTGACTGCCTTCGCACCGTCGGGGTCGATACGCGAGATCGTTCCGTCGAACCGGTTGGTCACCCACACGCTCCCCTCACCGAACGCGATGCCAGCGGGGCCGTTCCCGACCGCGATCGTGTCCACCACCGAGTCCGCGGCAGGGCTGATCCGCGACACGGAGGGCCCGCCGCTGTTCACGACCCATACGGCTCCTCCCCCGACGGCGATCCCGGTCGGGTTCTCTCCTACCTCGATCGAGCCACGGAACTCCCGCTCACTTGGGTCGATCCGCGTGACGGTCCCGACGTCGGGGTTGGTCACCCACACCGCGTCCGCCGAAGCTGCAACGGAACCCGGCCGGCCCTCAAGGGCGATCGTTTCGGTGACCTCGCCCGATTCGAGGTCGAGGACACCGATCGAGTCGGGTGTGATCGTCGACGCGCCGGCGTTGTCGCGACGCAAGAACGTGATGCCCGTGGCGAGGATGAGGAGCGCGGCGGCCCCGGCGAGGAGCTTCTTCGTCCGGCTCGTCGACGATGCACCTGCCATCGTCGAGTCGGCGGTTGATGTTCGGCGGGCGGCCAACTCCTCGACAGGTGGTGTAGCGGCCAACGACGGACCATCGACCGCGACGACCCGGAACAGATGCCACGAGCCGTCCAAGCCCTTGAGTTCATGGAGTCCTGCATCGGCGAACTCGATCTTGGATCCCGGGATCAGTTCTCGGAGCAGGTTGGAGACGAGTACCTCACCGTCTCCGGCGCTCGACATGATCCGAGCCGCCGCCACGACGGCCGCCCCGGTCGGTTTCCCGTCGTTCATCTCGACCTGCCCGACGTTCAGGCCACAGCGCACCAGCAGGCCGATGTCCATGACGGCATCCCGGATCGCGCAAGCGCATCGGATCGCAGCTTCGCCTTCGGAAAACGCGGCGAAGAAGCCGTCACCTGCCGTGTCGATCTCCCTGCCACCGTGTTTGCGGAGTTCACTGCGGATCACCGAGTGGTGCTTGGCCTGAAGCACCCTCCACCGCCTGTCGCCCAGCTCCGACGCGATCGCGGTGGAACCGACCATGTCGGTGAAGAGGACGATCGCAAAGGCGGTATCGCTCTTCCGCGACGACTTAGGCATGGATCAGCTGGGACCAGTGGCGACGCGACGCTGAGGTCATGGTCGTCTCTCCTCGGCGGGCAGCCAGCATCCACCGTAGGACCGGGCCGGGGCCGCGTCAATCGGAGTGCCAAGAGGATCGCAGGTCGAACCGTCTCCTCGAGGCAAGTTGAGCGTCACAGGCACCTTGTATCCAAGAACACCGACACCCCTATCGCCACGACCTACATTCGCTCAACCGCCGATCGATCCGATTGGACGGTTGGAGGAGGGTTCACCCACAGGAGCACGCCGCCGCTCCAAGGATCGGAAGCTCGACGGAGATGAGAGCCAGGCTCGTTCTGACGGTGTCATCCGTGCTGCTGCTCACCGCCTGTGGAAACGATGCCGCCGATGGCGATCCCACAACGACCGCCACCCAGCCGACCACGACCGCCGAGTCCGACCCATTGGCCGGGCGCGGAGAGGTCGAACTGATCGACGATGGCTATGGGTTCACCGAGGGACCGCAGTGGATGCCGGACGATCGCCTGCTCTTCACCGACCTCGACAGCAACACGATCTACCAAGTCGCGGCCGACGACGAGATCACGGTGTTCCGGAAGCCCAGCCGCTACGCCAACGGTCTCGCGGTCGACGAGGACGGGCGGTTGATCGCCGCAGAGGCGGGTGGGCGTCGTGTGACGCGCACCGAAAGCGACGGCACCGTGACCCCGATCGCCGAGCGCTTCCATGGCACCCCCCTGAACGAACCCAACGACATCGTCGTCCGCTCGGACGGCACGATCTACTTCACCGATCCGTCATTCGGGATGGCCGTTGCCGAACTCGACTTCCGCGGCATCTTCCGGATCGCCCCAGACGGCGGACTCACCGTGGAGCGGCGAGGCGATACGACGGAAGCACCCAACGGCCTGGCGCTCTCCCCCGACGAGACCGTGCTCTACGTCACCAACTACGCCGCCGACCTCGTCTGGGTCATGGATGTCGGTGCCGACGGCACGCTGTCGGAGGCTCGGATGTTCGTGACCACTGGCGTCGGCCCCGACGGTATGGCGATCGACGATGCCGGCAACCTGTTCGTAGCGACCGGCAGCGGCATCGAGGTCTTCGGTCCCGATGGCGCGCGCTGGGGAGTCATCCCGGTGCCACGGATACCGGCCAACTGCGCCTTCGGCGGCACCGACGGTCGGACCCTGTTCGTAACAGCGCGAGAAGGTCTCTACCGGGTGAGGCTGGCGAACCCGGGCGCATACTAGGGGGTGGATCACATGCGGTTCGAACGTGACTTCGTTCCGCTGGCTCGACCTGAAGATGGTGGGCGCTAGAGTGTCTGAGTTCACCAGATAGTGGACACCTGTGTCGGAGCATCGTGGACACCTATGACGGGGGTCTGCGATGGATCTGGCTCGGTACGTGGTGGACGCGGTGGTGTTGGAGGGTCGCAGCTACCGTGAGGTCGCTCGGGCC
>JBBQVZ010000191.1:0-5025 GCA_038211015.1 Actinomycetota bacterium | reverse complement strand
GGGGTGGCGCACAACCAGAACCCGCCTGGGCTGGCGTGGGGCGGGCCGCATGCGCGCCCCGCCCGAACCCCCTCGGCATGACCGAGGGGGATGAACCGGAAAGGGAGGGGAACATGAGCAGGATCCACCACATGAGCCGGGGGCGGAAGGCGCTCCTGTCGCTCCTTCTGGTCGGCGTGATCGGCACCGTCGCCGGCGTCGGCACCTACTCCGCGTTCTCGGCCACCACCGTGAACCCCGGGGACACGTTCGCCGCCGGTACCGTCGTGATCTCGGACAACGACGCGAACGCGGCCATGTACACGATCGCGAACGCGACGCCGACGGTCGCCGTCACCCGTTGCATCCGCGTCTCCTACACGGGGACGCTCCCGTCGACGGTGAGGCTGTACACGACGACGGCGATCGGCGCGATCGGGCCGTTCGTCGACGTCGTGATCGACAAGGGCACGATGCCCGTCGGCACGACGTTCCCCAACTGCACGGGCTTCGTGGCCGACGCCGGTGGCTCCATCTTCACCGGGACGCTCGCCAACTTCGGGACCACCCGGACGAACTTCACGAACGGCGTCCAGGCGTTCCCCGGCGTGCAGACCGCGTGGAACCAGAACGACACGCTGGTCTACCGGTTCACGTTGACGTTGCAGAACAACGCGGCGGCGGCCGGACTGACCTCGGGCGTCCACAGCTTCACGTGGGAGGCGCAGAACCAGTAGATCGCCAGTAGATCGAGGGACCCGGGCGGGTCGCGCCACGCGACCCGCCCGAACCCACCTCGGAGGGCACGCCCGGGAGGACGGTAGACCACGTGGAACGGCGGAGGAACAACCAACGCACCGCGACTCGGATCCGGATCGTCGGGTTCATGCTCGGCATGGCCGTTGCGGCCGCCGTGCTCGGCGCCTCGAAGATCCCCGCGGGGGCGGGGGCCCTGGGCGCCGACATCTCGATGGTCGTGGCGCCCATCGGCGAGCTCGCCGTGAAGCATCCCGGGCGGGTCCTCGCCGGGACCACCCTGACGCCCGCGTCGGATCCGGCCACGGGAGGGTTCACGGTCCTCGACCAGACGATGTTCCCGCTCCTCCTCCGGCTGCGCGGGATCCCGGACACGCCCGGCCTCGACAGGGCGCTCTGGGTGGAGCTGACGGGCCCCGACGGCGAACAGCTCTTCCGTGGATCGCTCGGCGACTTCCGCGATTGGACCCAGGACCCGGTCACCCTGAAACCGGGCGTGTGGAGCACGTTCGGCCTCGAAGCATGGATCCCCGGCGACGTGGGTCCGGGGTACGCCGGCAGGATGGTCCAGGTGGACCTGGGGTTCCGCGTGACCAAGGTGGCCTCGTGAACCGCGCGACACGCCTCCTCGCCGCGTTGATCACGACCGGGCTGATCGCGGTCGCGTCGGGCCGGGTTACGTTCGCCGCGTTCACGGCGACGACCGCGAGCCCCGCGAACGCCATCGCCTCGGGAACGGTCTCGATCGCCGACAACGACGCGGGGAACGTGATGTGGAACGTCACCAACCAGCTCCCGACGTCACCCGCCATCGTCCGTTGCATCCGCGTGACGTACACCGGCACGCTCCCGGCGACCGTCCGGCTCTACACGACGACCGCGGCCTCGGCGCTCGATCCCTACCTGAACGTCACCGTGGAGAAGGGGACGATGCCGGCGGCGACCACGTTCTCGAACTGCACGGGCTTCACGTCACAGGCGACGATCGCCCCCACGGGGACGCTCCAGGCGTTCAAGACCGCCCGGACCGGATGGGCGAACGGCCTCCAGGCCTTCCCTGGCGCCCAGACCGCATGGAACGCCTCCGACACCCTCGTGTACCGGTTCACGGTGCAGGTGCAGACCGTGTTCGCGGCTCAGGGTCTGACCGGCCTGGTGGGCTTCACGTGGGAGGCCCAGAACCAATGAAACGCATCGTGCGACTGACGGCGCTCCTCATGGGCTGGATCTTCCTGGGTGCATTCGGCGGTCTCCTGCTCGCGGTCGGGCTGCCGAACCTCTTCCACGCGAAGAGCCTCACGGTGATGTCGGGCAGCATGGAGCCGGCGATCGGCACCGGCGACGTGGTCGTCGCTCGACAGATCTCGCCCATGGACGCGCGCGTAGGCGACATCGTCTCGTTCCGCGATCCCCTCGAGCACGATCGCGTGATCACCCACCGCGTGCGCGAGATCCACGTGCTGAAGGACAAGGTGCTGTTCGTCACGAAGGGCGACGCGAACTCGAACACGGAGCACTGGGTCGTTCCCGAGGACGGAACGATCGGAAGGGTCGCGTTCCACGTCCCCCGTCTGGGCTATTTCATGGTCTGGGTCCACTCGACGTTCGGGCTCCTGCTCCTCATCGTCCTGCCCACGCTCATCCTCGGGATGTCGGAGCTCTGGAACATCTGGCGGCCACGCGGCGCCCACGAGCCCGGCGCGCACCGCAAGACCGTCGCACCCGACTCGGGCGCCGACCGAAGGCGGCCGAACCGGTGGCGGCCGACCAGTCGGACGGAGGTCGCCCGATGAAGCCGTGGCGTCGGCCGTGGCTCGTCGTGCCGGTCGGCCTCGGCCTGGTGCTCGGCGTGGGCCCGGGCGCGTTGGCGGCCTTCTCCGCCCTGACCACGGACGGCGTCAACCAGTTCGTCGCGGCGGCGGACTGGGAGCCGCCGCACATCACCCGCACCGTGGTCGCCAAGTCCGTCGGCTATCTCGCCGGATCCATCCGCCAAGGCGGGCAGTTCTTCGTCTACGCGCAGATCGACGACGGCGGGAACCCGCCGGCGGGGGTCGGGACGGTCGCCGCGGATGTCTCCGCGTTCTCGACGGGAGGCGCCGCCGTCGCCATGGTGGCCGGAGCGTTCACCGCGCAAGGCGTTCCCTACAACTACCGGAGCGCGGCGCGCACTGCGATCAACCCGATGGCGAACGGGACACGGACCTACTCCTTCACGATGGGCGACATCGCGGTACCTGTTCATTCACAGACCCAGACGGGGTTCACCGTCATCGTCGACAACACAGGACCGGCTCCCGTCAACATGACGTCGGCCAACCGGATCGGAGGAACCATCGGGCGGGCCGAGCAGGGAGACAGCATCACGTACACGTGGAACGCACCCATCGACCCCGAATCGCTCCTGACCGGCTGGAACGGCGGCTCGCCCACCACGGTGACGGTTCGGATCACGAATGCCGGGAACAACGACCGGCTTCGCGTCCGAGGTCCCGCCGGCAACCTCAACTTCGGCATCGTTCGCCTGCAGCAGAACTACGTTCCCGGCATGCGCGACTTCACGGGATCCGCGATCACGATGCTGGGCAACACGGTGACGATCGTGCTGGGCACGCCGAGCGGCACGACGAACCTCGTCACGGTTGCGACGCCGGCCACGTGGCAGGCGTCGGCGGGCGCGTACGACGCCGCCGGGAACGCGTGCTCGAACGCCACGATCACCGGATCGGGCTCGCCGAGGATCGACTTCTAGGAGGTGACTGCGAACTCAGACTTTCGGCCATTACCCGTTCGTGGGTATCAACCCCTACCGGACGACGCGCCGAAAACTCCCAAGCGGACGCCTCGGCAGCGGTAGCCGCATCGTGGGATCGCCAACCCCCTTCGGCGATCCCGCCAAGATCGAAGGCCCGAGCCCACCCCTCCCGGGCTCGGGCCTTCGTATGTCTCGCGGCGGTCAGCTCGGCAGCTCCCGGCGACGGGTCTTGCCGGACGCCGTGCGAGGGAGATCGGTCATCAGCACGACCGCACTCGGCGACTTGAACCGCGCGATCCGCCCCTCAACGTGCGCGCGGAGCTCCTCCAGGCCGGGTGGATCGTCCATCGCCACCGGCACGACGAACGCCACGACCTGCTTGCCCCACTCCGGGTGTGGCCTGCCGGCCACGGCGACGTCCAGCACTTTCGGATGATCGCGGAGCGCGATCTCGACCTCCTGCGGCCACACGGTCTCGGCGCCGGTCCGGATCGCCTCGTCCGCACGACCGTCCACGCGAAGGCGCCCGTCCTCGAGCACGTCGCCTGCGTCGGCGGTGCGGAGCCAGCCGTCGAGCGTGAACGCGGCCGCCGTGGCGGCGGGATCGTGGCGATAGCCCAGCATGATCGTGGGACCGAGCAGCTCGATGCCGCCGTCGGCGGCGATGCGCGCTCGCGTCCCGTCGAAGAGCCGCTCGTCGTAGGCGATCCCACCGCAGGTTTCGGTGAGGCCGTAGGTCGACACGATGCGGCCGCCTTGGGCGGTTGCCTGTTGCGCGAGACCGGCGTCCAGCTCGGCGCCTCCGACCAGGAGGATGCCGAACCGCGAGAGGTCGGTTCCTGCGGCGACCAGACGACGGAGCATGGTCGGCACGAGCGCGACGTGCGCGCCGACGGGAACGTCCGGCATCGCCTCAAGCGGGTCGATCGACCCGAGCGGGTCGAGACCCAGCCGGTCGAGGACCGTCACGGGCGCACCGGTGACCACGTGTCGCATCAGGACGAGCATCCCGCCGATGTGCGCGGGCGAGAGGCAACACACCCAGCGTTCCGATCGCTCGAGCGCCGCGCCGCCGGCGAACGGAGCCAGGGCCGTGAACGAGAGCTCGAGGGCTGCCGTGATCGCGGACCGTGAGAGCTCGACGAGCTTCGGACCGCCGCCGGTGCCGGACGTGGCGACGACGAGCCCGAGGTGACCGGGTTGCGGCGGGGCGGGATCCGCGAACAGCACCTCGTCGCCGATGGTGACGACGGACGCCGGGCGCGCGAGGTCCACGATCGTCCGGCGCTCCCGGTCGGTCAAGCGCGGGTCGAGAGGCAGGATGGCGGTCTCTGCTTCCCAGAGGTCCTCGACCACCTCCAGCCATGCGGGACCCGGCGGGAGGTCGACCGCCACGAGGAAGCCGGGTGCGGCGCCCAGGTACCGGCTCACGTCCGGTAGGCTAGCGGAAACGTTCGAGCGTACGCTCTAGGAGTGATCGGTCCCATGGACAAGGCCGTTGCGTGGCAGCCCTCCGGCGACTACACGGACATCCG
>JBBQVZ010000190.1:0-5035 GCA_038211015.1 Actinomycetota bacterium | reverse complement strand
CCGCGATCCGACGGCCATGCTCTCCCACCACGCGTGGGGCATCGCGTTCGACTGCAACTTCGAGGGCAACGCGTACGGCCAGGTCCCCGATCAGGACCCCCGCCTCGTGCGGACGATGGCGCGCTTCGGCTTCATCTGGGGCGGCAGCTTCATCGTCCCCGACGGCAACCACTTCGAGTACCGCCGCGCTCCCGCCACGATCTGAGGAACCCTCCGCGCCCTCGACCGGTCAGTAGTCCGCGTCGGCACGCGCCGTCGAGAGGCGAGGGGGATGCATGGCGCTTAGGGAGGCTCGGCTGGTCGGGCTGACCGACGTCCAGCGCGAACGGTTCGAACGCGACGGCTACCTGGTCGTGGACGACGCTCTCGACGCGTCTCACGTCTCCCGGCTCGTCGACGCGGTCGACCGGGTCTGGGCGGCGCATCGCGATACTCCCCCGGTCGCGGGAGCCGATCCGTTGCACCTGCTCGCGTTCGTCGGACGCGACCCGCTCTTCCTCGAGCTGTTGGACCACGAGCCCATCCTGCGGCTCGTGGTGGATCTGCTCGGTTGGAACGTGTTCATGCATCACTGCCACCTGGACGTGCACCCACCGGTCCAAGGACCGTCACCACGGAGGTGGATGTGGCATCAGGACGGCGGCGTTCAGAACCTCGACCTGGAGACGCACCCCGACCGCGGATGTCGGTGAAGGTGGCGTACTTCCTGTCGGACGTCGGCGAGCTGGGGCGAGGGAACTTCTCCGTCCTGCCCGGCTCGCATCTGCGCGACACCCTGGAGCGACCGGCCGACGACGACAACGATCTGGCCGGCGCCGTTCCCGTCCTCGCGCGGCCCGGAACCGCGGTCGTGTTCGATCGTCGCCTGTGGCACATGCGGGGCGAGAACCGATCGTCGCTGACCAGGAAGGCGCTGTTCTACGCATACACGTACCGGTGGGTGCGCGCGCGCGACAACATCCGGATCCCGCCCGAGCTCTTCGGAACGATCACGCCGGTGCGCGCGCAGCTCCTGGGAGCGGGCGCGAGCGCGATCGGGCATTGGATGCCCTCAGACGACGACGTGCCGCTCCGCGCATGGTGGGAAACGGCCGGCTGCAGGGCTGGCGCGGCACCTAGATCCCTGACCCCCCAGGCGCTACCGTCATCGTGAGTGCAGCTCGAGCTCTCAGGCGACGAGTTGATGGTCCGCGTGGGAGCCGAGGATACGAGCGAGCACTCGGACGAGCGCACGCCCGGGAGATGGATTTCACCGGCCGACCGACGAGAGGGTTCGTCCTCGTTGCCCCGGCCGGGATCAAGACGAAACGCTCATTGGTGTCGTGGATCGCCCCGGCCGTGGACTTCGCGAAGAGTCTGCCGCCGAAGCAGGCGAACCCTCGTCGCGAGCGAGCCACGATCCGCTGACGGATCGCCGAGCGATCGGGACCGCGGCTCAGTTCTGCTCGAGGATGCGCTTCAGTCGATCGAGGTCCTTACGGTTCGCCCAACGCATCGCCGCCGCGAGCGCCGGACGCATGGTCTTGGAGAACCCCGAGGGTGTGCCGCGATTCCGCAGCGTCATGCGCGTCGCGCCGGTTGGGCCGTCCTCCCAGGTGTACGTCGTCTCCATCGGGAATGACCCCTGCGCGGTGCGCATCACCAAGCGCTCCCCGGGCACGAGCTCGTGCACCTCGTAGGTATAGGTCAGCTCGCGGCCCATGAAACGAGCGACGAACCCGAGGCGCGTTCCGATCGACAACGGTGGGGGCGATCGCCATCCGACGGACGTGATGTTCTTGTACCAGCGGGTGGCGTTGTCGGGATCGGCCGCGAACGCGGCCACTTCGTCGCGGGGCCGTTGGATCACGACCTCCGTGATGACATCGACGCCACTGCTGGGTGAGGCGCTCACGCAAGAGCTGGGTTTGGCACGCCGCCCGACTCGACGACCTCCTTGAGCCGCGACACGATCAACGCCCACGTGAGGCTGACGCTGCCGAACTCGTCGTCGGGCTCGTCGTCGGGGAAACCCGTGTGGCGGAAGACGACCTTCGTCCCGTGCTCGCTGGGTCGGGCCGACCATGAGACCTTCGTCCCCTCCCAGTAGGGGTACCCGCCGGGACAATCCCACGCGACCTCGTTCGGCGGATCCAGGCGCGCAACGTGCATCGGCATCCGCATGGGAGCTCCGGGGAACCCGAACGACAGTTCGCCGCCGAGGTTCTCATCACCCTGGACGTCGGGCGTCCAGAACGCCGCCAGCCCCGATCGGGTCGCGATCGTGTCGTACACGGTTTTCGGCTCGGCGTGGATCTCGATCGCGTGGACGATGTCCCTGCTCATTTCCATCCCCTTCCGGTCGAACGTGCCGCGCGTATTTAAGGCATGCCTAAAGCTCGTTGTCAACCTGAAGGATGTGCTTAACTACCCAGCATGCAAGCGGTGCTGGACGCCATCGCGAACCCCCGTCGACGCGAGATCCTCCGACTGGTGTGGGAGCGGGAGCTGTCGGCCGGGGACATCGCGTCGCGATTCGACGTCAGTTGGCCGGCGGTATCGCAGAACCTCGCGGTGCTCCGCAAGGCAGGCCTGGTGACGGAGCGGCGGGAGGCCAACCGCCGCTACTACCGGGCAGATCTCCAGGCGCTCGGCTCCCTTCGATCGGTACTCCAGGAGATGTGGACGCAGGATCTCGGTCGACTCCAACGAGCGGTGGAAGAGCGATGACGGAGGCTGACAACGTCGTTGAGCTCACGGTGCGGCTCGAGGCTGCTCCCGACGAAGTCTTCGGGTTCCTCACGGATGCCGAGCGCTACGTCAAGTGGCAGGGAGTGAAGGCCGAGCTCGATCCGCGACCGGGGGGCCTGTACCGCGTCTGGATGGACGCCGACACCGTCGCTCGCGGCGAGTACCTGGAGATCGACCCGCCCCGCCGACTGGTCTTCACATGGGGCTGGGAGGGAAACGCCGACCTGCCTCCGGGATCGACCACCGTCGAGCTCTCACTCGAGGCCGAGGGCGACGGGACGGTGTTGTCCCTCCGTCACACGGGGCTCCCGGACGGGGAGACCGCCGCGATGCACGAGGAAGGCTGGCGCTTCTTCACGGACCGCCTGTCGACGGCGGTCCGCGGCGGAGATCCCGGCCCGATGGCCTCTCAGCCTCCGAGCTGATCTCCATCGGGCCCCATCCAGGGCATAGGCTCATGCCTTTCGAAAGGAGGGATCGATGAAGGAAGTCACGTGCATGTGCGGCTGGCAGTGTCGGGGAACCGAGGATGAGGTCGTGACGCTCGTTCAGGAGCACGGGCGGCAGGCCCACGGCGTGGAATCCACCCGGGAGGAGATCCTGGCGATCGCCGTCGAGGTGCCGTAGTTGGACGACGGACTGATCCAGCTCGACCCGCCGTTGACGGATGTCGCCTGGTCGGATGCGTTCGCCGGTCGCTCGCTCGAGACGTTCTTCATCTTCCTGCGGGATGGGAGCCCTCGCGTGCTCCGGCCCATCCACGCTGGCTCGCTCCTGCTCGGATGGGGACCCGAGAGCCAGCCGGGCACGGTCGTCGTCGGCGCCGCCGCACGGTACGGGCTGAGCCCCGTCGTGGCGCATTCGACGTCCTGGCGCGTGGTCGATGATCGACTGATCTTGACCTACCTCGCCGTCGTGGAGCTCCCCCGACGACCCAGCCCGCACCTCGTCGAGCAACCGGTGCTCCGCGGCGCGCTGGCTCGCGGAGGCGCGCTCGCGGCTCCCTCCGACATCCAGGTGGATACCGTCATCGAGCACGCGCTCCGGCACCTCCGCTGGCTCTTGGCGGATGATGAGGTCGTTCGCCAGGCGCTTCCGGACTGGGCTTCGGCTCTCGAGGACTACCAGCCGGAGCCGTTCCGCGCGTTCGGTGCGGAACCATAGGGTTCGAGAGCGTCACTCCCTCGGCGGCAACGGCGGACCAACGACTTCCTGGTCGAAGCGGCTGCCCAACTCCATGAGCGCTTGCCGATCGAGGAACTGCTCATCGGGAGGTGGCAGTCCGAGGGATCCGGCAGGCTTCCCTCCCTCGCGGAAGAACCCCTCGACACCCGCGGGCCCGAAGAACAAGAGCAGCCTGGCCTCCGCCGAATCGACATGGAATCCGTGCGCGACGTCGCGCGGCCCGTAAACGACCGAGCCGGCCACGGCTTCCATCACCGCATCACCGTGCTGGACACGGACCTCGCCTGAGAGGACGACGAAGAACTCATCCTCTGCTCGGTGGATGTGGATCGGTGAAGCGAATCCCTTGGGCGCCAGCAGTTCCATCGCGGCGAAGCGCCCGCCGGTCAGGTCGCTGGTCGCCTTGAGCACGCCCAGTCCGCCGTTGAACCAGAGGGCCTCGCCCTCGCCCGGCCCGAATCCGTACCCACCCGTCGTTCCCGGTAGTGACATCCCCGCTCCTTCCCACTCTCGGTCTCGGACACCAGTGTGCATGGCCGTGACGGTCGTTACTCTTCCAGACCACAAGGGGCGCGGCGCCGCTATCCATCCGCCAGCCGGGTGATGCCCAAGAAAAGGCCATAGGAGCGCGGCGCGCCGAGCCCGCCGACCACACGAGGGATGGTCGGCGGGCTCATGCTTCGGTCCCTCCGCTGCACCACGTCCAGCGTGCTTGATGCGCTACGCCCGCGCGTCTGGGGCTCGGGGTCACCATCGTCGCGACCCGAGAGGCAATCGCGGTCGAGCGCACCGACCCTCAGTCGGCCGAGCCCAGCACGAGATCGATCACGCGTCGATCAAGCGGTCCAGCAACCCCTTCAGCTCCTCCTCCGGGATCGCTCCGTGAACGACCTGGCTGGTGCCGTCGTCGTTCACGAAGACCCAGGCGGGCTGATACGGAACGCCGAAGCGTACCCAGAGGGAGCCGTCTTCAGAAACGGCCTGTGGGAACCCGATCGAGAACGCGTCGACGAACCCCTGCATCGCGTCGGCGGAGTCGTGACCGCCGATACCCAGGAACTCGACCCGGCCTGCATAGGCGCGCGAGACCCGCGCGACTTCAGGGGCTTCCCCCTGGCAG
>JBBQVZ010000189.1:0-5049 GCA_038211015.1 Actinomycetota bacterium | reverse complement strand
GCCGACATCTACGAGCGCCTGAACATCCCCACCGTCGCCACCACCAAGTGGGGAGTGAAACAGATCCAACTGATGCTGTTCCACGACCGGAACGAGCTCCGCGAGAGCCTGGGCGGTGGGGATCTGGTCCGCGCACGCGTGCCGGTGCCCGCACACTTGGTCGGGAAGCCGGCGACATCGATCAACGTCCCCGGTCAGCTGCTGGTCGCTGCGGTCTCCCGAGGTGGAGGTGGGTTCATCCCGATGGACGACTCGACGCTGCAGGAAGGCGACTACCTCGGCGTGATCATGGCGAAGGACGGCATGGATCTCCTCGACTCGGCGCTCGAACCACCGTCGACGGGGGGGCTGCACTGATGCGGGTCGTCGTCACGGGCGCGGGTGCGGTCGGACGCCACCTCGCATCCGACCTGGCCGATCGCGGACACGACGTCACGTTGATCGATCAGAGCCCCGAGGTCGTGGAGAAGGCGCGAGAGTGGGCGCCGAAGGTCAACGTGATCCTGGGCGATGCGTGCGAACCATGGGTGCTCGAGACGGCTGAACTGTCCAAGGCCGAGGTCGTCGTCGCCGCGACCGGAGACGACGAGGACAACCTGGTCACCTCGCTCCTGGCCAAGCAGGAGTTCGCGGTTCCGCGCGTGCTCGCGCGCGTGAACCACCCAAAGAACGAATGGCTCTTCACCGAGCAATGGGGTGTCGACGCCGCGGTCTCGCCTCCTCACATCCTGACCGCGATGGTGGAGGAGGCGGTGACGGTCGGCGACCTGGTGCGGTTGATCCGGCTCGAGGGCGGACGCATCTCGATCGTCGAGATGACCCTCCCGGACGTGTCGCCTTCCGTCGGACGCCCTCTGTACGAGCTCTGTCTCCCTCCCGATTCCGCGGTCGTGGCGATCCTTCGGGACGGCCATGTCGTGATCCCCCAGCCCGAGACGGTCTTCTCGCCCGGAGACGAGGTAGTGGCCCTTTCGTCGCCGACGTCCGAGTCGGCGCTGCGCACGGCCATCGTGGGCGACGGCATGGCGGGAGCCACGCCGCCCACGCGCGCCGCGATCGACGGCGCCGCCTCGCTCTAAGCGCCAGACCTTCGTCTCACATCGGCAGCTTCGACGCGTCCGTCGCCCACGCGCAGCATCCGATCGCGCTCAAGCACCAGCGCAAGCTGATCCGAGAACGCCCGAAGGATGCGGCGTTCGGCCATCGAGAGCGCATCCTTCAACGCGAGCCGCTCGATATCGTGACTCGATCTAGGCGCTGAACTCCAACCGCGGATTGATCATGCGCGGGACGCCCCGATCGTCTCCGAGCACCCCCTCCACCACCACGCGGGTGCCGAGCGTGAACCCCTGGATGCCGCGACGCCCCATGAACACCAGGAGCGCCTCGCCCGAGCCGTCCGAGACGAGCGCTTCCAGGGACTCCTTGCCTTCCATCGGGAACACGGTCAGCCGCTTCACGACGCCGGCGATCCGAACGCGTTGCCGCGCCGGCGCTTCGGCGATCCGGACGGTGCCCGGGATCTTCTCCGACCACGACCTGATCTCGGCCGCATGGCGCAGCTCGTCGCTCTCCGAAAGCTTGTCGAAGAAGCGGCGGAAGACGCCCATGCTCCGGCGTTACCTGGCGGTCATGCCGCGTGTGCCCGTCGGATATCGTCTTCGAGCTCCGACTTGCGCGACTTCGAGATGTAGATCATCACGGCCAGGATGACGACGGCCACAGCGGCGATCGCGATCCGGAGCGCGGTGTCCGGGGCGTGCGTCACGACCAGCGGAGCGATCAGCAGCGCCACCAGGTTCATCACCTTGATCAGCGGGTTGAGCGCGGGGCCGGCGGTGTCCTTGAACGGGTCGCCGACCGTGTCGCCGATCACCGCCGCTGTGTGCGCGTCGCTACCCTTGCCTCCGAAGTGACCCTCCTCGATGTACTTCTTCGAGTTGTCCCACGCGCCGCCCGAGTTCGAAAGCATCACGGCGAGCAGCTGACCGGTCAGGATCGATCCGGCAAGGAACGCCCCGAGGGCCTCGCCCTTCAGCAGGAAGCCGACGATGACCGGCGAGAGCACCGCCAACAGGCCCGGCGTCATCAGCTCGCGGAGCGAGGTCTTGGTGCAGATGTCGACCACGCGGCTGTAGTCCGGCTTCTCGGTGTAGTCCATGATCCCGGGATGGTCGCGGAACTGGTTCCGGACCTCGACCACGACCTGCCCCGCGGCTCGGCCGACCGCGCGGATCGCGAGCGACGAGAACAGGAACGCGACCGAGCCGCCGAGGAGTAGCCCGACCAGGACGTCGGGGTGATCGATCCGGATCCCGCTGAAGTCGAACCCGGCGCCGCGCAGCGCCTCCTCGAACGACCCGAACAGGGACGTGGCAGCGATGACGGCGGTCGCGATCGCGAGGCCCTTGGTGATGGCCTTCGTGGAGTTCCCGATGGCGTCCAGCCCACCCAGGATCTCGGCCGGCCGTCCCTCGAACTCGCCGGACATCTCGGCGATGCCCTGCGCGTTGTCCGAGATGGGGCCGAACGTGTCCATCGAAACCACGACGCCGACGGTGGTCAGCATCCCCATGCCGGTGAGTGCGATGAAGTAGAGGCGCTCCGCATTCGTGTTGCCCAGCAGGAACGCGGCCATGATGTTGCCGCAGATCACGATGATCGACCACACCGTCGACTCGAGACCGACGGAGAACCCGGCCAGGATCGTCGTCGCGGGCCCGGTGACCGTCGCCTCCGCGATCTCCTGGACGGGACGGTGCTTCGTGTCGGTGAAGTGCTGGGTGAGCACTTGGATGATGCTCGCCAGGATCAGGCCGAACGCCACCGCGAAGCCCGGCTTGAAGGAATGCATGTACATGTTCGAGATCACGAAAACGGCGGCGGCCGAGATGATCGCCGAGAGGAAGAACCCTCGGTTGATGGCCTTCATGCCGTGCTCGTTCTCGCTCCGCGGGGCCACCGACATGATGCCGACGATCGACGTGATCACGCCCACGGCGCGGACGAACAGCGGGAACATCACGCCGGCGATCGCACCGATCTCCGATCCGGAGTAGGCCGCGGCTCCCAGGATCAGCGACGCGACGAGCGTAACCTCGTACGACTCGAAGAGGTCGGCCGCCATCCCCGCGCAGTCACCGACGTTGTCGCCCACGTTGTCGGCGATGGTCGCGGCGTTGCGCGGGTCGTCCTCAGGGATGCCTTGTTCGACCTTGCCCACCAGGTCGGCACCGACGTCGGCGGCCTTCGTGAAGATCCCGCCGCCGACCCGCATGAACATGGCGAGGAGCGCGCCGCCGAAACCGAAGCCCACCAGCACGCTCGTGGCGTCCTGCTTGTAGATCATGAGGATGACGGTGGCGCCGAGGAGACCGAGGCCCACCGTGAACATGCCGGCCACGCCTCCGGACCGGAAGGCGATGCGCATGGCCATCTTGAGGCCCGATTCCCGCGCCGCGTTGGCCGTGCGGACGTTCGCGCGCACCGCGAGCCACATGCCGACGTAGCCCGTCGTCGCGCTGAACACCGCGCCCAGGATGAACGCGAGCGAGCGCCCGAACTTGATGGCGAACTCCGAGTGCACCGCGTTCTCGGGCGCGGGGAGCGCGAAGAAGAGCAGGACCGTCAGCAGGCCGAGGAAGATGCCGAGGGTTCGGAACTGCCTCGAGAGGTACGCCTTCGCGCCCTCCTGGATCGCCTTGGCGATCTCCTTCATCTTCTCGGTGCCTTCAGGAGCCGCGAGCACCTCGCGAACCAGGTAGTACGCGAACACGAGCGCCACTAGCGAGATGACCAGGATCACCCACAGGGACTTGTCTTCGAACGACCCGAATACCGCTTGGATCGGGCCACTCTCCTGGGCCAAGACGCCGTGCATCGAACCTCCTCGAGATGTGTGGGAGCGAGCCTCTCACCCGGCCCTAGGGGCCGGGAACGCGTGAAGTATAGGGGAAAGGTCGTACGCGATGACCTGCATATACTCGCGTCCGCGCGGGCCTGCTCGCGAGGGCGATGGAGCTCGCCCGAACCGCCGATCGGCTGATGGCTCCTACGCGTCGCTCATGAGGAGGTTGTCGGTGCGAACGATCGTCGGGATCGGATTGGCGGGGGCCGTCGGCGCGCTCTCGCGGTACGGACTGGAAGGACTGATCAGCCATCGACTCCCGGGTTCCTTTCCCTCGGGCACATTCGTCATCAACGTCACGGGATCGTTCGTGCTCGGGTTCCTCTTCGTTGTGCTCACCGAGCGCATCGCCGCATCACCGGCCCTGCGGACTTCGCTCATGGTCGGCTTCGTCGGTGCATACACCACGTTCTCGACGTTCTCGTTCGAGACGGTGCGGCTGATCGAGGACGGGGCTCTGCGCACCGCTGCGTTGAACGTGGCAGAGACGGTGGTGCTCGGCCTGCTCGCCGTGTGGGCGGGCATGACGGTGGGGAGAGCGATCTAGATGAAGATGGAAGGCGAAGGCAAGCTGCTCCGCATCTTCATCGGCGAATCGGACAGCTGGCACGGCAAACCTCTCTACGAGGCTGTCGTCGAACGGGTCCGGAAGGAAGGACTGGCGGGCGCCACGGTCGTCCGCGGTATCGAGGGGTTCGGGAAGACGTCAAGGGTGCACACCACCCGGATCCTTCGCCTGTCGTCGGACCTGCCGGTGCTCATCGAGATCGTCGACACGGAGGAACAGATCGACCGCATCCTGCCCATCCTCGACGAGATGGTCGGCGAAGGTCTGCTGACGGTGGAGAAGGTCCACATCATCGCGTACCGCTCCGCCGCGACGAAGGAGCCTTGAGCGCCGTGAGCTTCGAAGGGTCTTCGCTCTGGCGTGTCCGGCAGAAGGTCGGGCACGATCTGCTGCTCTGGCCGGGAGCGACCGTCCTGGTGGAGGACGTCGAGGGGCGGATCCTCCTCGGTCTCCGTCGCGACAACGGAGAGTGGGCGATGCCCGGCGGCGGCGCCGAGGAGGGCGGGAGCTTCGCCGCGACGGCGCTCGACGAGCTGCGGGAGGAGGTGGGGCTGGAGGCGGACGCCGCGGATCT
>JBBQVZ010000188.1:0-5233 GCA_038211015.1 Actinomycetota bacterium | reverse complement strand
TCGAGCCGGTCGGCGTCGGTCAGTCGATCAAGCGCTCGGGCCAGATCTTCCGCGAACGCTGGGGGGAGCAGTTCATCGGCAACGCGACGATCAGCCTCGCGGTGATCATCATCGGGATCCCGATCGTGCTGATCGGTGCATTGGTCACCGCCGCGATCCCGCCGGTCGGCATCGTGCTGCTGGTCGTCTCGATCGGCGGGCTGATGGCGATCGGCGCCGCATGCTCCGGCGTGTTCAACGCGGCGTTGTATCGATACGCCACGACCGGCGAGGCTTCGGGCGCGTTCAGCGTGGAGGACATGAACTCGTCGTTCCGCCCGCGCAAGCGCGGACGCGGCGCGGGCCCCGCCGGGTTCACGGGCGGTGGCTTCGGGGGCGGCTCGGCGTTGCCGTCGGCTCCTGACGGCTCGCCCGATCGCCCCGACATGTAGCGTTCTCGTCCGCCCTTGTAGGGTTCACCCGACCGTCCGATCGATGCGAAGGGTGATACCCCATGGGCAAGGAGCTGTTCGAGATCGGCGAGCTGCCGCCGGTCGGTGAGGTCCCTGCGAAGATGCACGCGCAGGTCGTCCGCCCCGACCGGTTCGGCGAGCCCGAGCAGTCGATCCAGGACGAGGTGATCGACGTCCCCGAGCTGGGTCCACTCGACGCGCTCGTGATGGTGATGGCGGGGGGCGTGAACTTCAACAACGTTTGGGCCGCAAGGGGTGTGCCCGTCGACGTGACGAAGACCCAGGCGCGCTGGGGGGAGCCGACGGACTTCCATATCGTCGGCTCCGACGCGAGCGGCATCGTGTACGCGGTCGGCTCCGACGTGACGAACGTGAAGGTCGGCGACCGCGTCGTGGTGCACGCCGGCCAATGGGATCCCGACGATCCGAAGGTGCTCGCCGGTCGTGACCCCGGGCTCGCTGATTCGTTCCGTGTCTGGGGCTACGACACGTGCTGGGGATCGTTCGCGCAGTTCACCAAGGTGCAGGCCCACCAGTGCCTGCCCAAGGCCGAGCACCTCACGTGGGAGGAAGCCGCGGCGCCGACGCTCACCGGCAGCACGGCCTACCGCATGCTGTTCGGCTGGCCGCCGAACACCGTGCAACCCGGCGACGTCGTCCTGGTGTGGGGCGGCTCAGGCGGGCTCGGTTCGCTCGCGATCCAGCTCGTCGTGAACGCGGGTGGACGCGCGGTCGCCGTGGTCGGGAGCGACGAGAAGGGCGAATACTGCGAGACGCTCGGCGCGGAGGGCTACGTCAACCGCAAACTGTTCACCCACTGGGGCGTCCCGCCGGCGTGGGACTCACCCGAGTGGAAGGCGTGGTTCGACGGCGCGAAGGCGTTCGGCAAGGCGATCTGGGACGTGCTCGGCGAGCGCAAGAGCCCGCAGATCGTGTTCGAGCATCCCGCGCAGGACACGATCCCCACGTCGAACTTTGTCTGCGACCGCGGGGGCATGATCGTGATCTGCGCGGGCACCAGCGGCTACGACACCATGATCGACGTCCGCTACCTCTGGTACATGCAGAAGCGATACCAGGGCTCGCACCTGTTCAACGACGAGCAGGCCTCGGCGTTCAACCAGATGGTGATCGACGGCAAGGTCCGCACGACCCTCGGCGAGACCTACCCGTACGACCAGGTCGGACACGTCCATCAGCTGATGGGCGACGGAGCGCTCCCCGAAGGCAACGTCGCCGTGCTGGTGCAGGCCCCGGAACCGGGCCTCAAGGATCTTCCCTAGCGCTCCTCGACGAGCTCCACGAGGACGCCGCCCATCGACTTGGGGTGCACGAAGGCGATGAGCGTGTTGCGGGAGCCGGGCCGCGGCATCTCGTCGATCAGCCGCACCTGCTCGCGTCGCAGCTGATCGAGCGTCGACGCGACGTCGGTCACGCGATACGCCACATGATGGATGCCTGGGCCGTTCGTCGCAAGGAACCTGCCGACGGGCGTGTCGGAGCCCAGCGCGCCCAGCAACTGGATGTAGGAGCCGCCGGCCGCGAACAGCACCTCCTCGACCCCCTGGTCGGCGACGCGTTCGCGGAGGATCGGTTTCACGCCGAGGGTTCGGCGGTAGTGCTCGACCGCTGCCTCCAGGTCGTCGACGGCGATGCCCACGTGGTCGATCGCCGTCAGCGAGCTCATGCTCTGGCTCCGACGTCGGGTTGCATCCGGGCGACGAGGTCCCGCGCCTGGGTCACGTGATACGCGGGCAGCGTCAACGCTCGCGTGACCGCGGCCACCCCGTGCGCCCGCAGGTCGGTCCCGGGCTTGGCCCCCGGCGCGTCCGGCATCGGCGCCTTCAGCACGAAGAACTCCACCAACTCCAGGAACTGCGGGAGCGACGGCACGAGCCCGCCTCGCTCGTACGCGTAGATCGTCTGGCGGGACGCGGGGCACCCCTTGGTGGCTGCCGCGGACTCGACGGACCGGTAGCCGGCCGCCCGCCGGATATCCCGGAGGAGGCCCCCGATGACCTTGCGGTCCTGGACGCTGACCGGCGAGCCCTTCTTGCGAGCCACGAATGCACAACCCCTCCGTCGCTGGTCAGGACACCCTAGCGGCTACGGTTCGCGCACGGTACCGCTACTTCGGCACGCCCAACGCGATCTGCAGGTCGAGCCTGTCGGCGACCTCATCGAGGTGACGTCCGGTGAGCAGCTCCACGCGCCCTATCCGGTACCGCAAGGTGTTGTGGTGGATATGCAGGAGCGCCGCCGTGGCGCGCCATCGGCCTCCGTTCAACAGGAACACGCGGAGCGTGTGCAGCAGTTCGGTTCCGTGGTCGAGGTCCCATCGCTCGACCGGGCCAAGCACCTGGTCGCGGAAGTCGCTCAGGACCCCGGGATCGATGAGGGCGAGGAGCACCGCGTGCGATCCGAGGTCGCGATGACTGACGATTCGGTGGCCATCCGGTCTGCCCCGGGCGAGATCGAGCGCCGCGAGGGCTTCGTTCAACGATCTGGCGACCTCGGTAGCGCCCACACCCGAGCTCCCTCCGCCGAGCGTCGGCTGTCCGCCCATGTCGGCGATCGCCGACGCCGCCGGCCCGAGAGCGTCGCCCCCCGGTGGCTGTGCGACCGCGATCACGGAGTCGGCCTGTGGAGCGAGCGTGAAGAGGCCACCAACCGCCTCGAGGGCCGCGGCGACCTCGCCGATGTCGTGCGCGAACGCGAGCATCGTGATGGGCCGTTCCGGATCGAGCCCGACCGCGACGACCCTCGCTGCGAAACCCTCTGGAGAAAGACCCCCTGCCCGCAGGAGTTCGACGAGCTCCTGCGCGATGCCCAGGTGGGTCTGGCGCTCGGCGCGGCGCCAACCGCTCTCGAGCGCGACATGGTCGGTCACCTGGTTGATCACGATACGGGCTTCGTCGTCTATATCGGACGGTGTCGCCCACACGACGAGGATGGGCGTCACGGGTCGCGAGTGGCCGTTCGACCCGAACGCCGTGAGGCCGGCCTCCACCTCGGAGGGGAGCCGTTGGCGACGGGCGATCGTGGCGGCGCGCGGCGCTTGTTCCGTTGAGAGCCGTCGACCGGCGGCGGCCAGCACGCGTCCGCTCGGACTGACCAGCGAGGCATCCAACCCCGTCTCGTCTCGGAGGACGTCCAGGAGGAACTCGATCCCGCGCCATTCCGAGAGACCCCGTAGCATCGTCCGCGAGCGCTCCAGATGCTGTCGGAGCACCGACCGATGGTCCTCAGCCAGCGCCGCGGCAACCGCATCGGAGATCGCCACGAACGACAGGTCCTCAGGAACCTCGATCAACGGCATCGATCGCTGCTCGCACGCGTTGACCACGTCCTCAGGGATCGCTCCATGCGGTGTCCCGAGGCCGAAGCCAACCGCCGCCGCTCCGGCTTGGGAGAGCTCCGAGATCCATGTGTCCGCAGGCACGTCCGCGTGCCAGAGGCCGTTGGTGAGCACGAGTTCGCCGGGAAGGACGTACCGACCGGGTTGCGGCAGGTCGGTCGTGTGGACGCTCCGTACCTCGCGGTCTTCCTCACCCGGGCCGGCTACCAGGCGAAGCCGCAGCCGCGGCTGAGCAACGAGGTCACAAAGTGTCGTCGTCAAGTTCGTTCGTTCGGAGGATACCCCCGCCCCACGAACCGCCGCTAGTCTCGCCGCGTCGGCGGTGGGGAGCCGCGAGCACTGGAAGCGGGGGGCATGGAAAGGGAAACGCTCCGGCCCGTCAGCGGCACCATCGTTCCTCGATACGCGGGGGCGTCGACCTTCGTCCGTCTGCCCGAGCTCCGCGACGTGGAGAGTTGCGACGTCGCGATCCTCGGCATCCCGTTCGATTCCGGCGTCAGTTACCGGCCGGGAGCGCGTTTCGGGCCGACCGCGGTCCGTCAGGCCTCGCGGCTGTTGCGCCCACAGTTCCACCCGGCATACGAGATGGAGCCTTTCGCCGAGGTCCAGGCTGCCGACGCGGGAGATGTGGCCTGCAACCCGTTCGACATCGACGAGGCGATCTCCCAGATCGAGCGTCGAGCAGATGAGCTCCAGGAGCTGGCAGGCTCCGTCGTCAGTATCGGCGGCGATCACACGGTCGTCCTGCCGATCCTCCGCTCGATGCACCGACGACACGGCCAGGTGGCACTCGTGCATTTCGACGCCCACCTCGATACGTGGGATACGTACTTCGGAGCCCCCTACACCCATGGGACCTTGTTGCGCCGGGCTGCGGAAGAAGGGCTGTTCCGAGACGACGCGTCCATGCACGTCGGTATCCGGGGTCCGCTGTATGCCCAGCAGGACATGGTGGACGACGCGGCGTTCGGGTTCCGGACGGTGCGATGCGACGACGTCCAGCGTCTCGGCATCGACGGAGTGGTGGAGGCGATCCGCGAACGGGTGGGGGACCATCCGCTCTACGTCTCCATCGACATCGACGTCTTGGACCCGGCACACGCGCCGGGGACGGGGACGCCGGAGATCGGTGGGATGAACTCGCGGGAGCTCTTGATGATTCTCCGGGGTCTCGCCGGCCTCCGCCTCGTCTCGGCCGACGTGGTGGAGGTCTCCCCGCCGTATGACCACGCCGAGCTCACGTCCCTCGCCGCGGCCACCGTGGCGTTCGAGCTCGTGTGCTTGCTCGCCGTTGCGAGACGGGTCGGGGAGGGTGCCGCGTGACGTCTGCGACGTTCCCGTGGCCGGATGGCAAACGGGCGGCGCTGTGCGTCACGTTCGACATGGACGCGGAGGCCGCCGTCTTGGCGGTCGACGAGAGGTT
>JBBQVZ010000187.1:0-5271 GCA_038211015.1 Actinomycetota bacterium | reverse complement strand
GCGCTGTGCACCGTCGGCGCAGGGACGGATCGCCTGCCCGGCGTGCGGGTGAGGGGCAGCGCGTGGGCGGCGAGCTATTCGGGGAGCTCGACGTACGGCAATGCATCGCCCGTCAGGTAGTCGTTGTCCGCGTCCTTCGGGCCGTTGCCGCCCCAGCACTTGACGCCGTCGTCGTCCAATCGCGCGCAGCACCCGACCGTCCAGCACCCGAACGCGGTGACGGTGCGCCCGACACCGAGGTCCACGGTCGCCAGCGCGTCGCCCATCTCGCCGGGCTGGTCGCCGAGGTCCAGTCCGCCGCCATCGCCGAGCTTGTTGTAGCCCCCGGCGCCCCAGCACTTCAGGTGCCCGGTAGAGAGCAGCGCGCAGGTGTGGACCGCAGCGGCGTCGACCGCGACGACCCGCTGCGTGGTGCCGACGTCGACCAGCGGCAGATTGTCCCCCATCTGCGGGCCGGCACCGCGCCGCTCCATGTCGCCATACCCGAGTCGTCCGCCCTCGAAGCGCGGCCGCGGGTACACGCACGTGGGCTCGTGCGGGCAAGGGTCGGTCTGGCTGCCCTGACCCCAACACTTGAGGCCGCCGCCGCGCAGCACCGCGCAGGTGTGATTGTCGCCTGCGCTGATGGTGACCACGTGGGCGTCGGACCCAAGGTCGATCTCCGGCAGGGCCTCGCCCATGTGGCCGGGCTCATCCCCGATGTTGCTGACGTCGGAGCGCCCGAGCGCGGACGACTCGGATGAGCTGTGCCCCCAGCACTTCACCGCGCCGTCGTCGAGCACCACACAGACACGGGCCCCGCCCGCATCGACCTCGACCGCGCGACGTCCGTCCCCGAGTTCGACGGGGGGCAGCGCGTCGCCCATCTCGCCCGGTTCGTCACCGCGAGCGTCGGTGTCGCCCTGGCCGAGCTCGCCGCTGCCGTTGGACCCCCAGCATTTGACCCGACCGTCGTCGAGCAATGCGCAGGTGTGCTTGAAGCCCCCGGTCACCGCGACCGCGCGTACGCCGTCGCCGAGATCGACGAACGGTAGCGCGTCGCCCATCTCGCCCGGCTCGTCGCCGCGATCTTCGGTGTCGCCCAGGCCGAGCTGACCGAAGTCGTTGCGGCCCCAGCATTGGAGACGACCGTCCTCGAACACGGCGCAGCTGTGGTCCCTCCCGGCCCCGACGCTGACCACGGCAGAACTCGGTCCGCCAATATCGGGGCGCGCTGGCACCGTCATCGACACGTTCAGGGGATCAGGCACACCACGGGCACCGTAGATACTTCCGCCCCACGTCACCACGCCGTCGTCTCGCACGAGGAGGCCGTGCCCGGAGACACCCAGTCGTGCACCCACGATATCCCGCGCCAACGCCTCACCATCCGATTCGCGATCCCCGTCGCTACAGGCCCCGATCACGAGCAGCGAAGCGAGCAACGCAAACCTCCGCGTGGGCCTGTCGATCACTGCGACACCGCCATGCTCTCGCAGCGCTTCGTGAGCGTGAGTGCCTGCGTGAAGGGCCCGGCGATCGGACCGAAGAGCCGTTCGCCACGGGCACCGGGGTGATCGCCGTGGACCCACCATCGCACGGTATAGCTGCCGGCGCCCAGCACTGCCCGCCCCGCGACGACCGCCTTGCGCGTGGTCGAGTTCGTCACCTCGCCTTGGACGTAGGCATCAGCTTCGACGCGACACGTCGTGGCGAGCTTGGGGACGGGGATATTGATCGGCCCAACCTCGCAGGTCGTCGCGTTCAGCGCGGAGCTCGCATCGAGGACGACGTCGCACGGCATGCTGTCGACTGCGCGGAGGTCCGCCGCGATGCAGCCACGCAGATCGTACGCCGCAGCGCGCGCACCTGCCGCCAACCATGCGGCGTTGTTGGTGCCGCTCGTCAACGCATTGGTGCCACCAGGCCGCTGGATGCCGACTGTGGCGCTGGCACCGAAGTCCAGCGCAGAATTTCCTACCTGGGGGTCCGCGTAGTGCATCTCGACGCGCCCGTCGTCCCAAAGGTGCACCTGGAAGGAGAGCCGGTCGTTTGCGGGGCCGAGTTTGTGCGGCACGTTCTCCCAGCTGACCACGATCTTCTTGCCCGCGTGCCTCCACAGCACCTGGCCGCCGGCCGAAGGGTCGAGGTCGTCCCACCATGGCGCGATGTGCGGCGCGTTGGTGGCCGCGTTCGGGAGCGACGTGTTGACCGCGCCGACGGTCCCTGGGGTCACCCGGATCCCCCCGTTCGCCCCGATGTAGAGCGTGCTGTATTGTGTCCCAAAGAACGGAAAGCGAAATCCGCCAGGAAGCGCCACCGTTTCTGTGCCGTTGTCGGACAGCATGAGGCGGCGCGTGAACGGAAGCCCGCCGATCGGTTCGAAGCGCGACTCGATCGTCCCGAGGCGATAGCCGAAGGGGTTGGCCCGTGATCCCGCCAACGCGCGAATGCCAACCGGTTGTACGATGCAAGCGTCCACGCCCGCGATGGTCGCACATAGTTCGAGATCGTGATCGCCGCTGCCAAGGTCGACGCTGGACAACCAGCTGCCGCTCTTGACGTCGAGACGCAGGGGCTCGGTGAATGTGCCGTGACCGCCGGAGAACGTGATGACGCCGGTGTCGAGGGTCAGGCCGGCAGGCGGTACCGCCTGGGAGTCACTCGCCACCAGCCGGGCGGCCACATCGATCGTCCCCGAGTGCGGGCAACCGCCCAGCGCGTCGCACAACTCGTCGATGCTGCGACCGAAGTCGCGCAGCTCTAGCGGCACGCTCGACGAGCTGCAGCTCGCGACGAGCTTGGTCTCACCTTGGGTGTTCACTCCCCTGGGCTGGAACTCGGCGATCGGCGGGTCACTACTTTCGAGCGCAGCGTCGCACGAACCGTTGACCTGCACGTACTGTCCGATCGACGGCACCCCTTGGTCGGAGATCGCGAAGACCATGTATGGCCCGGGCGTCGCATAGCATGTCGACGGCGGCATGTCGGCCGTGATCGATCCGGCGGAGACCTCGACGTTCTCGAGCTCGACGAAGCGCTGCTCCATGTCCCAGTTGTGCGTCGCCGACGACAGCTTCACCAGCGTGACGCGACTGACCGGTACTGTGCCGGTCCGCGTGAGGGCGAGCGTCGTGCCGGTGGTCGCGAAACCGCTAGTTGCCTCGATGACCGGTCGCTCGCCCCAGAAGAGGTACGGCGGTGAGTACAGCTGGTAGTTGAAGTGATCCAGCGCGCCCCCGCCGGTGCGCCCGCTGGCGCCGAGGTACACGCGGCCGTCAGGCAGCAAGAACGACTGCGAGTGATAGCCTCGCATCGTGGGGAGCCCGATCGGGCTCGCAGGATCGGGCGGCACGTCGGCCAGACGGCACCAGGTCTCGCTTGCCGGGTCGGGGTCGAAGAGCTCGGTCGTGAACACCGTGTGATGTCGCTCGTCACCGCCACCCTGGATCCCCGTCGGATTGTTGTCTCCGAGATCGGTGTCGCCTTGATTTTGACGCATCGTGCCGCCCGTGGCGAGCGCCGTGCCATCGGGAAGCAGCAACCCCGTGGAGAACCGTCGCGCGACCCCGGTCGGACCCACGCGGCGCCACTGCGGATCTTCGTCGGTTGGATCCGTCAGATCGAGGATCTCGGTCATCCGGCTCGGCTCCGAACTACCGCCGAACTTCATGACCTTCCCGGGTCGAAGCATCACGGCGGAGCTGCCGGCAGTGCACGAGGTGCCGCCGATCGGGGAGATGGTCGGCGCCATCGCGGTGTCGTCGTAGATCCACGCATCCAAGGCGTTCACCGCTGCAACCTCCGCACCGGCGTAGAGCAGCTTGCCGCCGAGGTTCCAGCCGTAGGTCTCGAAGTGCGGGAGATCTGGCAGGACGAACATGAAGGGGTACTGCGTCGTGCGGCCCATGAGGGCATTCTCGTACCGGTCCCACGAGAACCCACCGCCAGGGTCGCGGTCGAGGATCTCAACCGTGTCGTTGTACTGTGTCACCGCCGCGCAGCGGGCGACCCCGAGGATCTCGCAGTTCGGGTTGCAGAGGTCCTCTGCGTAAATCTGACTGTAGGCGCACGGGGAGACTTCGGGGTCGTCGCACTCATCCATCGGATCACAGACGCACGACAGGCCGAACCCGTCGCCTGGGTCGCACAACACGTCTTGGACCGTCGAGCCTCCCAGCACCGCGGTGCGGGCGTCGGGGCGGACCGTCGTCGTCGGGTACCACCGCCGTTGGCTGAAGTCGTCCAGTTCCGTCCAGGTCCAGTCACCGGACACCGGGACCCCGGAGGACGGGAGTGACTCGGAGAACGTCCGCGCGGCATTGATCCCGTTGTTGCCACTGAAGTGGCCGCCCGCGGTCAAGACCAGCGGCTCGGCGAACTCGGCAGCGGTGCCCGGAGGGATGTTGACGTGCGCCGAGCAGAACAGCTCCGTCTGCTCCGGCACCTCGACGTGGGTCTCGATCTCGGGAGTCGTCGGCGCGATGTCGAACTCGACCTCGCAATTGCCATTTCCGACGACGAAGGGTGAGCAAGGTTCGGGCGGGTACCACACGATCTTGTCGCAGTCAGCCTGCTCCTCGCAGTCCGATTCACCGTGCCCGCCGAACTGCAGGAACTTGCCCGACGGGAGGTGGACCGAGTGGATCGCGAGGTGGAGGTCGCTCTCGATGAGAGGGGTCCACGCGCCGACCTCAGCGGGATCCGTGGACAGAACCGCGCCGGGTACGCCGATGGCTCCGCCGACTGCAGCGGGGAGGGGCGGTGCGGCCACCGAAGAGCCGAAGCATCCGGGAATTGGTGCCGCCGCGTTCGCCTCGACGGCCTCATCCGAGCACTGTACCGGCTCGCCATCTGCCCCCCCCGTCGTCGTCCCCTCCGGACGAGTCGGCGCCGGTGACTTCGCCGCCCTCGCTCGTGAAGCCGCTCTCGTCTCCCGAGCCGCCGCTGTCGCCGCACGCCAGCAGCACCATCACCATGGACCAGCCAAGCCATCCGCCTGCCCGCTCTTCGTACTTCATCCGCTGCATCATCCACCTCCGTGTGTGCCGACATCGTGGTCACCGACGCGCGAAGCGGTCAAGCGGTATCCGCACACGACGACGACTCGGATGCGCCGAGGTCACAACCGACTGGAATCCCGGAACTCCGGTGCTTAAGCGTTTTGAAGTGCGAGCCGGCGGAGGGCGGGCAAGCCGCGGTGGCTGTTGGGAGCCGTCGAGGTAAGCGGGCCTACGGTTCAGCGGAGAGAGTCGGCGTGGAGCGAGGGCGACGAGGTTTGCTGGTGCAGTG
>JBBQVZ010000186.1:0-5273 GCA_038211015.1 Actinomycetota bacterium | reverse complement strand
GTACGGGCGCATCCCCGAGGGGCCAACTTCGGCACCCGTCGGAGCGTTCCCCGAGACGGTTGGATCGATCGGGATCTGCCAGACGTCCTGCTTCTGGAAGAACACGGCAGGATCCGTCACGTGGTAGGTGGCGAACTGCGCAGCCTGGACCTGGAAGAGGTTCTCCGGGAAGCGGATGTGGGCCTGCAGGTCCGCGGACGCCTCGTCTTTCGACGTGAACATGTCGGGGAACGCTCGCGCCCACGCCTGCACGATGGGGTCTCCCGCGTCCCAGATGTAGTACTTCATGTCGCCGTTATAGGCATCGACGGTGACCTTCACGGAGTTGCGGATGTAGTTCGCGCTGCCGGTCATGTTCCCCTGGTCAGAAACACCGGTGGCGTCCTCGAGGTTCAGCGACTCCGAGTACGGGTACTCGTTCGTCGTGGTGTAGGCGTCCCAGATCCACGTGAGCCTTCCGTCCACCACCGCGAGGTACGGATCTCCGTCGAACTTCAGGAACGGCGCGGGCCTGGGCACACGCTGCGCGAGGTCGCGGTAGATCATGATCCGGCTCTCCGAGTCGATCAGACCGGAGATGAGCAGGTTGATGTCCTTGAACCGCCACGCGAACAACGCGCGCTGGAAGATGTTCCCGACGGGGATGCCCCCGGTCCCGGTGTACGTCGTCTCTAGCTCCTGCGAGGCGCCCTCGTAGTCCAGCTCCTTCGTGCCCGTGTTGGTGACGACGAACGGCACGTCGTTCAGCTCACCGAAGTAGATCCTGGGCTGGTCGATCGTCGGCTCTCCCTTTGGGGGGATATCGCTAAGCGTCAGGAGCGGCGCGCCTTCGGTCGTCGCGGTGTTCACCTGCGCTGCGATGGCGCCGTAGCCGTGCGTGTAGACCAGGTGCGTGTTCTGCCACGTCTGGCCGCCGGTCGGGATGCCGTTCTGACTGATCTCCCGGCCCGACACCATCAGGACACGCGGCTCGCCCGACACGTTGTAGCGATCGACGTCCACATCCTGGAACTCGTAGTACTGGCGGATCCGCTGGAGCGACTGGAAGTTCTCCAGCAGCACCGTCGGGCGCCACAGACGGATGTTGGACACGGTGGCGTCGTTCTCTTGGAGCGCGTCCGACGAAACGACCGTGTCTGCGGGACGTTCGGATAACGTGATCTTGTCCAACCCGAACGCTCGACGCGTCCCTTCGATGTTGTACCCGATGTACGTGGACTCTCTCTGCTGCTCCTGCGGCTTGACGCTGAACTGCTGCACGAACGCGGGATAGGCGGTCCCGAGCAGGACGGACACCAGCGCCAGCAGGCCGACCGCGATCACCGGCAGGCTCCACAGGCGAACGCGGATGTTCACCAGGAACAGCACGGCGCAGATGACGGCGACGATCGCCAAGAAGTTCAGCGCGGGCAACTGCGCCTTCACGTCCGTGTACGACGCGCCCTCGACGACGCCTCGCGGCGAGGTCAGCAGGTCGAACCGCCCGATGTAGTAACCCCACGCCTTCGTCAACATGATCAGGCCGAGCAGGACCGACAGGTGCGCGCGGACCGCCGGATCCACCTTGTCCGCGAACGCGGGCGCCTGCGGCTGGATCCCGCCCCACACGAAGTGCGCGATCCCCACGATGAGGGTCACACCGACGAGCGAGGAGAACAGCCATCCTTGAACGAACCGGAGCCACGGCAGCGAGAACACGTAGAACGCGGGGTCGCGATTGAAGATGGGCTCGGTCGAGCCGAAGCTCAGCCCAGAGCCGTTCCGCCATAGCAGGAAAACCTGCCACTGACGGGAGACGCCCATACCGACCACCAGCGCGAGAGCGGCTGCGGCGAGCGGGATCAGCCACTTCAGGTAAGGCTCCAGGCTCTGACGGACCCGGTCGACCGCCTCCTGCTCGGGGGTGAGGATCCTGGTCGTCGGCGTGAGCCACCGGACGATCAGGAGGTTCGCGTAGAGGAGCGCGAAGAACAGCAACCCGAAGATCAGACCGAGGATCGCCTTCGTCCGCAGCACCGACCAGAAGACGCCAGAGAGCTTGACCTCGCGGAACCACAGCAGGTCGACATAGAACCCCGACATCACCGTGAAGCCGATGAACAGGAGGATGAGGACGGCGATCACGATGATCGGCCACCGGCGGGTTCCCGCCGGGATGCTCACGCGCATCATGTCGGTGCTCGTTCCCTCCCCCACGCGGCGCCTCGCCGCGAGCAGCCAAGCCTAACGCATGCCGTGGATAACGCCGTGCTGATGCTAAGCCAGGGCCGGATCGACCTCGGTGCCCTCGCCGCCGAGTCCCTGGAGAGCGTCGAGCGCCTCCTGGAACGTCGAGACGGAGATCAGCTCCATATCCCCCGTGTCGACGTCGCTCAATTCCTGCATGTTGTCCGCGGGCACCAGGAAGACGGTGGCTCCCGCGCGCTCCGCGGCCACGACCTTGTCCCCGATCCCGCCGATGGGGCCAACCCCCCCTCGTGTGTCGATGGTCCCGGTCCCCGCGATCGTCAGACCCGCCGTCATGTCGCCCGGCGTGAGGAGATCGAAGAGGCCGAGCGACCACATCAACCCCGCGGAAGGTCCGCCCACGTCCCCGCTAGAGATCTGCACACCGAAGGGGAACGGGTCGATCAGGTTGATGCCGATCCGAGGTTCGGCGACGTCCGGAAGGCACCGCTCCCTGGTGATCGTGATCTCATGCGTCTCCCCGCCGGCGCGAACCTCGAACGTGATGGGCTCCTTGATCGGCACCGCATCGAGCGCCGCAGACGCGTCGTCGGCCGAATGCACCGGCGTTCCGTTGATCGACTCGACCACGTCGCCGGCGAAGAGCTCACCTTCAGCAGGACACCCCGGATAGACGAACTCCAGCAGCGCCCCGTCGCCGTGGTCCTTCGGATAGTCCGTGAGGCGGCGCAGCACCACGTCGGTGGCGTCGATCTTGCTCTGGTCCATCTGCGAGAGGGAGCGCTGGGTCTCCTCTTCGGCCGTCTCCCCCGGCGGATAGAGCGACCCCCTCGAGACCACGGCCTGGTGGGGATCGAGCCACGCGACCAGCAACCCGACCGCGCTCACGCTGTGGAACCTGATCGTCGTCATGATGAGTTTGCCCTGCGACGGATACTCCTGCGCTCCGCTGAGGCGGATCAGCGGCTGCACCTCGCGCGCCGGGCCGGGACCGAGCGAGTAGTACGGCAGCTGCGCCCACCCGGCGAAGAACGCGATCCCCAGGCCGAGCACAAGGATGAACCCCGAGAGGAAGCGTTTCGTTCGTGACATGGCGAGGAGCCATCGTACGGGAGCGTGACGCGAGAGCCGTTGCGAACATCTCGGCGCGTTCGGCGGTACGCTCGCGCTTGACGACTCCATGGCCTATGTGATCGTGTTCCTCGCGGCGCTCGTCACGGGCGCACTCGTGTACTGGCTGACGCTTCGCGGCGGCCGGATCGAGCCTGTCGACGCCTCGATCGAGGGCGGCAGCGGCTTCCTGCCCGAGCCACCGGACGTCTCAGGTGGCTACAGCTACGCGACCACGTACGCGACAACGACGCAGGACGGCAGGACCTACGTGCCGATCGGGGTGGACCGGCGCTCGTGGCAGACGCGAACGGTCGGCGTCCTCGGGTTGCTGATCGCGGTCACGCTCGCCGCCGCGCTCCTGGCCTTCTCGCTGTACCAGGGCGGCTCACTCGTGGCGAAGCTGATCAACGACTACGCCTCGTAGCCGAAGACTATCGGCGTCGCACCAGCTGGAACGCCGTCTGGTAGTCGGCAAGGTGCTCCAGCATGAGCCCGGCGCCGATCACCACCGTCTCGAGCGGGCGCTCGGTCGAGTGGACGGCCACCTCGCACTCCTGCGCCAAGAGCATGTCCAACCCGCGCAACATGCTGCCTCCGCCCGTCAGGAACATCCCGGTCTCCAGGATGTCATGCGTCAGCTCGGGGGGCGCCTCGGCCAGGCACAAGCGGGCCGTGTCGGCGATCGCACGGACCGTCGTCGACATCGCCTGGCGGATCTCGTCCTCGGTCACCTTCACCTCGACCGTGTCCCCGCCGGCGAGCTCGCGCCCGGTGACGACGGCGGCCGTTCCCGTCGAGCTGGGGAACGCCGAGCCGATCGCGATCTTGATCTCCTCAGCCGCGGTCTCGCCGATCGCCACGCCGTACCGCTCGCGGATGTGCTCCTGGATCGCGGCGTCCAGGTCGAAGCCTCCGAGCGCGACGGAGCGCCCGCTCACGACGCCGCCCATCGACACGACCGCCATCTCGGAGCGCCCGCCGCCGATGTCGACGATCAGGTTGCCGATCGGCTCGTGGATCGGCAGGCCGGCGCCGATCGCGGCCGCGAGCGGCTCCTCGACCAACGTCACGTTGCGTCCGCCGCCGGCGAACCGGATGGCCTCCTCGATCGCGCGCTTCTCCACCTCCGAGCTCATCGACGGGACCGCGACCAGCACCCGGGGCCTGGGGAAGCGCGTGGCGATCGAACGCTTCACCACGACCTCGAGCATGCGCTGGGTGATGTCGAACTCGGTCATCGCCCCGGCCCGGAGCGGCCGGACGGCGACCACGCTGCCCGAGTCGCCGCCGATCAGATCCCACACCTCGTCGCCCATCGCGAGAACCTTGCCGGTGCCACCGTGCAGCGCGACCACCGTGGGCTGGTTGAACACGATGCCGTCGCCCTGCCGGTAGACCAACGTGTTCGCAGTGCCGAGATCGATCGCGAGATCCCGCCCCATCAGCTGCCCATCACCCAATGCTCGTCGCCGGAGACGAGCGCCTCCTTCTTCCAGATCGGGACGTCTTCCTTCAACCGCTCGATGCCGTGGCGACAGGCCTCGAACGCATCTCCCCGGTGAGGCGCCGAACACGCGATCACGACGCTTGCCTCGCCGACCGCCAGGTCGCCGGTCCGATGCAGGATGGCGACCTTCCGGATCGGCCACTTCTCGGACAGCTCGGCGGCGATCTCGTGGAGACGCTTCAACGCCAACTCGTCCCATGCCTCGTAGCGCAGACCGGTCACGTCCCCCGCCTTCGAGTGGTCGCGGACGGTTCCGACGAACACGCACGTGCCGCCCGCGCCGTCGTCGGCGACCGAGGCCAAAGCCTCGTCCACGGAGAGCGGATCGGAAGTCACGCGAACCAAAGCTTGCGAGCGCACGTCAGCCATTGTAAGGAGAGGGTCCTGGAGGTGCCGGTGACGAAGAAGCTTCTCACCTCGGTCGTGGTCGCGGCCTTGTTCGCGGGTTGCGCCACGGCCGGCAACG
>JBBQVZ010000185.1:0-5274 GCA_038211015.1 Actinomycetota bacterium | reverse complement strand
GCCGTCGATCTCACCCATGTAGTGGTGGAGCAGGACGTATGCCGTCCCGGGCGAGCGCGGTCCCTGGAACGTCCCGATGATGCCGGACGCGCTCATCGTCGCCTTCAACGGCTCCGTCTCGAACCACTGGTCAAGGAAGTCGGCGGCGCTCATCGTCATCAGCTGGATGAACGTGGTCTGCAAACGCATCGGCAGGTCTTTGAAACCCCTCGCCAGTCCGGCGAGCGGAAGCCAATCCATGGGGTTCAGCTTGCCGGGGTCGGGCGGCACGATCGACAGGATCGGCTTGATGAAGCGCGCCATCTCGGCCATCAGCTGGCCGTATTCCTCGTAGGCCTCGGCGTCGTTCTTCGACCAGCGGCGGAGCTCGCGGATCGTGGTGCCGTGGTCGTTCACGCGCCACAGGTAGTCGTCGTCGAGCGGCGTGATCGTGCCGTCGAGCGGCAGGATCTCCAGTCCGTGCTTCGGGAGCTCCAGCTCGCGGATGATCTCCGGGCGGAGCAGCGACACCACGTAGGAGTACACCGAGAACTTGAACCCGGGGAAGATCTCCTCTGTGACGGCGGCGCCGCCCAGCACGTGGCGGCGCTCGAGCACCAGGACCTTCTTGCCGGCCTTCGCGAGGTAGGCGGCGCTGGTGAGGCCGTTGTGGCCTCCCCCGATCACGACCGCGTCGTACCGCTTCGCCACCTGAGCCTCTTCCTCGGAGCAGTTCGACCCGATCTAGGCGTTTCGGAGCCCGAGGTCGGTGGCGCCGGATGCGCCGATCGCATAGTAGCCGGGGCTCCTAACCCACACCCAAAGGGCCTTTGACCTGAGGTCAGAGGTATGTGGATCTGGGCAGGGGATCGTTGACCGGACACTTGTCGATGTTGACAACCGGTCTAGGCTCTCTGTTAAGCAGGAATCGCCCAGCCGACCCGAAGGGGGGGGTGGCAGCCGTGGACGGAGTAGTCGAGGGCGCGAAGACCGTCTATTCGGAGGAAGACGTCCGGGACCTGATCGGGCGGCTGGCGATCGCGGCTCACACGCAGACCGAAGCCTATGCGTGGCGGCTAGAGCAGGCGATCCATGCCGCCGCCGCGGAGTGGACACGCGAGACTCGCGCGAAGAGAGGGCTGCCCGAGATCCCAAGAGTCATCTAGCGCCCGGCGATCTCAAGCGCTGATCTCCGGCGGTTCAGTAGGACAACGCTGGCATGTCCGGCCCGAGCTAGAGGAGGCTCTTCAGGCCCCACCAGATCCGTCCAAGGGTGCTCCGCTGGAAACGGACCCGGAGAGCGAGGACATCGGACATCGAGCCGCGCCATGTGGCTGTAGAACCACTGGTGAGCATGCCGGTGCTCGCAGCCGCGATGGTCATTCCGCTCGGAGCATGGATCGTGACGGTTCCCACCGTGGGCACGATGACGGATTGTGTCGGGATGGACAACGCGTATGTCCCTTGCGCTCCATCGCCGTGCCACACGTTTCCCAGATCGAAGTCGATCGTCAGTGTGCTGGATCCCTGCGGGGGCGTCCGCAACGTGCCCGTCACCGTTTGCAGTCCGCGGACAACGTGAGCGGTCATCGAGACATCGTCGCCATCGACAGTCGACCCTGTGAGCCGACATCGGCGGCCGCAGTTGATGGTGGCTTGTTCGAACGCCTCCCCAGGGTCCAGATCGGCCGGGCCTGCATGCGGCAGCAGGAGAGATTCGAGACCCTTCGTCGCCGGGTCTAGCGGACTGTCGTTCTCGAAGGTAACGCTCGCCGTCGCGCGGCCTTGTCCATCAGGCAAGAGCGTCACGTCGTAGTTGATCGTTCGACTGACGTAGAAATCCACCCGATTGTCGGCAAGGTTGTTGATCGTGAACGCGAACACATCGTCGCCAGACGCAGGGGCGATGGCGCCGGTGACCTCCGCGATCTGGAAGTCGGTTTGGAGCGCTGGATCGGTCGCGTTCAGCAGGATGTGACCTCCCGCCGTCGCATCGACGAGCGATCGGATGGCCGCATACCCTTTCGCCTCCGCCAGGAAGCTTTGGAAGATCCTGAGGCCCGCGAGGCCTACGTAGCCGCGCCTCACGTGCCCGCCACCCGGCAAGAGATATGCACCATTCGTTACGAAGGACACGACGTTGTCACTCGTCAAGGCGAAGGGGAGACCGCCTACCCGCACCGGGCCGGTGGCTTCGAGCAGGGAACCCAAGGCGTGCGCGTCGATCATGATGACGCCGTCGATCGGCTTGTTGCCGGTTTGCTCCCACAGGTGTGAGATGAATCCGGCTGCGGTGGGCCCGTCCGCAGGCGCATTCGCGAAGTCCCAATCTCCCGCCGCGTTCACCGAGCCATAGGCTGCCTCGAGACCTTTGCTCGGCCACACTGGGCGGTCGATGCCGGGCAGTTCGTCGATGTAGTGGAAGGGTTGGAGGGAGATGCGACCGCGCTCGATCTTCAGGATCGCCCAATAGCTGAACGACCCTCCGGTACCACGGAGCTCGGCGGGATCCTGCGGCACCAGGAAATAGCGATGGGGACGTTCCATCCCGGCGAACTCCGGTAGGGCTCTGAGGATCGCGTCTGCGGATGTCAGCGCAGCTACGGATCGGTGCAGCGCGCTCCTGAGTTGGTCTCCGGCGTCAGCGATCGCTGACGGAACGAACGTCGTCGCGACAGTGTCGGCCAATCGTTCGGCGTCCTCGACCTTCGAAAGGGCGTCCAGTACCGCCGGATGGAGTCCCTCCAGCGCTCGGACGGGGATCCGTTCTCCGGATAGGGACAACGCCTCCAAGCCACCACGGAGGCGCCCAACTGCAGAGGAGAGACCCTCGCCTGCAGCGGTCACCAGGAGGCCAGCCTCAGCGGCATCGCGGATGGCGTCTGGCGTGCGGCCGATCAACGGGATCGACGCCGCGATCGACACGAACGGGTGATGCATCGTGTCGCGTGCGGCGTCGAACTCGGCTCGAGCCTCCTCGAAGGTGGAAGCCGCCTGAGCGAAGGAACCCTCGGCCAGCTCGGCTCGAGCTTGGTCGAGTGTCGACCGAGAATGTTCGAGACTTCCGGACGCTCGTAACGTGAGGATCACTGACACGATCGCCAAGCAGGCGAAGCTGCTCCCGAGCACGAGGACCGCCGCCAAGGCGCGGTGGATGGTTGGTCGAGCACCTTGAAATCGGGCGTAGTCGATCTTGCGACGGCGCAGTGACCTCATGCGACGTCGCCGATAGAGCCACACTCGGAGTCGGTGGCGCAATCCGTACGACGGGAAGTCCTCGGGCGCTAACATCGCCAACAGTTGGGACGCTAGGCTGAACGGCGTAGCCCACACAACCCGCCGTTGGTCTTAAGCCCTACGTCGATGGTCCTACCGATGTGAAGCCGGACGCCCTCACTCGCGTGACCGCGAAGAACCGTGGTCATCGTGGGCGAAAGGGGTATAGGGTCGGAGGTGGACGCGAACTCCGTCAGTGAGGGGAGAAGCAGAGAACTCACGGGATCCGCCTCCGAACTTGCCCCATCGCTGGTTTCTCAGCGTGGGCTTGATAACCCGAGCGGGCTTTCGCTCTCGATCTGGCTCTCAGATTGGCCTTCAGCGCAGGGGCATCGCCATTCCCGATCGAAGGAGAAGACACACATGGAGTACGTACGCATCGCGAAGTACACGATCAGCAAGGGCACGTTCCAGGAGATCGCCGACAAGGCGAAGATGAGCCTGCTCCCCAAGTTCGAGGAGCAGACCGGGTTCATCCGCTACGGGCTGGCCGACATGGGCGAGAACAACTGCCTGTCGATCAGCATCTGGAACACGCGTGAGGATGCTCTCGCCTCAGAGACCGTGGCGGCAACGTGGATCCGCGAGAACCTCGGCGACAAGGTGCTACTGAAGTCGAGCCACGTCGGGACCCTCGCGTTCCTCGAAGGCGTGCCGGCAACCGTCTAGCAACACGTTCCACGCACCGACCGCAACGCTGACCGAGCGAAGCGGTCGAAGAAGGGAACCCACCTCCGGGTGGGTTCCCTTCTTGCCGTGTGGAGGCCACAAGGCCAGGATAGGCGCGTGGACCTCGACGTCGTGACCGGAGCGTTCGGTTACACCGGCAAGTACATCACCGAGCGTCTCCTCTCGGGCGGCAAGGACGTGCGCACGCTCACCGGGCATCCCCACCGTCCGAACCCGTTCGGCGACCGGGTGAGCGTTGCCCCCTACGAGTTCGACGATCGAGGCAAGCTCGCAGAGCACCTCGCCGGCGCATCGACGCTGTACAACACGTACTGGGTTCGGTTCCCTCATGGTGAGATCACCTTCGACCGGGCGGTGCGCAACACCGCGACCCTCATCGGGGCAGCAGTGGATGCGGGCGTGCGACGTCTCGTGCACGTGAGCATCACGAATCCATCGCACGACTCCCCCTTCGCGTACTTCCGGGGGAAGGCGGCGATCGAGGCGATGATCCGGGACTCCGGTCTCAGCCACGCGATCGTCCGTCCCACGGTGATCTTCGGGAAGGAGGACATCCTGATCAACAACGTCGCCTACCTGCTCCGGCGGCTCCCGGTCTTCGGGATACCGGGCTCGGGCACCTACCGGGTCCGACCGGTCTCCGTCGAAGACGTGGCCGACATCTGTGTCGAGGCCGGACGCAGTGTTCAGGACGAAGTGATCGACGCCGTGGGACCCGAGACGTTCACGTTCGAGGAGCTCGTTCGCCTGATCGCGGAAGCGATCGGCACCAACGCCCGCATCGTCCATGTGCCGGCGGCGGGCGTGCTCGCAACGGCCAGGGTGGTCGGCCTGCTCGTGAACGACGTCGTCGTCACCAAGGACGAGCTTGGCGGGCTGATGGCGAACCTGGTCGTCACCGACGGTCCCGCGACCGGACGACGCCTCCTGAGCGAGTGGCTGACCCAGCACGCCGACGTCGTCGGCAAGCGGTACGCGTCTGAGGTATCGCGGCACTATCGGGCGACGCGATAACTCCTGACCTTCAGTCAATGCTCGTCGCGACAGTGCCCATCGAGCGTCGACTACCCTAGCCAGCCTGATGGCGATGGAGTCCCCGTGAGCGTCGGTACCGTGTTCTTCCCGCGCGAGGCGGAGCTGAACTCGCACCTCGCCTGGGGCGAGTGGTCGGGCTACCACAGCGCGGCCGTCTACGCCGACTTCCACGACATCGAGTACAACGCGATCCGCGAGGCGGCCGGCGTCGTCGACATCTCCCCTCTCTACAAGTACATCGTTCGAGGACGTGACGCCGGTCGGCTGCTGGACCGCGTCATGACCCGTGACATC
>JBBQVZ010000184.1:0-5316 GCA_038211015.1 Actinomycetota bacterium | reverse complement strand
GCGAACGACTCCCCGACGCTCTCGAACGCCTCGTCGAAGCGATATCCGAGCAGCACGGCGTCGGCGAGGATGCCCAACGCCGACAGTCGCGTGGGATCGCCTCCCCCCATCGCGGCCGTGTACGCCATGAGGAAGTCGGCGGCCTCGGTGGACAATCCCAGGCCGGCGATCCACGCCGCCGCCGGCATGTCCAGATCGCGCAGGGCGCTCCGATCGACGTCCCATGCGACCTCGATCCGCGACGCCACCTCGTCGAAGATCTGATCGAACGGCGCCAGCGCACGCTGCAGGTCCGCGAACACCCCCGGCCCCGATCGCAGCTGCCCGTCCGCGAGCCAGGCCATGGAGCTGACGGTCTCCGCCGGACGGACGACGACGCCGTAGCGAGCGATCTCCGCGGCGAGCCCGGTATGCAGCTCCGACCAGAACCACGTGCCGCCGTACTCCACCTTGACGCCGGTGCCGGGCAGTTCGCGGAACCAGGTGCGACCACCCAGCCGGTCGCGCGCCTCGAGCAGGACCACGGAGCGGCCGGCCTCGCGGAGGTCACGCCCCGCGATCAATCCGGCGAAGCCGCCCCCGATCACCACGACATCGGGATCCGTCACGCGGCGTCCCAGCGAACCCACGTGGAGTCCGGAGCGCGGAACTCCCACCCCGACAACGTGACGGGGCGGTCAACATCGAGCCGGAGGTTCGGGAGACGGTCCAACAACACGTCCAATGACACTCGGGCGAGATGTCTTCCGAACCACGCGCCCAGACAGAAGTGGGTTCCGATCGAGAACGCGAGGTGCGCGCCTTCCTTCCGGTCGATGTCGAACCGGTCGGGGTCGGTGAAGCGACCGGCATCGCGGTTCGCCGACGAGAGGACCGCGCCGATCAACGCCCCCTGTCCCAGCTCGACCCCGGCCAGCTCAGTGGCCTGCGTCGTCTGGCGTGTCGACGTCCCCACCGGCCCCGCCCACCGCAGCGTCTCCTCGACCGCCGCCTTCACCATCGAGCGATCCTCGCGGACGCGCTCAAGCTGTCCGGGGGTCGAGCCGAGCGCCCACACGGTGAGCGCGATCAGGTCGCGCGGCTCCTGCAGTCCTCCCGACAGCATCAGTTTCGTGTTCGCGACGATCTCCTCTCGCGTCATGCGATCGCCGTCATGGTCGAAGCGCATCATCCACGACAGCACGGAGCCGTCCGGCTCGCGTTCGAGGCGCTCCATCACGTGCTCGATCGCCTCACCCAGCTCCGCGCTCGCCCGGTCGGCCGGCGCCTGCTTCTGCGGATCGCCTTCGAAGTTCGCCAAGCCGGGCATCATGCCTTCGTTCCATCGCAGGATGTCCTGCCACGGGACGTCGTCGAGTCCGAGCATGAACTGCAGCGAGCGGACCGACATCGGGTCGCAGTATTCGGTGAACAGATCGACCTCGCCGCGATCGACGAACCCGTCGACCAGCTCGTGCGCGAGCTTGGGGATCATCCCTTGCGTCCGCTCCTCCACGTCTCGGGGACGGAACGGGATCTCCGTGATGCGCCGGATCAGTTGCTGATCAGGACCTTCCGACCCGAGCATGTTGTGGCCCATCGTGCGGTTCAGCGTGGACGGGTCGGTCTCCGCGGTGAAGACACCGGGCGTCAGGTCCACGTGACGCACGTCGTCGTATCGGGTCACCAGCCAAAGCTGCACGGCCGGCACCCAGGCGACGGGCTCCTCCTCCCGCAACCGGGCGTAGATGGGATACGGGTCGCGTTCCAACTCCGCAAGCGTGATCAGATCGCCGAACGTCAACGCCCCTCCCGCCGGGCTCAAGGGATGGGGTATTTTGGGTCCGAACTATCACGCTGCGCAAGGCGAGCCCGTCGGGCTATGGTCCGCTCGTTCCACGTGAGGAGGGTCGATGGAAACCCAAGGCAAGCGGCTCCGGCTCCTCTACCCGGATCTCCACGGCCTCGAACGCGGCGAGTACCTGTACGGCGAGAAGGCGGCCGAAGGGGTCGCGGCGTTCTGCATCGGCGTGTACCCACTCACACACGACAAGGAGATCCTGCCTGTCCCGCGAACACAGTTCGACGTGGGGCTGCACGACATCGACGCGACGCTCGATCGCGACTCGCTCCATGAGGGATGGGAGGAGAACACGATCGTGGGCATCGCCGACCTCGAGCTGCACGGGGAGCCGGCCCCATGGGACTCGCGGCATGTCCTCCGGCAGGCCGTCGAGCCCTGGCGCCGGATGGGCCTGGAGCCGCAGGTCGCCTTCGAGCTCGAGTTCTACCTGCTGGAGCCCGATGCAGGCGGGTGGAGCCCCGTCGCCGTGCCGTCGCACCGCGTCTACGGCACCGGCATGTCGGTCGACCCGACCGGCGTGATCGACGAGCTCGTCAACACGGCGATCAGGTGCGGGTTCCCGGTCGAGGGTTGGTGCAGCGAGTTCGACAACGCCGCCTACGAGGTGAACATCAAGTACGCCGACGCGATCCCGGCGGCCGACGAGGCCTTCCTGTTCAAGCTCCTGGTGCGCGAGATCTGCGAACGTCACGGGAAGCTCGCGACGTTCCTGGGCCGGCCGCTCGCCGATCGCGGGGGAAGCGGTCTGCACGTCAACTTCTCGTTCCGAGCCAAGGACGGCTCGAACGCGTTCCACGACCCGAACGACCCGGAGGGCCTGTCGGATCTGACGCGCCGGTGCGTCGCGGGTCTGCTGGCGCACCACGAGGGGATGGCCGCCATCCTGGCCCCGCACGTCAACGCATACAAGCGTCTGCAACCCGACATGCTGAACGGCTACTGGGCCAACTGGGGTCACGACGATCGGAGCGTCGGCGTTCGGATCCCGCCGACCCGCGGACAGGGCACGCGCATCGAGCAGCGCACGGCCGACGCCGCCGCGAACCCGTACCTAGCTGGCGCCGCGATCCTCCACGCCGCCCGGCTCGGCGTGGAACAGAAGCTCGAGCTGCCACCACCCCAGCCGCTCGGCGAGGCGCCCAACACCGAGTCCCGGATCCCGCCGAACCTCGACGTGGCCCTGAACGCGCTCGCCGTCGACGACGAGCTCGTGGATGCGCTCGGTCGCGAGATGGTGGAGGCGTTCACCATCTTGAAGCGCGCTGAATGGGAGCGCTACCTGGCCTCGGGAGCGCATCCCGACAGCACCGAGGTCACCCCTTGGGAGATCGACTACTACCGGCCGTTCCACTGATGCGGGCCCGGTGGCCGGTGTTCGCTGCGATGCTCCTGATGCTCCTCACCGCCGGCGCAACGAGCGCGGTGATCCCCCTTCCCCGGACGACGACGTCGACGACCGGCCCGGATCACATCGTCGTGATGGTGTTCGAGAACAAGGAAGCCGACTCGATCATGGATCGAGGGTCGAGCGCCACGTACTTCCGATCGCTCGCGCGCCGCTCCGTGACGCTGACCCGGCTCTTCGCGATCACTCATCCGAGCCTGCCCAACTACCTCGCGCTCACGTCCGGGAGCACGCACGACATCCACTCCGATTGCGCGACGTGCCTCGTGGACGGAACGAACCTCGTTGACCAGCTCGAGCTGGCGGCGATCCCTTGGAAGGCGTACATGGAATCGATGCCCGAGCCGTGCTCGATCGCCGTCACCGACGGAAAGTACGTCATGAAGCACAACCCGTTCATGTACTACACCGACGTCCGCGACGATGCCGATCGATGCAACAAGGTGGTCCCGCTGTGGCAGCTCACATCTGATCTCCAAGCCGGGGTGCTTCCGGCGTTCGCGTGGATCACACCCAACGTCTGTCACGACATGCACGACTGCAGCATCGCGACCGGCGATCGGTTCCTCCGCACTTGGGCTCCACGGATCGTGGCCGCCCTCGCGCCCGATGGGATCCTCGTGATCCTCTTCGACGAAGGCGTCACCGCCGCGGGTTGCTGTCACGACCGGGCGGCTGGAGGCCACATCGCCGGCATCATCGCCGGCCCCGGCGCCGGCGTCGGAGTGACCATCCGCACGAAGGTCACCCAGTACTCGGTGCTGAAGCTCATCGAGGAGGCATGGGGACTCGGCGATCTCGGCGAGACCGTCAGCGCTCCCACGATCGACGGTTGGCATGCCGGTGGCGTCTAGCATGCGGCTCGAGGGCAAGGTGGCGCTCATCAGCGGCGGCGGGACCGGGATCGGCGCCGCGACCGCCCGCCTGTTCGCCGCCGAGGGGGCGAAGGTCGTCGTCACAGGCCGGCGCCCTCAACCGATCGAAGCGGTCGCGACGGAGGTCGCGGGTCTGGCCGTGGCCGGAGACACCAGCGACCCGGCGCATGCGGCCGAAGCGGTGGCCGCCGCGGTGACGACGTTCGGCGGGCTCGACGTGGTCGTGGCCAACGCCGGAGTGGGGTTCGGCGGCTCCGTCGGCGACGTGAGCGACGAGCACTGGCAGCGAACGCTCGACGTGAACCTGACCGGCCCGATGGTGCTGACGCGAGCCGCGCTTCCCGCGATGCTCGAGCGCGGCGGAGGGTCGGTCGTCCTCGTGTCGAGCGTCAACGGACTGGTCGCCACCACGGACTCCGCCGCCTACGGCACCTCGAAGGCCGGCATGATCGGCCTCGCGCGCTCCATCGCCGTCGACTACGGCCCTCGTGGGATACGCGCGAACGCGCTGTGTCCGGGCTGGGTGGTCACACCGATGGCCGACGAGGAGATGGAGACCATGGGCGCCACCCGGGGGATCGGCCGCCGGGAGGCCTACGACCTGGCCACGTCCGAGGTGCCGTTGCGGCGCCCGGCCACCGCCCAGGAGATCGCGTCGTGCTGCCTCTTCCTGGCGTCGGACGAGTCCTCGATCGTGACGGGGGCGGTGCTCGTCGCCGATGGCGGCGGCCTGGCGGTCGCCCTCGACAGCGTCGCGTTCGGTCCCGGAACGGGCACGGCAGATTGACGCTCTCGCTCGATGACCTGGAGTCGGCGGACGTCCGCACGGTGATCGTGACGTCGGCCGACGTCTCGGGGCGCTTGGTCGGCAAGCGCTTCGCGCCCGATGTCTTCCGAAGGCTGATCGAGGAAGGCGTTGCGCTCAGCTCGTGCGTGCTCGGGTGGGACGTGGATCAGTGGCCCGGCCCGCGGCAGGCGTACACGGGGCATCAGACGGGTTGGCACGACGTCCGCTTGGTCCCGGACCTGACCACGCTACGGCGAGCCGTGTGGCTGGACCGAACCGCGATCTGCGTTGCGGACTTCGTCGAGATGGGCAGCGACGAGCTGGTGGCCGTCGCGCCGCGCACCATCCTGCGCAGGCAGATCGAGCACGTGGAGAACGCCGGGTTCACGCCGCAGGTCGCGAGCGA
>JBBQVZ010000183.1:0-5351 GCA_038211015.1 Actinomycetota bacterium | reverse complement strand
AGCGGTGATCCATTCCGTGTTCTCCTTGGCAGAGCAGTGGCCCGAGTTCCCGATGTTCATCCGCGAGGCCGGTCGTCTGGGTCCGGACGCGTTCGCGCGGTTCGCCGGCGTGCTCGATCCGCTCCGCCGGCGGGCGATCGATTTCCTACAGACGGGGATGGATACCGGCGAGATCCGCAAACAGGACCCGGCGATGCTGCTCTTCACGCTGTACACCGGCGTGGTCGGTTCGCTCACCGAGGCCAGCGTGCTGAACGTGGTCGTGGGAGCGGACAAGGGCCGCGCGTCGTTGAAGCGACGTGAGCGTGAGGTGATCGCGTTCGTGCGAGCCGCGATGATGCCGCCGGCGGGAGAGAGCTGATGGACTTCGGCTCCATCCACATCGATCCATGATCCCGAAGTTGCTCCACCAGATCTGGCTCGGGCCACGCCCGGCGCCCCTGGCGTGGACCGAGACATGGCGCGAGTCCAATCCGGACTTCACGTATCGCCTGTGGGGCGACGGAGATCTCGGCGAGTTGGGACTGCGCAACGCCGACGTCTATCGCCGGTACCTGGTCGAAGGCCTCTACGACGGTGCGGCCGATGTCGCGCGCATCGAGATCCTGCATCGATTCGGCGGCGTGTACGCCGATGCCGATTCCGTGGCGCTCCGCCCGTTGGGTGACGCGAGCTTCATGGACGCGGGATTCTTCGCTCCGCTCGAGGCGAGCGACGAACACCCGGGGCTCGTCACCAACGCCTTCATGGGAGCGGTGCCCGAGCACGCGGTGCTCACGCGTTACATCGAGGCGGTGTCTCTGGTGAAGACCTTGCGGCCGATGTGGCGGTTGACGGGTCCGGGCGCACTCACGGATGTGCTTGCCTTACACACCTACCCCGACGCAGCGATCCTTCCCTCGTGGACGTTCTTCGCAACGGCGTTGTCGGGTGAGAGCGTTCAGGGCGGGAGCTCGTACGCGCGGCATTTCTGGTCGACGACCGCGGAACGATGGGGGCGAGGATCGGTCACGCCGTACCCGGTGAAGGACTAGCGGCCGGAGTAGAACTCGACGATCAGGCGCTCCTCGACCTTGGCCGGGAGCGGGATCTCTTCGCGATCCGGCAGGCGGGAGAGCACGCCTTGCACGTCGTCCTTGTTGCGGTAGAGGTAGCCGGGTGGGTCCGGCGTGATCTCGAGGGCTTCGCGGACCGAGATGAAGTTCTTCGCCTTGGCGGACATCTCGACGGTCTGTCCGGCCTTGACCCGAGCGCTGGGCACGTTGATCCGCTTGCCGTCCAACTTCACGTGACCGTGTGAGACAAGCTGGCGGGCCTGGCGCGTGGTGAGGGCGAAGCCCAGACGGAGGATGACCGTGTCCAGGCGTGTCTCGAGCTGGCGGATCAGCTCCTCGCCGGTGACGTCCATGCTGTTGGACGCCTTCTCGTAGTAGCGCTTCATCTGCGCCTCGGAGACGCCGTAGATGGCGCGGAGCTTCTGCTTCTCGACCAGACGGGTCTGGTACTCGGAGATGCGCTTGCGGCCGCGCCCGTGCTGGCCAGGCGGGTAGGGTCGCTTGTTGGACGGGCAGTTCGGACGGCCGCAGAGCGGCTCGCCGACGCGCCGACACATCTTGTGTTTGGGTCCGATCTTGTCCATGCGGTCGCCCAGCGTACCAAAGCTTCTGCGTTCGTGACCTGCGACGATGCCTTCGAGCTGCGAGGATGCGACGTCATGGACACCCGGGAGCGAGCCGTCGGAAGCGTGCTCGGCCTCGCCTTGGGCGACGCTTTGGGGGCACCGTTCGAGTTCCGACGCGCCGTCCAGGTCCCCGATCCCGTCCCCGCGTTCGAGCTCGGATGGATGGGACTCCCTCCGGGTACGACGACGGACGACACCGCCATGGCGCGCAACCTCGTTCGCTCACTCGTCGAACATGGGGCGCTCGACACGACGGACGTTCTCGCCCGTCATATCGCGTGGCTCGGAACCCGTCCGCCGGACGTCGGCAACCTCACTCGGATCGTGCTCTCGCGCGCGGCCGGCGGGGCGTCGGATGCGGCGCGCGAGTACGTCGAACAACGTGGTCCTGAGGTCAGCGCCGGCAACGGGTCGGTGATGTATTGCGCGCCGCTCGGCGTGGCGTACGCGTTCCGGCCCGACGAGCTGCTCGAACTGGCACCCGCCCTCTCCGCCGTGACGCACTGGGACGAGCGCTGTCGCACCGTGTGCCTCGCGGTCACGCTCGTCGTCGCCGCGCTCGTCCGCGGCGAACCGGGTGATCAGGCGGTGATCGACGCGGTCACGGCGGTCGCGACACGCGAAGGCGGAGAGGAGTTGGAGTTCCTGGTCGAAGCGGCCGGCCGAGCGAGGCCGGTCGACGGGCCGGACATGGGTTTCACGCTCTTCACGGCCGGGCTGGCGCTGCAGGTCGCCGCTGAGCAGCCCTCGTTCGAGGACGGGCTGCGGCACGTGGTCGGGCTCGGCGGCGACACGGACACGAACGCCGCGGTGACGGGCGCACTCCTCGGCGCGCTGCATGGCCGCCCGGGGCTCCCGTCGACGTGGCTCGACCGGCTGCAGGATCGAGGCGCGATCGAGGCTGAGGCGGGCGCGCTCGCCGAGCTCGCCGGAACACGTGGGCCGGCGGGTCCGGCAGAATAGGCCGCATGGCGGCGTCCGACGAACCCCGAGAGGCCCGCGAGGAACGGCGCGTGATCACGGCGGTCTTCGCCGATCTCGTCGGCTCGACCGCGCTCGGCGAACACCTGGACCCGGAGGAGCTGAAGGTCATCGTGGGCGACGCCGTGGCGCGCGCGATCGGAGCGGTCGAGGCATTCGGAGGCACCGTCAAGGATCTGGCCGGCGACGGCGTGCTGGCGCTGTTCGGCGCCCCCACGGCGCACGAGGACGACCCCGAACGTGCGGTGCGCGCGTCCCTGCGGATCGTCGAGGAGATCGCCGACTACGCCCGCGAGGTCGAGGCCGCGTGGGACGTGCGGGGTTTCGGCGTGCGCGTCGGCGTCCAGTCGGGCCCCGTCGTCGTCGGGGCATTCGGCGCGGGGAGCCGGGTCGAGTACGCGGCGCTCGGCGATGCCGTGAACACGGCCGCCCGTCTCCAATCCGCCGCCCGGGCGGGGGAGGTGCTGGTCGGCGAGGTGACGTTCCGGCTGGTCGAGCCGATGTTCGACTGGGGCTCCGGGACGGAGCTCGAGCTCAGGGGGAAGTCCGCGCCGGTCGTGGCTCGGGTCGCGCTCGCCGAGACGGGGGTTCATTCGCAGACGCGCGGGTTGGAAGGCGTCCAGGCCCGGCTGATCGGCCGGGAGCGAGAGCTCGATGCCGGACGCCAGGCGGTCGCCGGAGCGCTCGCGGGGACCGGCGGCATCCTGTTCGTCACGGGAGAGCCGGGTATCGGCAAGACGCGACTGGTCGCCGAGCTGCGTGATCTCTTCGATGCCGGCACTCCCCAACACGGTCGCGCGCTGTGGATCGAAGGGCGATGCGTTTCCTACGGCGAGTCGATGCCGTACTGGCCGTTCCGGGACCTGCTGCGCGGGTGGATCGGCGTCCTCGCCGACGAGCCGGAGCTCCGGGTTCGCGTCGCGCTGCGGCGCATGGTCGAGCGCCTCTTCGGGGCGCGGGCGGGCGAGCTCTCTCCGTACCTCGCGACGCTGCTCGGTCTCACGCTCGAGCCGGATGCGGCGCGACGACTGGCCGAGCTCTCGCCCGAGGCGCTCCAGTACCGGACGTTCGAGATCGTGCGAGAGCTCTTCTCGCGGCTGGCCGAGGAGGGGCCTCTGGCCGTCGTGCTGGAGGATCTCCACTGGTCGGACGCGACATCCCTGCAACTGCTCGAGCGGTTGTTCGCCGACACGGAGGACACGGCGCTCCTGCTCGTGCTGACATCCCGTCTGGAACGCGATCACCCGTGGTGGCGAGCGAAGGAGGAGGTGTCCCGCGAGCTCCCGCATCGGATCACCGACACGACGCTGGAGGCGTTGTCGGGCGACGCCGGCATGGAGTTGCTCCACGCGCTGGTCGGCGACGACACGTTGCCCCCCGATGTCGAGCGCCGGATCCTCGAACCCGCCGAAGGCAATCCGTTCTTCTTGGAAGAGTTGATCCGCTCGCTCATCGATGCGGGCGCCGTGACGCACGACGAGCATGGCTGGCGGTTCGTCCACGATGCGGCGCTCGAGGTTCCGCCCACGGTCGAGAAGGTCATCCTGGCGCGGATCGACCGGCTGGACACCGGAGCACGTGACGCGCTCGTCGCCGCATCCGTCCTCGGGCGACAGTTCGGCCTGCCGCTGCTGGAGGCTGTGGTCGGTGGCGAAGAGGGCGCGGTGCGGCAGTCGGTTCTCGACCTGATGCGTCTGGACCTGGTGCGCGAGAGCCGGCGTTGGCCCGAGCCCGAGTACCGGTTCAAGCACGCGCTGATCCAGGAAGCCGCGTATCGCACGCTGGTCACCGTCGATCGGAACCGCCTGCATCGCGATGCCGCCGGATGGCTGGAGGCGCGATACGAAGGACGCGAAGAGGAGGTCGCCGGACTCCTCGCTCACCACTGGTTGGCCGCCGACGACGAGGACAAGGCCGTCACGTATCTGGCGATCGCCGGCGACCGTGCCCGCCAGGAGTACGCCCTCGACGAAGCGATCGGTCACTATCGCGAGCTCCTGCCGATCCTGGAGCGCCGCGGCGAGGATCGCGAGATCGCGCTGGTGCTCTTCAAGCTCGCGCTCGCGCTGCACATGTCGCTCCGGTTCAAGGAGGCGAACGAGACGTACCAGCGCGCGTTCCCGTTCTGGACGCCTCCCCAGCCGTTCCCGGGGGAACCGACGGCGACGGTCAGGGTGGCGTCGAGCTACCGCCCGCGAGACCACGATCCCCGGTCGGCGATCTCGTGGCCCGACATCCAGCTCTGCATGCAGTTGTTCGATCGGCTCGTCGAGCAGTGGCCCGAGCGCACCATCGTCCCCTCGCTCGCCGATCGCTGGGAGATCGCGGACGACGGCCTGCGGTACGTGTTCCATCTTCGGGACGGATTGGTGTGGTCCGACGGAACACCGCTCACGGCGGGCGACATCGAGTTCGGTATCAAGCGGGTCCTGGATCCTGTGACGCCCGGCTCGTCGGTGGCGATCTACTTCGTGCTCGAGAACGGCCAGGACTACTACCTGGGACACAACGCGGACGCGGAGCGGGTGGGGGTGAAAGCGTTGGACGATCGCACCGTCGAGTTCCGGTTGGTGGCCCCGGCCCCGTACTTCATGAGCGTGATGAACCGTCCCGACGGCGGGCCGCAGCCACGCCACGCGATCGAGACCGAGGGAGACTCCTGGACGGACGTGGGTCGCCAGGTGGTGAG
>JBBQVZ010000182.1:0-5360 GCA_038211015.1 Actinomycetota bacterium | reverse complement strand
GCGCGGCAGCCTCGCGCGCATCCTCGGCTGGGACTTCGATCGCGTGATCGTGACACACGGCAGCGTGCTCGAGACCGGCGGCCACGGGGGGATGCGCCGCGGCTATCGGTGGTTGATCGGGGACTGAACACCGGGGCCCTCGCCGCAGGTGACCTCTTCGAGGCGCTCGTCCGCGTCGCGACAATCCAGGTGCGCGCGCACTCCACGGCATCGCGCCGCACCAGCGTAGTGATGCGCGGGGCACGCGCGAACGCTGTAAACCGCGTGCCACACGCACACCGAAAGCAAGCGCCGCGCGTTTCGTTTAACTGTTTTGTTAGTTACGAACCACGGCCGCAGCGTGCACGCGGATCCTCGGTGCAGCCGCCCACGCACACGAGCGCGCCCGCCACGGTCCCCAATCCCCACCACCGCATCATGTCCCGTCCTCCACCTTGGTCTCGATGTCGAGCAGGTTCCACGAATTGATGCCGTGGTTGTGCACGTGGTACTGCAGCTCGGTGCCGGCGGGCAGCTCGCGATCGATCGTGACCTCGCCGTTGATGACGCCGACGCCCGACGGGATCGGCGCCGTCGCGTGCCACACGATCTCGCCCTCGATCGCGAGCCCCACGTAGCCCGTGGCGGGCGCCGGCGCGTCGAGCACGTCGTGCCACACCCGCACCCCGAGCACGTCGCCGGGCTGCAGCGGCTCGATCGTCGGCTGGGCCACGGTCGCGTAGTCGCACAGCCCCGTCTTGATCTCGAACGACAGCCCCAGCGGCTCGACGCCCACGCCGGTCTCGTCGCACGGCACCTCGGCGGGCCGGAACGCGGCAAACGCATCCACGCCGGTATCGGTGACGCGCACCCAACCGGTGATCGTCGCGACCGTCACCGGACCGGCGGGGATCTCCGGCTCGGCGTCGTCGGCAGGGCACGCCGCGCAGCCCATGAGCACCAACGCGATCCACCGCGACACACCGCGAAGATGCCACGGACGGGGGCTGGGCGCACGGGCGTCTTGGGCGCCACGCGCACGAGTACAGGACGCCACTGCGAAGAGAACGAAGTGCTTGACCATCCCGACCGAGGCGTGATGTCCTTAGGCTCGGCTTTGTCGGCCAGGAGTGTGTCATGACGGTTCTCGGTTCTCGGTTCTCGGTTCTCGGTTCTCGGTTCTCGGTTCTCGGTTCTCGGGATACTCCTGGCGTCCGGATGCCAGGACCACGGCATCTCTCCTTCGAGATTAGGAGAGGACTCGAGTAGCACGGTGCCCAGGGACCTCGTGCTGGAGTACAACTGCAAAGGTGAGCTGCTTGCTTCGTGCGAGGGACCGTACACCGGCCCGTCGTGCACCCTGCCCTGCGATGTCCCCGGCGCCGGCGACCCCGACGACACCGGCGTGCCACTGGACCCGCCCGACGACTGTGGGTTCGAGCTGTACTGTCACTCCGACGGCTCAGTGTACGGATTGTCCACCAAGAAATCGTTCCTGTGGCAGGGGTCCCCGAGTGCATCTAACAAGGTGATCGAGAATACCGTCAAGCAATGGACCATCCATCATGAAGAGGACCTCGGGCTCGCTCCGAACCTATCGCTAACCGACATTGACCTCCGAGCCGGGGGGAACTTCCGCAGCCGTGACGGCTCGCTCACCGTCTTTCGCTTCTCTCAGTACTACAAGAACATTCGGGTTCTGGATCCCGACGGCCAGGTCATTGTCACCTACACTCCCGACGGGGCCGTATCCATCTCGGGCAAGATCGTCGACCGTCGCTCGATCTACGCCAACACGCCTCCGAACCGTGCCGCCCCTCAGAAGGCCGGGTATTCGATCAGACACCATGTGCGAGGACAGACGGGCCTCGCGACCGCAGACTTCAGGATACGCAATTTGTCGCTCGTCGCGATCCCGCAGGCCCAGGCGATCGGATACTCCGCCTTTGTAGACTACGCGAACGGAGCGGCGCTCGCCCGCGTTCTGGTCGACGCCGATGCAGCGGATCCGGCGCCAGTCCTCGAACTCTGGGACTACCGCCGCGCGGAGCACGATGGCCTTGCGCAGACACAGGCGATTACGGTCCGCACACTCGATCCATCGTTCGATCCGGTGCCACTTCCGCAGACCCTGAGTGACGAGAACACCCTGACGGACGGCGCCCCGCTGCTCGGCTCGATCGACGATGTGTCCATGGACGTCCAGTTGGCGACGAACTCCGTCGTCGTCCTCGATCTCCAGGGTGAAAGCGTCGACGACCTCCACCTCTTCGCCAGCCGGGTCCTGAGCCCGAACTGGTCGTTTCTGTCCAGCTCCGGCGCCGACTTCGTAGCCCAGGCGTCCCACGCCTTGCTCTCCGACTGGTACGCATATCTTGACGGATTCATGACCGATCCGGTGGTCGGCGCCAAGCGCTGGGACTCGGCGAATCCGCACTACTCGAATGGTTCCGTGGTTCCCCAGGCGGCCGTCGGAACGTTTACGCCGCGCCTGCTCGGGTTCACTAACTCCGCGTCGAACGACTGCCCCCCCAGCGCCGTCGCGTGCGCTTCCTTCTCGGGGATTGCCCCGAACCTGCCGGCCGCGCTCGCGTTCCCAGAGGTGTCAAACGTGCCCAGTGGCGCGACCATTCCGGAAGTCAGCGCCCGACTCTCGCTGAAGGGAACTACCCTGGATGCCGTAACGCTTGCGCACGAGGCAGGCCATGCGTTCGACCTGATCCTTGGGGGCGCGATTACCGGCGACATGGCCCCGGCGTGCGGAGGCGCATGCACCGCGGAGTGCGTCGAGGACACCAGCGACGAGGCGCCTCCCCTGGGCGAGACGATCGCGCAGATGTTCGCGATGATTCTCCTGCACCGCACGTTCGAGCCGCTGGATTTCGAGTACTGCGGGATCGTCGACCAGCTTGCAACCTCCGGCACCGGTAGGAACGACCCCGGTCCCTGCATGCCGCTGGACGACTCGGTCGGTCGTCTCGTTCGACCAGAATCTCCCGCGTGTACGAACTCCGGTTTCTGCGACAAGCCCAATGATCCAGGCTTTGTGTATCAGTGCTGTTTCGACGACGAGGACCAGAGCGATTGCACTATATTCGGAACCGGCTGTTCGGTTGGCACTTCCAACGGGCAGGGCGGCGAGACCACCGGATGGGCGCGCCCCATCCCCACCGGGGTGTGCTTCCCGGGCCCCGATGGCTACAACACCTTCAGCGTAATGCAAGCGTTCTGGCAGATGCTCAACGGCTACTCATGTGAGCCCACTGCTCCATTCGCTTGCCAAACCGTCGCATGGCCGAACGGAATCCAGCCGGACGCTGCCGTCGTCCCTGCATTTCTTCACGCGATCCGCCTCGCCCCGCTCACGTATCGGCAGTTGTTCGACAACATGGCCACGTACGTGGCATGCAACTACGGAGAAGCCGCATACGCCGAGTTCAACGAGATCGCCTGCAATCACGCTTTGCGCAGCTGTGGAGAGCCAGCGCCAACATCCTGTGGAACCTGTGGCAACGGGGTGCGCGAAGGGAACCAGGAGTGCGATGGGTACGACTGGGTCGTGACGAGCTGCGATGACTTCTTGTACTTTTCTGGCGGGACGCTGCAGTGCCACGCGAGCGGAACGCCGGATGAATGTCGTCTCGAGTTCTCGGGGTGCCAAGCTGCGAGCACCAGCATGACCAGCGGACTCCCGAGCCCCGACACGACCGACGGAGCTGCCGACGCCACCGGGGATAGCGGTTCGGGCGATTCGGGCGGGACGGGCGTCAGTTCAGACGGCGGCGGCGCGAGCGACGGCTGCAGTTGCTCGAGCGGGCGGACACAACGTGCTCCCTTGGGCTTTCTCCTGCTCGCCTTCCTCGGAATCAGGTCCCGGCGACGCACGGCGCTGACCGGGTTGGCATGGTCGCTCGCCGGCTGCGGCGACGACGTGTCGACGTCGACGGGTGCGTCGTCGATGGAGGCTGGGGCCGAGTCGACCGTGGATGCTGCGAGCGAGTCGTCCATCGGCGAGAGCGCCAGCGTCACCACCGAGGGCAGCTCCCGCACGGGTGCCCCTTTCGAGATCGGACCCTGGGTCGGGAGCTATCACTTCGAAGACGCGCTCCATCCCTTCGGCGAGCTGAATCCGTCTGGCGGAGCAGCGGTCCTGGGCAACCTCGAGATCTACCCGGACCAGACCGCGTTCGCGACGTTCGAGTATTGCTCGGACGAGCGCGAGATCCACTATCGGGTCGAGCCGCTGACCGAGAACACCCTCCGAGTGCTCCGCGGCCAAGGTGAGACTTCGCTCCGCTACAACGGGGCGACGGATCTCGAAGACCTCGTTATCGTTCGCACGGCGCCGTGCAGGCTGGTCTTCGAGATCGACGGGGCCGAGCGAGGGTTCGCTGAGAACTGGCAGCCCGGCGTCGCATGCTGGCTCGATCGATGCGAAACCCCGAACCACTTCCGGGTCGACTACTGCGAGGAAACCGAACCGCCCCCGTGCCCATGATTCTGCGCATGCCGCGACTCGCTTCCTTCGGCACCAGCTCACGGCGACGTGCCCCACTGATCGCCGCGTTGGCGTGCTCGCTCGAAGGCTGCGGCGACGACGTGTCGCAGTTGACGGATGCGTCGTCCATGGCTGCGGGGAGCGAATCGTCCACCGGCGACGCCGACAGCACCACCACCGAAGGCACCTCCAGCACGGGTGCCCCGTTCGAGATCGGACCCTGGGTGGGGTGGGTGGGGAACTATCACTTTGAGGACCCGTTCCATCCCTTCGCGCAGGCCGTGCTACGAGCGCTCGGATGCAGCCCGGCGGCGATCGACGGCGAACGCGGCCAGCAGACGGCGCTCGCCGTACGCGGCTTCCGGCGGGCGTACAATCGTGACGCCTGGCATGCCGACGTCCGACCGCGGGCCTACGCGGACCTCCCCGACGGCGACGCACTCGACGAACCAACCCGCAAGGCCCTGCTCGACGCGTACCACGCGGAATACTCCGGTCGCCTCGACCCGGCCAGGTTCCTCGGGCCGCAACACGCGGGGTGCGGCGAGTTCAACCCTCGCGGCTCCAAGCACGCCGACAACCGGAGGGTCACCCTGGTGGTCTACGGCGACGATGCTCCGGCGCCACTCGACTTCCCTTGCAGGAAGAACGACGCCGGCGCCTGCAAGATCGACGGCGGTGCCGGCAGCAAGGCCCATTTCACGTGCAAGTTCTATCGCGATCACGTCGACGAGACCGATGTGGATCACGAACTCACGCCGTTCTGGGATCTGGTGTGGCTCCGTACCCACACCGGCAAGGCACATCTCAGCGCGCTGACCCACCTCCCCGACACGAACGACGCAACGTTCGTCGTGAGCGTTGCCCCGGGGGGCGGGCAGCC
>JBBQVZ010000181.1:0-5405 GCA_038211015.1 Actinomycetota bacterium | reverse complement strand
TGCTCGCCGTTGCGAGACGGGTCGGGGAGGGTGCCGCGTGACGTCTGCGACGTTCCCGTGGCCGGATGGCAAACGGGCGGCGCTGTGCGTCACGTTCGACATGGACGCGGAGGCCGCCGTCTTGGCGGTCGACGAGAGGTTCAGCCAGCGCCCATCGATCATGAGCCACCAGCAGTACGGACCGGTCACCGGCGTCCCGCGCCTCCTGGAGATGCTCGGGGACCTGGCGATCCGTGCGAGCTTCTTCATCCCGGGTTTCTCCGCCGAACGACATCCCGCAACGGTGGCGGCGATCGCGGAGGCGGGTCACGAGATCTGTCACCACGGATATCTCCACCGCCCCCCGGGCCTGATCGACGCCGCCACCGAGCGCTCCGAGCTCGAACTGGGCCTCGCGGCGCTCGAGCGGATCGCCGGCGTCCGGGCCACGATCTTCCGAGCGCCGTGGTGGGAGACATCGACCGCGACGTTCGACCTGCTCCTCGAGTACGGGTTCACGTGCGACTCGAGTCTGTTCGACCGAGACGTTCCGTACCGGCTCGGGATCGGGTCCTCGGAGCTCGTCGAGGTACCGGTGTCGTGGGCGCTGGACGACTGGGAGAAGTACGCGTTCCTCCCGGATCCGCCGACCGGATCCGGGGTGATTGAATCCCCGGCCCGGGTCCAGGAGATGTGGTGGGAGGAGATCGAGGCGTACCTCGAGGTAGGCGGGTGCTGCGTCCTCACGATGCACCCGTTCCTGTCCGGGCGGCCGTCGCGGGTCCGGGCGCTCCGAGGGCTGTTGGAGAGGGCCGCGACGGTATCCGACCTGTGGATCGCGACGGTCGGGGAGGTGGCGGCGCACTGCGCCGGGGCGGAGGTCCCGGTTCACCCGTTGTCGCTCCCGGCCGTCGGCTCCGGACCCGCCGAGCCGGTCCCGGGATCGTAGGAGGCGATGTGTACATGAGCAAAGGTTCGCTCGTTCCAGGCAGGTTCGACGTTGATCCGGAAGGGGGTTCATCGTGAGCGACACCACAGGTCGGTCGATACCGGACGCCGATGCGGCGCGGGTTGCGGAGCTCGGCTATCAGCAGGAGCTCAAGCGTGAGTTCGGTTTCTTCCACGCGTTCGCTATCAGCTTCGCCGACATGTCGCTGATCGTTGCGTTCTACGGCGTCTTCGCGTTGTCTCTGGGCGCCGCGGGGCCGACGTTCTTCTGGGGTCTATTGGTCGTGCTAGTGGCCCAGCTCCTCGTCGCGCTCATCCTCGGTGAGGTCGCGAGCATCTGGCCGCTGGCGGGCGGCATCTACCAGTGGACACGCCAACAGACCGGCGCTAAGGCCGGCTGGTTCGCGGCCTGGGCGTATTGGTGGACGATGGTGTTCGCCATGACGGCGTGCGCCTACGCTGCGGCGAGCTTCATCCTGCCGGGACTCGGCGTCACGGACGCGTCCAAGGGCGCGTACATCGGCCTTTCCATCCTGGTTGCCCTCATCGGGCTGGCGATCAACAGCATCGCGCAGTCGATCCTCAAGGTGTTCGTCAGCCTGCTCCTCGTGGCGGAGCTCACCACCACGCTCGTCCTTGCGATCGTCCTGTTCTTCTTCTACCGCGTGAATCCGTTCTCGACCCTGCTCCACTCGTTCAACACCGCCGGCAACAGCCGCTTCAACTGGCTCTGGGTTGGCTGGCTTGGAGCCGTGGCCTTCATGGGTTGGACCTTCCTCGGCTTCGACGCAGCCGGGTCGATCGCCGAAGAGGTCCACGATCCAGCCAGGAACGTGCCGCGCGCGATCGTCGGCGTCATGATCAGCATCGGCGCGATCACGGTCTTCGTCACGATGGCGTCGATCCTGGCGATCCCCGACATCCCCGCCGCCATGACGGGCAATATCGCCGACCCCGTCATCCAGACGGTGACGTTCCATCTGGGCAGCGGGTGGGAGAAACCCATCTTGCTCTTGATCGCGATGGGCTTCATCGGGAGCATGGTCGCGCTCCACACGGCCGGATCGCGGATCCTGTATTCGTTCGGTCGCGATCGTATGATCCCCGGCGCCCACTACTTCACGAAGCTCACCCCGAACCGCAAGCTGCCGGTCGCAGCGCTCGCGTTCACCTCGTTCGTCGCGATCCTGGTCCTCCTGATCAACCTCGGTGCCGAGAAGGTCTTCAGCACGCTCCTGACGATCGCGGTCGCCGGGTTCTTCATCTCGTACGCGTTCCCGATCGTCTCGCAGCTGATCCTGCAGAGGCAGGGCCGTCATGTGCCCGGCCCGTTCACGCTCGGGAGGTGGAGCAAGCCGGTAACGCTGATCGCCTCTACCTGGATCGTCCTCGAGCTGATTAACGTCTGGTGGCCGCGCTATCCCGATCTCCCCTGGTACCAGAATTGGGGCGTGCTCGGTGTCACCGTGATCCTCACCATCGTCGGCTTCATCGCCTACGCTTTCGCGCCACGTCACGAGGCGTCGGGAGGGGAGTCGGCGCAACATGTAACCCTGCCCGACGACGCCATGAGCGAGTAGGGATGGCGAGCGGCAAGCTTGCGGGTCGCGCCGCGCTGATCACCGGCGGCAGCCGCGGAATCGGCGCGGCCATCGCGAAGGCGTTCGCCCGTGAGGGGGCGCAGATCGCGTTCACGTATCACCGGGGGGAGGACCAGGCCCACGGCCGCGAGGACGCGGCGCGTGAGGTCGTGGGGGAGATCGAACGCGGCGGGGGCGAGGCGTTCGCCATCGCGGCGGACGCCGCCAGCGCGGATGATGCCCGGCGAGCCGTCGAGGAAACCGTCGAGCGGTACGGGCGTATCAACATCCTCGTCAACAACGCGGGCGCGATCGGGCAGGAGATGACGGTCCGAGACATGCCGGTCGAGGAGTGGGACCGGCTGATCGGCACCGACCTGCGGGGTGTGTTCCTGGCGACGAAGTTCACGCTCCCGCACATGCCGACCGACCCGGTGGGCAAGATCATCAACATCAGCTCCGAGCTCTCCCGGAAGGGCCGCCAGACCCAGGCTCATTACTGCGCGGCGAAGGCCGGGATCAACGGGTTCACACGGGCCCTGCAGCTCGAGGTGGGTCCGGGGATCTGTGTGAACAGCGTCGCCCCGGGCCCGATCGCGACGGACCTGATCCTGGCGGACATGACCCCCGAGTGGATCGAGAAGGAGAAGGACATCCTCGCGGAACGGCTCGGCACCGTCGAGGAGATCGCCGAGCCCGTCGTCATGCTCGCCTCCGACGGGGGAAACTTCTTCATGGGGCAGTTCATCAGCCCGAACGGAGGCGCGGTCTTCACGTGAGGTGTCGGGACGTCAGCGAAGGGATCACGCGGCCGTGAGCACGACGACTCTGCTGATCCTGGCGACGGTCGTCTACGCGGCGTTCGGGATCCTCGCATCGCAGGCCGGGGGCAGGATCGATGCGAAGCTCAGCTCGGGCATCCTGAACGGCATCGGCGCGATCCTGCCTCTCGCGATCTGGCAGCTCCAGCGGATGACCCGTGGAGGGCTCATGGCCAGCCGTCCGTCGGGACTCGTGTTCTCGATCCTGGCCGGGGTGTCCGTCGGTGTCTTCTCGGTCTTGCTGGTGACCCTCTACGGCCGTGGCGGCGAGCTCTCGTTCGTCTTCCCCGTCATCTATGGAGGAGCCATCGCGCTCACCGCCGTCATCGGGTGGGTCGCTCTGGGCGATGCCTTCACGTGGACGCGCCTCGGCGGAGTGGTGGGGATCGTGATCGGGATCGGTCTACTCGCGCTACCGGCGAGATGAAGGAGGTGCGCGATGGGTACGGGTGAGCCGGGCACGCGCGTCGCGCTCGTCACCGGGGCGGGTGGTGTGGTCGCGGAAGCCATCATCCAACGTTTGCAGGCCGAGGGGTTCCTGGTCGGCGGGCTCGACGATGACGGCGCCGCCGGCGATCTGGCGATCTCGGTCGACGTGACCGACCGGGGTCAAACCGTGGCCGCCGCCGAGCGCGTCGTCCGCGAGTTGGGGCCAATCTCCGTTCTGGTCACGGCGCCATATCTCTACGACGCTGCGCCGTTCGGCGAGATGGACCTCGACCGCTGGACGCGACTCCTCCGGACGCACCTCGGCGGCACGGCGAACGCGTGCGCGGCCGTGGTGCCCGACATGGTCCGGGCGGGCCGCGGGACGGTCATCGCACTCTCTTCCTGGCTCGCGTTCGCTGGGGTTGCCGGTGAGGCCTATCAGGCGGCGGCGACCGGAAGCATCGTCGCGTTCATCAAGAGCTTCGCGCTGGAGATCGCGCCCAACGGGGTGCGGGTCAACTGCATCGCGGTCGGTCCGCTCGAGGCGACGCCGCCGGATGCATCGGTCCGCCCGGCCGAGATCGCCGACACCGTGGTGTTCCTGGCGAACGACGGCGATCACTTCGTCGGCCAGGTCTTGCAGGCTGCGGCGGGGGCGGTGGTCTGAGATGGGGAAGCTCGACGGGATGGTGTGCCTGGTGACCGGCGCGGCTCAAGGCATGGGGAGGGGTCATGTGCTCCGCATGGCGAGCGAGGGCGCTCGCGTGGCGGTGAACGACATCGCGGACGACGATCGTCTCAAGGGCGTCGTCGCCGAGATGGGCGGCTTCCCCGCTCCGGCGGACATCTCCGACCCGGTCGCCGTCCGGCGGATGGTGAGCGATGTCGAGGCGGCGCTCGGCCCGATCGAGGTGTTGGTCTGCAACGCGGCGCGCATGACGATGATGCCGTTCCTTGAAGAGCCGCCCGAGCAGTGGTGGCCGCAGATCGACGTGAACCTGACCGGGCACATGGACGTGATCGCCGCCGTCCTGCCAGGCATGCGCCGCTTGGGCCGAGGCAGGATCGTGATCATCAGCTCGCTCTGGGGTCCCACCGGATGGGAGAACGCATCGGGCTACACCGCGACGAAGTCGGGTCTCATCTCGCTCGGCCGGGCGCTCGGCCGCGAGCTGGCCCCAGAACGCATCTATGTGACGATCATCGCACCGGGCATCACCGATACTCCGCAGCTCCAGGTGGACGCGGACGATGCCGGCGTGACGCTCGAGGAGATCCATGCGTTCTACGCCAAGAGCGTTCCCTCAGGTCGGATCGGGGTCCCGGACGACATCGCGCGCGCGGTGGTCTTCCTCTCGACGGATTCGGCGCGGGCGTACGTGGGCCAGACGATCCAACCCAACGGCGGCGAGGTCAGATCCTCCATGTGAGAGTGTGTCGTCTCCCTCGAAGGAGGGTTTCGAGCAGTGTCACTCAGTGGCTCCCAAACGCCGCTGGTCCTTCGGTCCCCCGTTGTGGGCCGAAGGGCCGATTCCGGGTGATGTCCTTGGGTGTAGCTTGGGCGACGAGCTTCGCATATGCCACCACGAGGCAACGAGGAGTGGGGATACGTGAACGAGACCCAGAAGGCGTCAGTCGCCGCGCATCT
>JBBQVZ010000180.1:0-5490 GCA_038211015.1 Actinomycetota bacterium | reverse complement strand
CGCGACACCTCGGCCTTCGTCCGTCCCTCGATCCTGACCGCCGTGACCACGAGCCTCGCCAGTGACATCGCCGACCCCCTCTGTCTGAGGTCGGCACGATGTCGCGAGACAGGGCGGAACTATGTCGTGAAACCAGACACCTCGGCCACCGCCAGTTGCGATGTCTCAAGACATCGTTGACACCTGTCTCGGGACATCCTTGCACCTCATAGGTTCCCGAGCGGCTGGTAGCTCCTGGTCGGATCCAAGGTCAACACCCGAAGGAGCTCGCCGTCCTCGCTCACGATCCGGATGTCGAGCCCAGCGACGAGCATCACGACGCGCACCCCTGCATGGGCTCGACCCACTTTGATCTTGTGCAGGCGGCTGTCATGGCGAAGGGTCACGGCACCCGCGGTGTCGATCCGGTCGCGTCTCACGCGATAGTGCGCAGGGATCGTCGGTCCACTCGGGGTGGCTTTGGGACGAGCCGAGAACGCCTCTGCCGGGGTGCGCCTTCCGATCGCGCGGTGAGGCCGCTGTGTGTTGTAGTAGGTACGGAACCGGTCGAGCTGAGCCTGGAGCTCATCGAGACTTCCTGCCGTCGCCGCTTGACCAACCACCGCTTGAGCGTCTGGTGAAAGCGCTCGACCTTGCCGCAGGTCTTGGGGGTGATAAGGCCTGGAGTGGTGCATCGAGATCCCGAGCCGATCGGTCTCCAGCTCGATCGCGCAGCGCCCACCCCGAGGTGCTGCGGTGAACACCGCACCGTTGTCGGTCAGCAGCGAGGCTGGGAACCCATGGGCCGCAGCGGCTGCATGGAACGTCGCCACGACGTCGGCAGCCTTGAACACGACGCGCGCATCCGAGGCGACCAGCATGCGCGAGTGATCGCCGATCACGTTCAAGATCTCAACGTCGGTGTCCTCAGCGAGGTGCCAGTGCGTGGTGTCGGCCTGCCAGCGTTCGTTCGGCATCGCGGCCTCGAACCGGATGAAGGAGCTCTCCGGCCGCTTCTGGGGCTGTGGGGTGACGAACCCACGGCGGGAAAGCACCTCGCCAGATCGTCGCGACCAACGGAGCTTCGCCGTGGCGGTTCGTGAGGTGGAACGCGATCGTGTGGGCGTCGGCATCGAGGCACCTCGGCCACCGCCAGAGATCGGATCAGAGGTCGATCGCGCGGTGCGTGTACGACTCGCGCACGTACATCCCGATCTTCTCGTAGAACGTGATCGCGCTCCTGTCGGAGTCGGTCGACAAGCTGGTCTGCGTGTACCCGCGGTCGAACCCTCGCTGCAACGTGACCTGCAGAAGCGCTCGCGCGATGCCGCGATCCCGGTGATCGCGACGGACCGCGAACTTGTCCACCCAGATCTGGTCCGAGTCGATCAGGAACGCCTCGCCGACGATCTCGCCCTCGTGCTCGGCGAGCAGGAGGTCGTCGGGGACGAACCCGTCTCGCTCGATCGTCATCGCCCGCCACGTCGCCAAGGTCGAAGGGGGACGGCCGGGAACCTCGGCGAACGCGTCCTCGAGCATCCCGAGCGCCTCCTCGTCGTCGCCGGGTCGATACGTTCGCAGGTCGAGACTGACGTCGACATCGGGGAGCCGGAAGTCGGAGGTCAGGTCCTCGCGCTCCCACATCGGGTACCCGACGTCGTGCATCTCGCAGGTGTTGGCGGGTGCGACGACATCGTCGACGTCGTCGGCGGTGAGTGCGCGGAGCGTGAGCCCGTGCAGCGGCGCTAGGAGATCGTCCATCCCGGACACTGTATCGGCGCCACAGGACCCGGCGCCGCGAGGGTCGTCTCGAGAGATCGCCGCACCTGATCGAAGTCGTTCCACGGCACGAACGGGACGCTGTCGCGCAAACAGTGATCGACGAGCTCGCCTTTCGCGAAGGTCATGTCTGCGTAGATAGCGCCGTACCGGTCCGACTGCCCGTCCCCGATGAACGCGACAGGGCCGTGGGTCTCGCGGTACCGGAGTACCGCGTTCATCTTGCACGTGCCACACCCGAGGCATACCTCGTGACCGTTCACGAATCGCATGCCCGCGGGGCGGCCGTCCGGACCCCAGACCTGTTCGTTCGAGAAGACGGTGAGATCGCCGAGTCCGGCCGCCTCCAGGATCGGCCGGATGTAGAAGCCGAACCCGTCGGAGACGAGCGCGAGCGCGACATCGGATGCGGTCAGCCACGTCACGAACGGTGGGAACGTCGGATCCAGCGGGCAATGCTCGACTGCGTACGCGATGAGCTCGTCACCGGTCGCGTCGAGCAGTCCGTCTTGGATCTGGATCGCCTCCCGAAGTCCGATCTCACGTCGGTCGACGGCGTCGTCGTACTCGGGCCACGACGGGTCGCCGAACTCCTTCAGCAACAGCTCGGCGACGTCGCTCGAACACGCGGTTCCATCGAAGTCCACGAGCACCGCACCGACCGGGAGCATCGCGGAAGGCTACCTGCGAGACTCCGGGCGTGGACGATGTCGGGGAACGGATCGCGCTGGGGTTCGCGGAAGCGGAACGGCAACGCCGAGCGAACGTCGAAGGCGCTGAGGTCATAGAGATCGACGGACTCCTGCTCGCGTTCGCCAATGTCCCCGACCCCCCGGTGAACTCCGTCCACGTGATCTCGGAGCCGGCGGATCCCGCCGCGGCATTCACAGCGGCCGAGAAGGCGTTCCGCGAACGCGGCCGTCCGCTCGGCGTCGACGTCGCCGTGGGACGGCATCCCTCTGTGGATCGAGCGATCCGGGAGGTAGGGCTCACGCGGCTCTTCTCGTGGCCGGGCATGGCGGTCGCCGTCTCCGACCTCCCGGCGATCCGCGTTCCCGACGGCATCCGGGTGGAGCCGGTCATCGATGAGCGAGGTGCGGCGGCGATCGCGCGCGTGGAACAAGAGGGGTTCGGGTCTGAACCGGAGATCGCCGAGCGGTTCTACGCCGCGGGGTCGTACGGCGTGGAAGACGCGCGGTCGTTCGTCGCGTGGGACGGCGACGAGCCCGTCGGGATGGCGGCCGCGTATCTGCATGCGGATGCGATCGGGATCTTCGGCGTCGCCGTCGTGCCGTCCGCTCGCCGACGAGGGATTGGCTCCGCATTATCGGTGACCGCCGCGCGGGCGTTCCCCGCCGATCTCGCCTGGCTCCACACGGATGACGCCCAAGCCCACTCCGTCTACGAACGGCTCGGGTTCCTAGAGGTCGCGCAGTGGGAAGTCTGGATCCGCAAGGAGGCATAGCTCACCGCGGCCCGGGGCGTGTCCGGCGCCGGACGTATACTCGCCCGCGTGACCGTGCTAGGTGGGGAGCCAGCGGTGCCCTGCACCCGAAATCCGCTTTCGCGGGACTGAATCCCCGTCCGAGGCCCGGATGGTCCGGGGCAGCTCTGGGCACGGAGCGTTGATGGTTCGGGTCCTACGCGACGCCAACCTGCGAACCCGGTCAGATCCGGAAGGAAGCAGCCGTAAGCGGGCGCTGGCGGGTGCCGTAGGGGTGCCTGGCCGGAGCTACCGGCCCGGGAAGCGCCCGAGTCGCCCGTGGTCGACGACGGGTGCACGGTCACTTCTTTAGTGTGGGAGCGACGTGGCTGAGGACAAGCAACACCAGGCGCTCTACCGGCGGTACCGGCCGCAGACGCCCGCCGAGGTGCTGGGGCAGGACCACGTCGTCCGCGCCCTGACCGGCGCCATCCGCGAGAACCGCCTGCATCACGCGTTCCTGTTCTGCGGACCGCGCGGCACCGGCAAGACGTCCACCGCCCGGATCCTGGCGAAGATGGTGAACTGCGAGCAGGGTCCGACAGCCGAACCGTGCGGGATCTGCACGCAGTGCGTCGCCATCCGCGAGGGCCAGCACCTGGACGTCGTCGAGATCGACGCCGCGTCGCACGGCGGCGTCGAGGATGCCCGCGAGCTCCGGGAGCGCGCCCCGACGGCGCCGGCGATGGGCCGCGAGAAGGTGTACATCATCGACGAGGCGCAGCGCCTCTCCCGCGAAGCGTTCGACGCGCTGCTTAAGGTCTTCGAGGAGCCTCCGGCCGGGGTGCGCTTCGTCTTGGCGACCACCGAGCCGCACAAGATGCCGGCGACCATCGTCGGACGGTGCCAGCGGTTCGACTTCCGCCGGCTCACCATGGAGACGCTCGCGGCGCAGCTCCAGGCCATCACCACGTCCGAGGGCGGCACCATCACGGCCTCCGCTGCTCTGGCGATCGCTCGCCAGGCCGAGGGCTCGTCCCGGGACGCGCTCTCGCTGCTGGATCAGGCGAGCGTCATGGGCGGCGAGACCATCGACGACGCGGTGGTGCAGTCCCTCCTGGGCGCGCCGCGCGGCGAGGTCCAACATGAGCTCGCCGATGCCGTCGCGGTCGGCGACGCCCGCACCACGTTCGAGATCGTCAACCGCCTGGTGCAGGACGGCCAGGACATCCGGAACGTGACGGCGGAAGCCCTGGCGCACTTCCGCAACCTGCTGCTGGTCAAGACCGCGCCGGGGCAGGACGATCTCCTCGACATCCCCGCCGATGGTTACGAGCAGCTGCGCGTCCAGGCCGAGAAGTTCACGCCCGGCGAGATCGCGCGCGTGATCTCCCTGCTGCTCGCCGCCCAGAACGACATGCGCTGGACCACGTCGCCCCGTCTCTCCCTCGAGCTTGCACTCGTGCGGGCCACGATCCCGGAGACCGACCCCAACCCCGCCGGCGTCGTCGCCCGCCTCGAACGCCTCGAACGGTTGGCCAATCTCGACGTTGCTTCAGTCTCCGGCGGCCCGGCGGGCGGTGCGTCGGACGAGGCGACTATTGCGGTCCTCGCTCCTTCGGAGCTCCGGTCCTCAGGGTCGCCTCTTACCGACGCACCTTCCACCGTGGACGTGACCGCTGACGCCACGCGCGATGTTGCTGCTGCGGATGCGGAGGAAGGAGGATCGCGGAGGGGCGACCCTGAGGAGCGGAGCCGCGAGGCGGCGAGCACCGGAATAGTCGCCCCGAGTGCGACCCCGACCGTCGCTGCCGAGCCGTCGGTCGCCGCTGGGGACGGGGTGCAGACCGTCGTCCATGCGGCGGACGCGGGGGCGGTGGATGTCGCGATGTTGCGGCGGGGGTGGCCGTCGTTGATGGAGCACTTGCAGTCGACGCGGCAGATGATCTTGAAGGCGTCGCTCGAGAGTTCGACCGTGGCCACGTACGACGGCGACACGTTGGAGCTGGCGTTCCCGCCGGCGAAGACGTTCACGGTGGAGAAGGTCATGGGGAAGACCGGCGAGCTGCAACAGGCGCTCGCGGATCTGTTCGGGATCCGGCCGACCATCATCTGCGTGGTCCGCGAGGCGCGAGACACGGTCGAGGAACCGACGTTGCTCGAGATCATGGAGGACGAGGATCCGCCGTCCGATGAGGAGGCGCTCCGTCGCGTGCAGGAGATGTTCGGCGCGCAGGTGACGGCCGACGCGTCGGAGCCCGGGGACTAGCCCGTGGCGTACGAGGGCCCCATCCAGGAGTTGATCGACG
>JBBQVZ010000179.1:0-5536 GCA_038211015.1 Actinomycetota bacterium | reverse complement strand
TGCTGCCAGCACGCGTTCGGCCGTCTCGGGTCTAACGCGCGGCTCGTTGTTGACAACCCGCGACACCGTCTTGAAGCTGACGTTGGCCAGCACGGCCACGTCTCGCAGGGTTGGGCGGGACGGACGGGTCGACGACAGCTGACCACTTCCCTGCCTGCCCGCCGCCGGATTGGCTTTGTCATGGTCGGGACTCCCCATCGTCGCCGCCGATACCTCCGATCCCATCGTCGCGACCCCTCTGCGATGGTAACCGTAGACGGTCTTGACAACGCTGTCACATCGCGCGGCCTTGAGCCGCGTTAGTCGGGTGACAGCGTTGTCACTTACCCGGCGGTGCGGCGAGATCTCCGGAAACGTGCTCCGCGATCATGATCGTGATCGTGCCTCGGCGGCCACGGCCGTTTCGACGGCCGCCGGCGCTGTGGCGGACAGGTCGAGCAATTGTTCGGCATGCGGCAGCAAGGCCTGGCCGGCCGCAGTGAGGTGACCGTCCTCGCGACATGCCGAGTCGTAGATGGCATTCATGCCGGTGGTCGATCCGCCGGGGGGCTCACCGCCCGCGCCGAACAGCCGTGGTCGTGTACGTGTGGAAAGCAGCAAAGCGGGTCACTTTGCACGCGTATCGACGGAGCGCGCAGCTTGTTGGAATGAGCGGGGACGCGAACTTAGCTGTCAAGAAAAAATCGCATCATGGCCCGGCTCGCATCCGGCCCTTGCGGATCGGTGTAGCTGCCGCGATCGCTGCCACCTGACCAGGCATGTCCGGCACCATGAACCACCCAATGTTCGCCGACCGGATGTCCGTTCGCGTCGCGATGGATCGTGCGTTTGTAGGTGCGGCCGTTCGGTTCGTTGCCTTGTTCAGTCGAGGATTGCGCCGCAGGTCGGGGGCAGCGATTGCGCGATGATCTGCTCGCCATTGCGCGGATGAACGGTCGTGTCCTTGTCGCCGTGAAACACAATGATCGGAATACCTTTGATGTGGCGTGCTGCCGTTGCAGCCGCGGCGCCGCTCTTCATCGCTGCCAGTGCAGACGGCAAATCCTGCGCCGCTGCAATACTGACCGCGCGGGGGGCCGCTCTCTGCCTGGCGGATCGGCGCGGGCCGGTGACGCCGACGTGGCGGACGGCCGTCTGGACGTACCTGCGCTTCCACGGCGGTCGAGCCAGTCCGAGGCCCTGCTACGGGCGAACGAGCACTGGAAACGTAGTCGACGCGTGTCCGTGATGACTGGGGCACACGAGCGGACGCGTGCGTCTACTTCAACAACGACCAGGAAGGCTGCGCCCATCCGGATGCCGCATCGTTTTGCCGTTTGCTCGTCCGCGATGGAGTTGAGGCGGGGGTCGTCCCAAAGATCAACGCCGATGTGCTGTGAATGGCGTCACGAGCCTGATCGGGCCAGGATTCGAGCGAGTCGATCGCCAACGACCGCGGAGACCGCTCCCCAGACGACATTGGCCGCGAGCATCACAGGGGCTCGCCCCGGCCGGTCCCTGTCAGGCGGCGGCATGATCCCGACAGCCGGCGCGACGAAGCCGTAGTTCAGCGCCCAGAACACCGCTCCGAACCCGCCGCCCCAGATGGCCGCCGGCCTGGGTCGGCCCGCGAGGTGACGGCCCGCTTGGTGAACTGCCGCCGCGGTCGCGCCGATCCCCAGATGGACGATTGACGTCCCAATGCGTCGAGTTCGTTCATCTGCCCGGCCGTCCGCAACCGCGTCAAGGACTGCGTCCGACAATTTCCGCGGCGGTTGCTCGCCGAGAAGACCGGCACGTTGCGCCGTCAACATCAGCGTGCTCATGGCGACGGTCGCGACCGTCCCCGCGATGGCGCCGGCGACAAGCTCGCGAACGATGGAAGGGTCGGTTCTGAGATCCATGCCGGGAGCTTCCCATGGCCTGCCAGACCAGCTGCCGCTTCGCCGGTCGATCTCCCTTGCACCGGTGTGCCAACGATAGGGTCAGCCCTCGTCGCCCCCGCTCGCGACGTCCTTGTTCGTCCGACCTGACTTCACCCTGTGAAGGTGATCATTGCGTCCCATCCACGAACCGCCTCCTCGTCCCGGAGATGGATGAGGAGCCACTTGGGCTTGGCGCGGTCAGCCTTCCAGCCGTCGGTTCGGACGAGCACGAAGCCCCAATGAGGCCTCTCGCCGTCGAGGCGAACCTTCGGCTCGCCTGAGGCCATTGCGGCCTGGGCGTCGGGCTAATCCGGATCCGGTCCAGCGGCCCCAATCCCAGACGATCACATCCCCCTCCACCGTACTGGCCAATGGGAATCACGCCCTCGAACCTGAAGTAGCCGAGCGGATGGTCCCCACCTGCACGGCGTGCCGTTTGGCGGCGGGATCGAGGGCCGCCACGACGGCCCGGCTGTTCGGATCTCACGGCGTTTGTACATTGGGAGGACGGCTTCGCGCCGCGCGGCGCGGACGGGTTCGTCGATGCAATGCGCGAGGCGCTCCGCGCGTACCTGCGCTTCGTGGGTGCTGACCGCCTCGACTGGGCACCCCACCTCGCAGCGAAGAAGCGGCTCGTCCTCACGCGCCCGTGAAGCCGTTCCCCGTCGACACGCTCTGAGACGTCGTTGAAATGCCCGACCGGGCAACTGCTGTCCGGGAGCGAGGCCCACTCGATCACGGTCAACAGTAACGGCGTAGGTCGCGTCGAATCCGAAAGGAATCGCCCCGTGGATGATCGCTACAAAGCGCGGACCGACGAGACGGTCGTTACCGACGAGACGGTCGTTACCAAGGAAACCAAGGACGAAGGCGGCGCCGAAGCCGTCGGCGCCGGGGCCGGAGCCCTCGCGGGTGCCGGCGTCGGCATGGTCGTCGGAGGACCAGTCGGAGCCGCGGTCGGCGGTGTCGTAGGTGCTGTCGGCGGTGCGGTCGCCGGTGAAGCAACCGAAGGCAATGACGAAGCCGGCGCTGGGATCGGCGCGGGCGGTGGCGCCGTAGCCGGTGCCTTGGTCGGCGGAGCCATCGCCGGGCCTCCGGGCGCGGTCGTTGGCGGAGCGGTTGGCGCGGGTGCCGGCGCCGGTGCCGGGGACAAGACCGAGGAAAACGCCGAAACCACGACCACTCGAACCGTCGAGCGCGGGAGTTAAGAGCCATGGGCATCATCGCCTGGATCGTGGTCGGTGCGATCGCCGGTTATCTCGCGGGCTATCTCGTCAAGGGTGACGAGAGCCTCGGCGTGATCGGACACATCGTGCTCGGGATCGTCGGCGCGCTGATCGGCGGATTCCTCGCCGGTGTCCTCACCGGCGGCAAGGACTACACAACCGGGATCAACGTGACGACGATCGTCGTTGCGGTCATCGGAGCCGTCATCGCCGTCGTCGGCTACAACGCCATCCGAGGAAGAAGCCGGACGGGACGCGGGCCAATCTGACCTAAGACCCGACCAGTCAGCACCCGGTGGGCTTCACGTGGTCCGCCGGGTGCTTCATTTTGGCGCCATCGCCTAGCTCAAAGACGGAAGCTCGACCCTACACGCGCGCCACCAACCTTAAACCCACGACAACCGAATCCCATTTGCCTTGGGAGGTTCATCTCTTGCAGCAGCAACCCGCCTGAGATCGAGAGGGCGGCTCGGGCCCTCTCCGCCGCCGCCGAGGACACCAGCGAGAATGGGCGCGACGATTTGAGCGTCGAGAGACTTCCAGGGCGACGACTTCGGCTCGGCTTCGGCGGCAAGGGCGCCAATCAAGCCGTCATGGCTCGCCCGGCGTAGACGGTCACGACAGGAAAGTCGTCCGGATTGTCGCTATCGCCCCTCAGCCTCGCTGATGACGATCAACTCATCGCTCTCAATCCGTCGGACTCGGAGGCGCTTGAGCTTCGCCGAGCGGCGCCACCAGACGATTGTGCCCACTTTGATCGGGGCTACGAGAACGGAGTGCTCTCTGGCATGTGCCGCTCGAGGACGAGTCCGAACACAGTCCGACGCTTGAGTTCGGCGATCTCGCGCGATAGCGAGTCACGCAGCGCCGGGTTCTAGGTTGTAATCGCGCATCTGACTCCTGTCGGGCGCGCCATCGTGTGCGGCTCGGATCTGATGGCGCGGCGCATCCGAGGGCCGCGCTCGAGCGCTGAGTCATCCCGCTCGAATCACCCCGGGGGTTGACAGGGGCCCGCTAGTGCCGCAATACTGAACCAGATGGTTCACTATGCACCGGTCGATCGGACGTTCGCCGCTCTCGCCGACCCCACCCGCCGAGTCGTGCTCGAGCGGCTGGGGCATGGAAGCGCGTCGATCAGCGAGCTCGCGGAACCGTTCGGCATGTCGCTGACGGGGATGAAGAAGCACGTCCGCGTCCTCGAGGAGGTCCAGCTCGTCTCGACCGTCAAGGTCGGCCGGACGCGGCTGTGCAATCTCGGCTCACGGCGGCTCGACGACATCCAGATGTGGGTCGAGACGTACCGGCAGATGGTGAACGAGCAGCTGGATCGGTTCGGGGACCTCCTCGACCGTACAAGAGGAGACAGGCAGTGACCGTCGACGAGAAGGGCCCCCACGCCGTCACCTTCACGAAGCCGAGCGATCTCGAGTTCCGGGCGGAGCGGACCTTCGATCATCCGATCGAGCGGGTCTGGGCCGCCTATACCGATCCCGCGCTGATCCCCCAGTGGTGGGGCCAGGGGACGACGGTCGATCGCCTCGACCTCGGAACGGGCGGCGGCTGGCGGTTCGTCTCGAAATCCCGGCACCGATCAGGAGAGCGCCGTCAGCGGCGACTTCCTCGAGGTCAGCCCGCCCGACCGCCTCGTCCAGACGTTCGGGATGGAGGGGCCATACGGCAGGCCCTTCACCCAGACGATCGAGTTCAGCCGGGTCGGCGACGGGACGCACCTCGCGATCACCTCCCGGTTCGACACGACGGAGGAGCGGGACCGCGTCGCCGCCTATGGCGCCCAGAAGGGCGCGATCGGCGGTTGGGCCCGCCTGGACGCGGTGCTGAAGCGGCTCACCGCCGGGTGACCAGCCCCGCAGCTCACAACTTCAGGAGTCACCATGAGCGACTCTTTGCCAGGTGCTGGACACGCCACAAAAAGGAGGTCATTTAGGTGAAGACCATGACATGTCGACAGATGGGTGGACCTTGTGATGCCCCATTCCATGGAAACAAGGCTGATGAGGTCATCAAAGCGGAAGATAGCCATCTCAAGGAAATGGTCGCAGGTGGTGATGAAAGGCACAAAGGCGCCCTGAAGAGCATGCAGGGCAGGTGGAAGAACCCCATATCAGGAATGGGGTGGTATCTCAAGACAAGGAAAGCCTTTGGAGCTCTTCCCGAGGACTGACCCGAGCGTATGGATCGCTATCTCCAGGCTTCGTGGTTTGCGTAGAGGAGCGGCACGTCCACAACATGAAGACGAGCTCCGCGGAGAAGGTCGAGTCTCCATCTCAGCTGATAGCTGCAAGGATCAAAGAACTGGGCGACTGGCGGGGCAAGACCCTCTCCAGGCTTCGCGCCCTGATCAAACAGGCTGACCCCGAAGTGGTCGAGGAGTGGAAGTGGAGAAAG
>JBBQVZ010000178.1:0-5557 GCA_038211015.1 Actinomycetota bacterium | reverse complement strand
GGCTGCGGCACCTCCCTGTTCGTCGCCCAGGCCTACGCGGGCCTGCGCGAGGCGGCCGGCGAAGGCGAGACCGACGCGTTCGCCGCCTCGGAAGCGCCACAGGGACGTATGTACGACGTGGTGCTGGCGATCTCGCGGAGCGGAACAACGACCGAGGTGACCCGGCTGCTCGAGCGACCCTGGGAGGGCGCCCGCTCGGTGGCGATCTGCGGCGTGGACGACACGCCGGTGGCACGAGCGGCCGACGAACGGATCATCCTCGGCTTCGCGGACGAGCGCTCGGTGGTCCAGACGCGGTTCGCGACCGGCGCGCTGGCCCTGCTCCGAACCGGCCTCGGCGAGGACATGGAGCCGATCGCCCAAGACGGCGAGCGAGCGCTCGCCGCCGACCTGCCGCTCGACCCCCGGGCGTTCGACCACTTCGTGTTCCTGGGCCGTGGATGGACGGTCGGCTTGGCGAACGAAGCGGCGCTCAAGCTGCGCGAGGCGAGCGGCGCGTGGGCCGAGTCGTATCCCGCCATGGAGTACCGACACGGTCCGATCAGCGTGGCCGGTCCTCGATCCGCCGTCTGGCCGCTCGGTGACGTCGAGCCGGATCTGCTGCACGACGTCGCGGAGACCGGCGCGACGATCGTCGATCCCGGCCTCGGTCCCATCGACCCCATGGCCGAGCTCATCCTCATCCAACGGACCGCGGTCGCCCTCGCCGAAGCGCGCGGGTTGGACCCGGATCGCCCTCGGCACCTGACCCGTTCGGTGGTGCTCTCGTGAACGTGAAGAACGAAGGGGGAGTCATGAAGCGCACCTGGATGGCGACCGTGTTCGTGCTGGTGTTCGCGCTCGTCGCGGCAGCATGCACGAGCGACGGTGGAGACGATCAGAACAGCGACGCGACGGGGGGACCGGTCCACCTCACCATGTGGGTGGGCTACACGCCGCCTCCCCCCGACAACGAGTCGCTCGAGTACCTCTCGATCGAGCGGATGGTCAACGAGTTCGAGGCGGACAACCCGGACATCACGGTCGAGCTGCAGTACGTGAACAGTGACAACGCGCTGCAGAAGGCTACGGTCGCGATCCAGGGGAACAAGCAGCCCGACATCTCGTATCAGTACGGCACGAACATGCCGCAGCTGGCGCAGAGTCCGGCGCTCGTCGACCTGACGGACCGCGTGAACGCCGGCGACTACAACTGGAGCGACTTCTTCCCCGGCGAGCAGGCGGTCGCGACCGTCGACGCGAAGGTCTTGGGCGTCCCCGCGCTCGTCGACAACCTCGCCATCGTCTACAACAAGGACCTGTTCGCGGCGGCGGGCGTGCCCGAGCCGACGGCGGACTGGACGTGGGACGATCTCCGCGCGGCGGCGGCCGCGACGACGGATCCCGCGAACAAGGTGTTCGGCTTGAACTTCCCGGTGGACGGGAGCGAGACCACCGTGTGGCAATACATCGCCATGCTGTGGGCGGCCGGCGGCGACATCCTGAGCGCGGACAACACCGAGGTTACGTTCAACTCGGAGGCCGGCGTGCGCGCGCTCACGACGCTCAGCGAGATCCAGCAGGACGGCTCGATGTACCTCGACTTCCAGCCCGACTCCGGCAAGTACGGCCAGCTGTTCAACTCGGGGAAGATCGGGATGGTCATCACCGGTCCCTGGGACCTGGGCAGCTTCACCGACGTGAACTACGGCGTCCAGGTCATGCCGTCGTTCGATGCGGGCGGCAGCCACGAGACGATCGCCGGGCCGGACAACTGGGTGATCTTCGACAACGGACCCGAACGCGTGGACGCAGCGTGGAAGTTCCTGAGCTTCCTGACGTCGCCCGATCAGGTACTTCAGGACTCGCTCGACACGAGCCACCTGCCGATCCGTTCGTCCGTCTCGGACATGTCGGACTTCCAGGCGTTCTTCACCCAATATCCGGGGACCGAGGTCTTCGTTGACAACCTGAACAACGTCCTGAAGGCGCGGCCGCAGATCCCACAGTACCCACGGATCTCCACCGCGCTGGGACAAGCCATCGTGAGCGCGCTGCAAGGACAGGCGACGCCCCAGGACGCGCTGAACCAGGCGGCGGAGCAGGGGAACGGGTTCCTGGCGATCCCCGGCTAGCCATGAGGAGCAACGGAAGCACGACGACGTGAACGTCCGGCGGATCATGCGATCCGACCACGTGGCCGGTTGGGCGTTCGCGTTCCCGGCGGTCGCCCTGATCGTCGCGTTCGGCATCGTGCCGATCGTGTGGTCGGCGCTGATGTCGTTCCAGAAGACGAACCTGCTCTCCACACCGGAGTGGATCGGGCTCAACAACTACCGCGCGCTCCCGAAGGACCCGCTCTTCAAGACATCGATCGTCCACGCGATGATCTATGCGGCGCTGTTCGTGCCGTTGTCGGTCGGCGGAGGGCTGTTCGCAGCGGTCGCGCTGAACCGGAGGATCCGGGGCATCCGGTTCTACCGCCTGGCGGTGTTCGTCCCCGTCGTCGTCTCCACGATCGCGACGTCGATCATGTTCCTCTGGCTGTTCGATCCGAACTTCGGGCTCGCGAACTGGCTCCTCGGCAAGTTCGGACTGGGACCGTTCGGGTTCTTCACTAGCTCGGACGGCGCGCTCTACTCGATCATCGCGATGACGGTGTGGGGGTGGATCGGGTTCGACGCCATCATCTACCTGGCTGCGCTGCAAGGAGTCCCACAGGAGCTGCTCGAGGCCGCCTCGCTCGACGGTGCCCGCTCGTGGAGCATCTTCCGCAACATCACGTTGCCACTGTTGGGGCCCGCGACGCTCTTCCTGGTGGTGTTCTCCACGATCAACGCGATCCAGGTGTTCGACGAGGTCTACTTCCTGACGAAGGGCGGGCCCGGGACCGCGACATACGTGCCGGTGCTCTACCTGTTCACTCTGGCGTTCCAGCAGGGCATCGCGGGGTACGCGGCGGCGATCGCGTACGTGTTGCTCGTGGCCATCCTGATCCTCACCGTGATCCAGCTCTGGGTGGGCAAACGCATGGTGTATTACGCGTCATGAGCCAGGCCTCTGAGATCCGGGCCGGCACCGCCCTCCCCGCTCTGGAGGAGGAAGCGGGCCGTGACCCGCGGGGCGATCGGTTCGTCTTCAGCTGGTGGCACCTGGTGCTGTTCCCGCTCGCGATCCTGATGGTCGTGCCGATGATCTGGATGGTCATCACGTCGGTCGAAACGTTGAACGAGACGCGCCACTTCCCGCCGATCCTGGTCCCGAGCGGCATCCGCTGGCAGAACTACACCGACGTCCTTCAGCGGGCGCCGTTCGCTCGGTGGTTCCTGAACACGTTGGTGGTCACGGTGGTGGTCGTGGCCGGCAACCTGCTCTTCTGCAGCCTGGCGGGGTACGCGTTCGCGCGGATCAAGTTCTTCGGCCGCGACGTGGTCTTCATCCTGGTGCTGGCGACGCTGATGATCCCGTTCCAGGTGATCATGATCCCGACGTTCCTGATCGTGCGGAAGCTCGGCCTGATCGACACGCTCGGGGCGTTGATCGTGCCCAACCTCGCGGGAGCCTTCGGCATCTTCCTGCTCCGGCAGTTCTTCCGATCGCTGCCGATCGAGCTGGAGGAGGCCGCGAGGATCGACGGCGCGTCACGGCTGGGTGTGCTGTTCAAGATCGTCCTGCCGCTGTCGGGCCCCGTGCTCGCGACGGTGGCCGTCATCACGTTCCTGTGGACGTGGAACGACTTCCTGTGGCCGCTCGTCACGATCTACAACCCGGACAACATGACGCTGCAGCTCGGCCTGACCACATTCCAGGGCGCGCACCAGACGAACACGCATCTCTTGATGGCCGCGAACGTGATGAGCGTGCTCCCCGTCCTGTTCCTGTTCTTCGGCGCGCAGCGGTTCTTCATCCGTGGCATCGCGACCTCGGGATTGAAAGGTTGACATGCCCGGACTGACGTTCGACCACGTCTCCAAGGAGTTCCCCGGCGGGACCGTGGCGGTGCGCGACCTCTCGCTGGCGATCGCCGACGGGGAGTTCATGATCTTCGTAGGACCGTCCGGGTGCGGGAAGACGACGGCGCTGCGGATGGTGGCGGGTCTGGAGAAGATCACGTCCGGAACGATCACCGTCGGGGACCGCGTGATCAACGATGTCTCCCCGCGCGATCGGGACATCGCGATGGTCTTCCAGAACTACGCGCTGTATCCCCACATGACCGTCCAGCGCAATCTGGCGTTCGGTCTGAAGGAACGGAAGACAGCGAAGGCCGAGATCGAGCGCCGGGTCGCGGAGGTGTCGGCGATGTTGGGCATCGACGACCTGCTCAAGCGCCGTCCCGCGCAGCTCTCCGGCGGTCAGCGGCAACGGGTCGCCATGGGGCGCGCCTTGGTCCGCGAGCCCAAGGCGTTCCTGCTGGACGAGCCGCTGTCGAACCTCGACGCGAAGCTCCGCGTCCAGGTCCGCGGCGACCTCAAGCGCCTCCACCAGCGCCTGGGGATCACGACGATCTACGTCACGCACGATCAGGTCGAGGCGATGACGCTCGGCGAACGCGTCGCGGTCCTGTCCAACGGCGTGCTCCAGCAACTCGGTGCGCCGCAGGACGTCTACGACCATCCTGTGAACCTCTTCGTCGCCGGCTTCATCGGCAGTCCGCCCATGAACCTGCTTCGCGCGGAGGCGAAGGCCGGTGTAGCGACCGCCGGAGACCTCTCGCTGCCGATGGCCGGCCTGCCGGACGGCGACGTCGTCCTGGGTTTGCGTCCCGAGCACCTGCGGCCGGCGACCGACGGCCAGCCGAGCACGGAGTTCCAGGTGGAGGTCGTCGAACCGTTGGGCGACGGCGTCATCGTGCACGGCACGGTCAGTGGCACGCTGGTGACGGCCCCGTCGGGCGACGACGAGGTGCTGCCGCGCCTGGCGGGCGACCGCGCCGAGATCACCACGAAGTTCGAGCCGACGCTCCGCCCGTCTCCCGGAGAGCGGATGCGACTGGCGATCGCGCCGCACCACGTGCACGTCTTCGACGGCCGAACGGGCGACGTGATCGTTCAAGCCACCGCGTGACGGCCTCGGGTAGGGTGCGGGCGCGATGACCGAGACCTCGATCCAACGCTTGGCGAACGTCGCCCTTCATGACGGCGAGGCGGCGCTGTCGTGGTTCGGTCAGGCGAGCTTCGCGGCGCGCGGCGGAGGGGTCACCGTGCTCTTCGACCCGTTCCTGTCCCCGTATGACGGACGGCTGCACGATTCGCCGCTCGCTCCCCAGGAGGCCGTCGGCATCGACGTCGTGCTCTGCTCGCACGAGCACGTCGATCACCTGGACGTGCCGAGCATCGGGGCCATCGCGAGCGCCTCGCCGGGCGCGACGTTCGTCGTCCCGTCCCCCATCGTCGACATGGTCACCGAGGCGGGCGTCCCGGCGGAGCGCGTCGTGGGGGTGCAGCCCGGCGATCCGATCGACGTCGGCGGCCTGACGGTCCGCGCGGTGCCCGCGTGCCACGGCGTGACCATGGACGACGCGTACGGTTTCGGCGAGACGCTTTCGGATGGGTTGATCCGGTTCGTCGGGTTCGTC
>JBBQVZ010000177.1:0-5583 GCA_038211015.1 Actinomycetota bacterium | reverse complement strand
CACCAACCTGGACTTCATCCTGCGGAGCAAGGGGATCAAGACGGTGGCGCTCGGCGGGTTCCTCACGAACTGCTGCGTCGAGTCGACCATGCGGAGCGCGTACGAGAAGGGGTTCGACGTCGTGACGTTGACCGACTGCGTTGCCGCAACCTCGCAGGCCGAGCATGACAACGCGATCGCGTACGACTACCCCATGTTCTCGAAGCCGATGACATCCACGGAGTTCGCGGGAACCCTCCAGAAGGCCTGAACGTTACCCGGCACCCGGCCCCCGGGCCCGCCAAAGGTCCCATGGACAGCTCGCCCGTCCGCGCTCTAGCATCGGCCGATCGTCCTACGGCGCGCCAGCCGCCGTTGGTTCAAAGCGCTTGATCCTGGAGGAAACGAGCATGATTCCCCCCGAGACTGCCGGTGCCCGCACCCCTGTCCGGCCGCGGCGTCTTGCGGTCAGGCGAGTGTCGGTGGCGATCGCGTGGATGGTCCTCGCCGGGGTGCTCTCGACTATCCTCTCCGTCGCCGCGGCCCCACGCGCGAACGCCTTGTCTCCGGTCCTGCTCGCCGATTGGGAGATGAACGAAGCGCCCGGTTCACAGGTGATGACCGACAACAGCGGCAACAACATCACCGGCGCGATCGGGAGCGCGGTCCAGGTCGGCACCTTCCTGGACGGCGCGACCGGCTACGCCTGGGACAACGGGAGTCCCACAGCGCCGCCGCCCAAGCCCGAGCGCCTCGTGCAGGTCAACGACACTCGCCTCAACCCCGGGAACCGCGACTTCGCGATCACGGTGCGCTTCCGCACGACCCGCTCGTACGGGAACATGATCCAGAAGGGCCAATCGCAGACCCCCGGCGGCTACTTCAAGTGGGAGATCCCCAGCGGGATCCTCATGTGCTTGTTCAGGTCGCGCAGCCTCAACGGCACGCTCCTGGGTGAGAAGTCCGTGAAATCGCCCGCGAACATGCCGCTCAACGACGGCGTGTGGCACACGGTTCGGTGCGAGAAGACGGTCGATCGCGTGACGATGACGATCGACGGAACGACCACCGTGCAATCGAATCGAGGCACCATCGGGAGCATCTCGAACAACATCCCCTTGACCATCGCCGGGAAGAGCAACTGCGACCAGGTCGAGGTCACCTGTGACTACTTCAGCGGCAACATCGACTACATACGCATCGAAGCCGGGAAGACGGGCACCGATGTCCAGGCTCCGACGACGCCGGGGCAGCCGACCGGGGAGAGCCATGGCTTCACCGTCACCGACCTCACCTGGGCAGGCTCGACCGACAACGTGAGCAGCACCATCCAGTACCGCATCTATCGCGACGGAGCCATGATCGCCATCATCGCCAGCTCGGCATCGACGCTCCACTACACCGACACGGGACTGGCTCCCGGATCGACCCACACATACTCGATCCTGGCATCGGACCTCTCGGGCAACTTCAGTCCGATGAGCCCGGTCTCCGCTCCGATCCCGACGGAGGTCGCCCCGCTGGGCACGTTCGTAGACGACTTCTCGAGTGGGTTCAATAACTGGAACACCGTGACGGGCATGACCATCGACGGATCGATCGGCGATACGGACGCGCCGAGCGCCCGGGTGCAGGTCAACAACCTGCCCGCGACCGCGTCGAAGGTGCTGCCCAGCACGCTCAGCTCGGCGTGCGCGAGCGTCCACATCAACGCGACCGCGCTCGTCTCCAACTCGATCCTGATGCGGCTGCGAACCGCCGCCGACGGCAACATCCTCCGGCTGTTCGTCGACACCGCGGGCATGCTCCGGCTCCGCTCGGATGTTTCGAGCGTCCAATCGCCCGCGTCCGTCCCGCTGGGGACCGGGGCATGGCACACCGTCGAAGTGTGCGGGACCGTCGGCGCCGCGGGTTCATGGAGCCTCTATCGCGACGGGGTTCTCGTCCTCAACCAGTGGGTCGCTAACACCGGGACGACACCCATCGGCCGGATCGAGCTCGGTGACTTCAACGCGAGGACGTGGACGGCGAACTACGACACCGTGGTCGTCGACTCAACGCCCGGAGAGCATCCGCCGAACCAGGACACCACGCCGCCGACGACACCCGGTCAACCGAGCGGCACCAGCACGTCCGCGGGCCGGATCGACCTGACGTGGGGTGCCTCGACCGATCCATCGCCGCCGATCACCTACCGGATCTACCGCGATGGCGGTGCGAGCCCGGTGGGCCAGACGACGGGAACGACCTTCGCCGACATGGGACTCGTCGCAGGCTCGGCGCACACCTACAAGGTGGATGCGGTCGACGGGGCGACGAACCCGAGCCCGCTGAGCCCGGCATCGAACTCGATCACGGTCTTCACTCCGCCGGACATCACCCCGCCGACGACACCCGGAAAGCCGACGGGCACCAGCACATCCGCGGGCTGGATCGATCTGACGTGGAGCGCCTCGACCGATCCATCGCCGCCGATCACCTACCGCATCTACCGCGACGGCGGTGCGAGCCCGGTCGGCCAGACGACGGGAACGACCTTCGCCGACACCGGTCTCGTCGCCGGCTCGGTGCACACCTACACGGTGGACGCGGTCGACGGTTCGCCGAACGCGAACGCCAGCCCGCTGAGCCCCGCGTCGGATCCGATCTCGGTCTTCGATCCGGACATCACCGCGCCGACGACACCCGGTCAGCCGACGGGCACGAGCACGTCCACTGGCCAGATCGACCTGACGTGGGCCGCCTCGACCGACCAGTCGCCGATCACCTACCGGATCTACCGCGACGGCGGTGCGAGCCCGGTCGGACAGACGACGGGAACGACCTTCGCCGACATGGGACTCGTCGCCGGCTCGGCGCACGCCTATGCCGTGGACGCGGTCGACGGTTCGCCGAACGCGAACGTGAGCTTGCTCAGCCCCGAGTCGGACCCGATCACGGTCTTCACTCCGCCACCCGACAACACGCCGCCGACGACACCGGGTCAACCGTCGGGCACCAGTACGTCCGCGGGCCAGATCGATCTGATGTGGGCCGCCTCGACCGATGACTCGCCGCCCATCACCTACCGGATCTACCGCGACGGCGGTGCGAGCCCGGTCGGACAGACGACCGGAACGACCTTCGCCGACACCGGTCTCGTCGCCGGCTCGATGCACGCGTACACGGTGGATGCGGTCGACGCGTCGACGAACGTGAACGTGAGCCTTCTGAGCGTCGGGTCGGACCCGATCACGGTCTTCACTCCCCCCACCTTCATCTTCGCCGACGACTTCTCGACGGGGAACCTCGCGAACTGGTCGGGTGTCACGAGGCTCACGATCGACGCCGCGCAAGGATCCAGCGCCGCGCCGAGCGCTCGAGCGCTGGTGAGCGGTCAGAGCGCGTGGGCGTTCCGCACGCTTGCCACGACGTATACATCAGCGTGCATGAGCGTGAACGTGAACGCGTCGTCTCTCGGAGGGAACACGGTCGATCTGCTCCGACTCCGAACGGCCACGGATGGCCCGATCTCGAGGGTCATGGTCAACGCGTCGGGCGTCCTGATCTTCCGATCGGACGTCTCCGGCGTCCAGCAGACCTCGGGCATCGCCCTCGGGAACGGCTGGCACAACGTCGAGTTGTGCGGCACCGTCGGGGCGGCCGGCACTTGGGACCTCTACCGAGACGGCGTGAAGATCCTGAACGCGGTGGTCGCCAATACCGGGACCACTCCGATCGGCCGGATCCAGATCGGCGACACCGCGGCGAAGACCTTCACGATCAACTGGGACGACGTGCGGCTGGATCTCATCCCGGGCTGATCCGGCCTCGACGAGACGCACGCATCGCACGAGTAGCATGGAGCACCTCGTGAGGATCCGACGGTCCTCACGTCAGGTCGACACGAACCTCTGGTTCCTGGAGGCGCACGTCCAGAAGGCGTAGCGCGTCACGGTCACCGGCGACACGCGGCGGCCGGTAGGGTTGCTCGCACGGTGGCTGGATATCGATGATCAGATTCCGGGTGTGGGCGGAACGGTGGCGCTCGAGCCAGTTCTTCATCCCGCTCGCCCTGGTGGTCGCGGCGGTCGTGCTGTCGGTGATCACGACCTCCATCGACGCACGGATCCGCGCCCACCATGTGCCGCTGCCGGAGCTGGTGCTCTCGACCGTGGACAGCGCACGCGCGCTCCTCGGCGTCATCGCATCAGCCACCATCGCGTTCGCGGGGGTCTCGATCTCGATCTCGCTCCTGTTGATCCAGCTCGCATCCAGCCAGTTCTCGCCACGCGTGCTGTACGGCTTCTTCCGCGATCCGGTCACGAAATGGGTCACCGGCATCGTGATCGGCACGTTCACCTATTGCCTCCTCGTGCTCAGGGTCGTGAGGGCGCCCGGAGAGACGGCCGCTCCTCAGGTGGTTCCCCACATCTCGGTGCTGCTCGCGACCGTCCTCGGCGTCGGATCGATCGTCGCGGTGGTCGTCCTGATCAACCACTCCGCGCGCTTGATGCAGGTCGGGGAGATCATCCGGCGGATCACCGATGAGGGCAGGGCACAGATCGAGTCCATGGGAGGGCGGTTCGAAGGCGCGGCCGGCGATCCCTCGACGCCGGAGGCGGACGAACGCGCCGACGGCCTCACGGTCGAGTCCGATGATGAAGGTTGGGTGCAGCTCCTGGATGTCGACCGACTCCGGCAGGCGCTCCCGCCGCACACCACGTGCGATCTCCTGGTGTTCGTGGGTGGTTTCGTCAGCCTGGGCGCTCCGCTCTGCGTGCTCCGTCCACCGCCGGAGATCGATGACGGATCGGGGGTGGCACACGGGGTCCGGCAGGCGATCCACCTGGGCCGAACGCGAACGACACAGCAGGACGTGGCGTTCGTGTTCCGTCAGCTGGTCGACATCGCCCTCCGCGCGCTGTCTCCCGGGATCAACGACCCGACGACCGCGCAGGAGGTGCTGGTTCACATCGGCAGTCTGCTCCAGCAGCTGCTCCGTCAGGCCACGGATCCGGCCGACATGCCCGACGATCGAGGGCGGGAGGTGAGGCATCCGCACGATCGCGGTCTGGACGACTACGTCAACCTCGCGTTCGACCAGATCCGCCTGGCGAGCTCGACGCAACCGGCGGTGGCGATCACGATCCTCGAGGTGATCGCAGGCGTGCTCACTCGCCTGGAACGTTCCGACGTGTCGAAGGGGGTCAACGCGTTGGAGAGACAGGCGCGGTTGGCGGTGAACGGAATGGACCGAGGCGATCTGCTGCCGGAGGACATCGAGGCCGTGATGCACGCCGCTAGCTCACGCGGGCTGCCGATGACGTGAGACCGCCAGGGAGAGACCCGCGAGTAGCATGGGGTGTCGCGCCGGCATCGGTCGCCCGATCCGCCACGATGATGGGCTGGCGCCGGTAGCTCAGGGGACAGAGCGGCGGACTTCTAATCCGCGGGCCGGAGGTTCGAATCCTCCCCGGCGCACACTGTGATGTCTCGAGACATCGTGCCGACGTGTCTCGCGACATCGTGCCACGTTCAGCTCGATCTGCCGTGTGGTTGGTAGTCGCGACTCGGGTCCAACACCAGCTCCCGGAGCAACTCCCCATCCTCCGTGATCACCCG
>JBBQVZ010000176.1:0-5584 GCA_038211015.1 Actinomycetota bacterium | reverse complement strand
CCACGTCGACGTCGTGCCTCGCCATCTCCGCCGCCACGATCTCGCGCTCGGCCTCCATCATCCGCGCGTGCAGCTCCTCCTCGAACGCCGCGAACGACCGCGGCCCGGTCTTCTCCCCCATCCGATGAGTCTCCAGGAACCCCCGCAGATTCTCCAGGGTTCCAACCGCAGCCTCGCCATGCTGTGACGTACGCTCCGACAACGCTTCGCTTCGCTTGCTCATGCCGGGCTACGACGTCGGCGGGGGCCGCGGAATTCAACCGAATTTGCCGTCACGATCAGATCCACACCCTCACAGCCGGAGTATCCACTGCTTGAGGCGCACCGAGTAGACCACGGTGTTCGCTCCCGACGCACCGATCACCAACCATTGCGGAAGAGATCCGGAGGTGAACGGCAGCGTATACTCGATGATCGTCGGACGGCCGCTCACGAACGCATGCACGTCGCGGGTTGTGAGCGTGCCCGATAGGTCGTTGACTCGCGCTCGTTGACGATGCGGCCGGCGACTCTCCGAGCATCGCCACCGTTGCGCGGCGTCCGATCGAACGCTACCCTAGGTGGATGATGGACGTACGCTGGCGGTGGGCCTCGGGCTTGTGTCTCGCCGTCGGCTGTGGCGACGCGGAACAGACCACGACGAACGCAGGGAGCTCGACCTCGAGCGGGCGCGACGACGGCACGCACAGCGATGGCAACCCATCGAGCGACGCCTCTGTGAACCCGGATTCTACTTCGGAGCCCGCCGAGTCGAGCTCGAGCGAGACGACGACGACAGCGACGTCGAGCACCGCCACCGACGCGACTGCCACGGCTTCGAGCGACGTCGGCGCGACCAGCAGCAGCAGCGAGACCAGCGGCAGCGAGACCACCAGCAGCGAGACCAGCAGCAGCGAGACCGGCAACGAGACCACCAGCAACGAGACCACCAGCAACGAGACCACCAGCAGTAGCAGCGGACTCGTCACGGGTACCACCGAGTCCACCTGGACAGGCGGCGATCTGTGCGGCGATGGTATGCTCGACGAGGGCGAGATCTGCGACGACGGCAACCTCGTCGGCGGCGACGGCTGCGAGCCCGACTGCACCAGCTCCGATGATGTCGAGCCGATCTGGACGCTCGAGCTGGGCGGTCCGACCGGCTACGTCGACTGCGGCACCGGTGTGGCCTTCGATGGCGTGGGCAACCTCATCCTCGGCGCGTACACCGAGCCCGACGTCATCTGGATCCGCAAGTACGACGTCGACTACGTCGAGCAGTGGACGGTCACGTATCCGGGGCAGCCCGGCGGGTCTTGCCCCCGCACGCGCGTCGCAACGGACGCCGACGGCAACATCGGGTTCATCGGTGCCGACTCGAGTGCCGCGGGGATCCTCTTCGGCGTCCTGGATCCCGACGGCGGTGAGCTGTGGACACTCGGTGCCAACGACCTCGGGAGCGTGTTCGAGTTCCCAGGCGACGTGGCGTTCGATGGCGAGGGCAGCCTTCTGCTCACAGGTGCGGTCGTGCCCCAGGACGGCACATTCGCGGATCTCTGGGTCGCAAAATACGCCTCGCTGGGCCAATCGATCTGGAGCGACAGCTACGACGGCGTCGGAGGCCGGAGCGACCTCGGCTACGGCATCGACGCAGACATGGACGGCAACGTGCTCGTGGCCGGGGTAGTCCGCGGAGTCGCCGACGACAACGACATTTTCGTGCGCAAGTACGACCCCGATGGCGGCGAACCGTGGACCGACATCGTCGCGGGGCCGGAAGCTGGCACGGCGTACGACTACGGGTACGGGTACGGCATTGCCACGAACTTCACCGAATCCGTTGTTGCGGGAGTCTTCAAGCCAGCAGGTGAGAGCCACCAAATCTGGTCCCGTCAATACTCGCCTGACGGAGCGCCTGTATGGACCTCGCTTCACGAGCAGGCAGGGCTCGGCGACGCTGCGGCCTCCATCGACTGGTCTCCGGGCTTCGGCGTGCTCGTCGCTGGCACCGTCCGGGAGGTTGGGTTCGTGAACGTGGCCTGGCTGCGCAAGTTGGACGAGGGAGGCGCACCTGTATGGACGCGCCTGCGCCAGCTCCCGGGGTCGTTCGATCTCTGGCAAGCGGTTGCGATCGCGTCCGACGGACGGATCGCAGTCGCAGGGTCGGCACAACTCGCTTCGCCGTTCGACTACGAGGGACATTTCGCGGTCTATCCCCCGTGAACGGAACGCCTCACAGCCGGAGTATCCACTGCTTGAGGCGCACCGAGTAGACCACAGTGTTCGCTCCCGACGCACCGAGCACCGACCATTGCGGAAGAGCTCCGGCGGCAAACGGCAGCGTGTATTCGATGATCGTCGGACGGCCGCTCACGAACGCATGCACGTCGCGGGTTGTGAGCGTGCCCGACAGGTCGTTGACTCGCAGGATCGTCGTGTTGGCCGTGGCCGCAGAGCCCTGGACGAGCATCTCGACGACCATCCCGACCGCGTTGGAGGGGACCAGATTCGGTGCGGCCGCGGTGGGCCCGACCGCCGCGTTGGTTGTTCCACCAAAGGAGACCTCACGATCGTCGCCGACGAGGATCTCCGCGCCCTCGGAGTACGGCCGGCAGGTCGACGCATACTCGCCGTCGATCAACCAGACCGAGTCGAGCAGCACCTCTTGCCCCGTAAGCGGAGGAGGACCGTTGTACGGAAACACGCGCACGCGCAGCGTGCGGGGCCCCACGACGCCGCCAGCGAGCCCATCGAATCGGCCTGTCAACGAGCGCACGCGCCATTCCGTGGTGGGGCCGGGGCCCACATCGGAGAAGAAGCCGAGACGGGTGCCGCTCACGGGATCGAAGAGGTCGAAGCGAAACGCGTGCGCCCCCGCGGACACGAGCCGATACCGGACGCACACCGTCACCGTGCGTAGGCCGGCGTCCAGCACGAAGTCCTGGTAGATATGCTCGGTTGAACTGGCGGCGACTCGGAGACGCGTAGATGCCCCGCCTGTAACGAACGGCGCCTGAAACGGTGTCACGATCGGCGGCAGCGGCGAGTTCGGCCAGAACATCGTGCCGCGGCTCATGTCGGCGTTGCGGATTCGGTTGGCGTGGGCGGCGATCGTACCAGACAACCCGCCGCCGTATCCGTTCACCAGATACGAGTGGCCGCTCGCCGGCGCCATGCTGGCGTCGACGACCCCACGGCTCTCGGGAGGCAGCGCCACGTACGTCGGCGTCCAATTCTCCTCCCCTGCAGGCACGAGCGGCTCGGAGAACCGCGCGCCCACGAACGTCAGGTCCATCGTCTCTGCGTCGATGTCGAGCGCGCGACGCCGCCTCGTGCCCGCCTCAGGCTGGCCCGGCTCGAAGTAGCAACCCAGGATCGCGATGCCGCGCGATGCACGGATCCGCAGACCGATCACGCAGTTCTCGATCGTCACGTCGCGGTTGTCGAGATCGATGGTAGGGTCTTCAGCGGAACCAGCGGCAAGGCTCACTCTGGCCCAATGCATAGCAAGGTCCAAGACGCCCTGGATGCGATCCCTGAGGAATCTCGATCGAGATTCCACGGAGAATGCGCGGAACCGCAGGCGCTCTCACATGCACTGGACGCAGGAATCGACCCGGCAGGGGGCCGGATGACGACCTCGATGGTACGTCGCCCGGGACATCCAAACCATGGTGCGCCGCTCGTGCCATGTGAAACATGTGAGCAGTTTCTCCAAGCATTCGACGTGGAGCATGTGGAATGAGTGACGCTGGCATTCGTTGGTCGCCTGAGACCGTTGCGTATCTCGCTCAGGCCGGATGGAAAGATGGGCACGATGCGACCGAACTCAGCAAGGTGTGGCGGAGCCAGCTGGCGCCCGGATTCGAGTCGTTCCCGGCCGCAGATCGGGCCATGGCGCGGTTCGGCGGAATTGATGTGCGGGTGCGTGGGCCCGGAAAAAACTGCGCCCGCACCTCTTTCCGCCTCGATCCGGCCGAGGCATGGGGAGAAGATGAGCGATTCGAGCGGTTCGCCGCGTGGGGCACCATGTTTCCGCTGGGGGTTGCCGGAGATGGGCACGCGTTCATTGCCATCGCAAGCGACGGACGCGTCTACCTCATTATGGAAGAGATCGAATTCATCGGGGATTCAATCGAAGACGCAATCGAGAACCTCGTCATGGGCATTCGACCGGACACCTTGGTTGACTAGTTCTACTCCTGTTCCACTTCGGTGGCCCGACGAGCTGGGGCGGATCTTCGACACGCCGTCGCGCGCTAACCGGAAGTGGGTGCCGACGCCATATGCACGTCCGATGGTCGTGATTCCTAACCGACAAGATCGTCGCAGAGTGGAGGGACGGAGTGCCGGACGTGGAGCCTGGCGCGCCTCGGTACCGCATGGAACGTTCAGCCCCGCTCAGGGTTCAAAGTAGCAGTGTGCGGCGGCCGAACCGAACGATGCGTGCGAGACGAAGGACGCGGGTGCGCCGGCGTGTCGTGAGGATGGGGAGTGTGTGGCCTGCACGGCGAGCAACCCGTCCGCCTGCGGGGATGCGACGCCGGTGTGCGACGCGGTCGCCAACTCGTGCGTGGGGTGCAGCTTCCACGAGCAGACCCTTCCCGTAGATCACGGCCGCGGGCGCAAGTCGATCGCCTGCGGAAGCGGCCACGCGGGCTACCTGCAAGTGATCAGGATAATTCAGAAAATCGCACCCGCCCGCTCCGGCATCCGGGTAGCGGCTCCACGAAGTCCCGGGGACGCACGCTCGATCGAGTAAATTCCCGACGCCGCCTAATTATGCGTTTCGAAGTGCGAGCCGGCGGAGGGCAGGCGAGCCGCGGTGGCTGTGGGGAGCCGTCGAGGTAAGCGGGCCTACGGTTCAGCGGAGAGAGTCGGCGTGGAGCGAGGGCGACGAGGTTTGCTGGTGCGGTGTGTGTCGCGGGAAGGCGAGTGCGTGGTGGACGCAGGGCCGACGCGAGGGAGTGGGCGCGCGAGGGCCCAAACCGTTGCGCGCGGTCGCAGGATCATGCCGCGGCGTCGGCGCGGCCGGGGGGGATGGGCGAAAACGCGGCGGTCGGCGGGGCGGAACCACGTCCCTGGGAGGGTGGCGGGCGTCCCTGGGAGGGGAACGGGCGTCCCTGGGAGGGTGGCGGGCGCCCCTGGGAGGGGAACGGGTGTCCCTGGGAGGGTGGCGATCATCCCTGGAAGGCTGGAGGTCGGCGGCGGGGGATCGGCAGCCATCCGCGCGGCCTCGTCTGCACGAGCGCGTGCAAACCGACTTCGCGCTTGTGTCCGTGGTCGCTGCCGCGGCGCGACGTCATGCCGACCCGAAGCATCCTCGCCGCGCTCCCCCTCGTGCTGCTCGCCGGGGGCTGCTGGCAGCAGAGCTCCGACGCGTTTCCCACCGTCGACGACGTGCGCATCGCCAAGTCCGACGCGGATGTCGATCGCGAGGCGAGCACCGGCCAAAAGGGGGCCGTTCAACTACGCTCGACCAGAGGTCATCGCGCGCGTCGTCGGCGAGCACCAAGATCTCGACGCCGCCGCCCGAGCGCTCGTGGACTGTGTTCGGCTGCGGAGTGGCGACCTCCAGGACGACGTTGCGGTGGTGTTGGTTCGT
>JBBQVZ010000175.1:0-5590 GCA_038211015.1 Actinomycetota bacterium | reverse complement strand
AGGATCAGGGCTGTCCCGAAAGCGCCTTCAGGCCAAGTTGGCGTTACCAACCCAGACCCGCCTCCAGTCGCTACACTCGGACGCGCTGGTGATGACCTCGGTGGCGATTTCTGCCAGGTTTTCCACCGGCCCGGGCCAGGTAGCTCAGATGGCAGAGCACGCGGCTGAAAACCGCGGTGTCGGCAGTTCGATTCTGCCCCTGGCCACCGACCGACGGGAGTCCCGGACTACCGCACCACGTTGATGTTGAACGAGCCCGTACCGAGAGCGCCGTACAGCTCCAGCCACAACGGGAGGTACATCTCCGGTCCGCGGCTCGTGGTGATGTCGCCCAGATCGATGATCTGGCTTCCGCCCCACCCGAAGCTACCGAGCAAGTGTTTCACCTGCGTCTTCGCGCCTTCGTCGTTGCCCGAGACGAACACCACGTGGTCTCCCGGAACACTGCCAGGGTCGACCATGATGCCGCAGTTCATGGTGTTCAGCGTCTTGACGACCATGGCGTCGGGGAACGCCCGCTGGATCTGCTCGCCCAGGCTGTCTGTGTTGCACACCGAGAGGGACGGCGGCATCCCCCCGGAGAAGTCGAGCGGGTTCGCAACGTCCACCACGACCTTGCCAGCCACGCGTTCGGGTTCGGCCGAGACCAAGGCGTCGATCGACCCGGCCCCCGACGTGCAGTTGAAGAGCAGCTCGCCGGCGGCTGCCGCGTCGGCGAACGTTCCGTGAGACGCGGCGGTCCCGACCTGGGCCGCCCACTCCGCAGCGTCGGGGTTGTCCGCGGTCCGCGAACCCATCGTGACCTCGTGCCCGAGAGCGGCGAACCTGGTCCCGATCGTCCGGCCGACGACGCCCGTGCCGAGCACACCGATCTTCATGCGAACCTCCCTGTCGTGTCGGATGGCCGCTGCTGTGCCGGCGGCTAGTTCATGATCTCGCGGCTGCGGATCTCGGCCCAGTGCGTCAGCACGCCCTGGTAGATGTCCGCCGACCGTGGGAACTCCTCGCGCTCGAGCGCATCGAGCGCCTCGTGCAGATCGCGCGACGAGCGATCATCGTCCAGCTCGTCCCACGTCATGAAGTCGCAGAGCGTCGCGTAGTCGAGCTCCAATAGCGACCCCGGATCGAATCCCGCCAACCATTGGTGCAGATCCAGGATCAACTCGGAGATCGGACCCAGGTCCGTCCGGCGCAGGACCGGCACCGCCCGCTCAGCCCGACGCATCGCCCTTCGGGCGGTGGTGCGGTAGCGGAGCCGGGTGCGGCCGAACTCGTCTTCCCCCAGCCATCGTTCGCCATCGTCGAACAACACGAACCACCGGATCGGCACGTGCCACGGGCTCTGGTGCACGAACGCCACCGCGGCGGGATCGCGACGACGGAGCTTGGCCAGCTCCTTGGCCGCGCGCTTCGCGTCCTGCTTGGGAACGAACCGCTCGGATAGCTCGAGCGGCTTCGTCGCGGAGAACGACAGCAAGGCGGCCAGGACGCGGAGGTGCATGCGCCAGGGACTGACAAACGTCCGCCCGTCGATCACCCGGATCTCCGCGTGCTCCCCTTCGGCGGGCGCGAGCACGCCCAAACCCGGAGTGGTCTCGTGGTCCGCGTATCGCCGCCGGATCGACGTGGACCGAGCACCCTCGACCAGGTATCGCTCCCAGTGGGCCTGCTCCTGGGGCTCGAATCCGTCGAGTGGCTGGAACACACGGAGGTAGGCGCTGGGAACCACGTCGCGGAGTCTAGCGAACGGCGGCATCACCTATGCTCTCGGCGTCCCCGGCGTTGGAGCTGAAGCTTTGGCAACGATCGATCCGCGGGGCGGGACCGAGCCGTTCCGCCTCATCGCGCCCGACGGCACCGCGGTCGGCGACACCGAGGTCGGCCTGGAGCCCAACGAACTCCGAGAGTTGTTGCGCTGGATGGTGCTGGCCCGGCGCCTCGACCGCGAATGCATGGCGCTGCAGCGCCAAGGCGAGCTGACCGTCTATCCGCCGTTCGAGGGGCAGGAGGCGGCGCAGATCGGCTCGGCGTTCGCCCTAGGACCCGACGATTTCGTCTTCCCCTCGTTCCGGGAGCTGGCGGTGGCGCTCGTCAGAGGCGTCGACCCGGTCCAGTACATGCAGTACCACCGGGGAACGTGGCACGGCGGGCCCTACGATCCACGCGCCACGCGGTTCGCACCGATCTGCGTCCCGACGGCCACGCAGATCTCGCACGCGGTCGGCTACGCGATGGGGCTACGGCTCGACGACATCGCCGCATGCGCGATCGCCTACTTCGGGGATGGCTCGGCGAGCGAGGGCGACTTCCACGAGGCGGCCAACATGGCGGCGGTGTTCCGCTCGCCGGCCATCCTGTTCTGCCAGAACAACGGCTGGGCGATCAGCGTGCCGACCACGTCGCAGACGACCGGTGAGATCTGGAAGCGCGCAGAAGGCTACGGGTTCCCGGGCGTGCGCGTGGACGGCAACGACGTGCTCGCGGTGTATCGAGTGACCAAGGACGCGGTGGATCGCGCCCACGACGGCGACGGGCCGACATTGATCGAGGGGTTGACGTACCGGGTCGGTCCACACACGACCGCGGACGATGCAGGGCGCTACCGCGACGAGGACGAGGTGCAACGGTGGCGCGCGCTCGACCCGATCGAGCGCTACCGTGCGTGGCTGCTCGCGAGCGGACATGCCGATGACGCGTTCGTCGCCGAGTGCGACACGTCGGCCGAAGCCGAGGTCACGCGTATCCGCACGGACGTGATCGCCACCGAACCACCGCCGACGGAGTGGATGTTCGACTGGACGTACACGGAGCCGTCCGAGCCGTTCCTCCGGGAGCGCACGGAGGCGCTCGGCGATGCCTGAGGTGACGATGTCGGCGGCGCTGAACGCCGCACTTCGAGACGCGCTCACCGAGGATCCGCGCGTCCTCGTCTACGGGCAGGACATCGGGAGGCTCGGTGGCGTCTTCCGGGTGACCGACGGCTTGCAGGAAGCGTTCGGCGCGAACCGCGTGTTCGACACTCCCATCGCGGAGGCCGGGATGGTCGGCGCGGCGGTCGGTCTCGCGCTCGCCGGCTGGAAAGCCGTGGTGGAGATCCAGTTCGACGGGTTCTCGTATCCGGCGCTCGATCAGGTGGTGAGCCACGTGGCGAAGTACCGGGAACGGACCCGGGGGCGCGTCGAGATGCCGATCACGATCCGCATCCCCTCGTTCGGCGGCATCCGAGGCAAGGAGCATCACGGCGAGAGCACCGAGACGTACTGGGTCCACACGGCCGGACTGAAGGTCGTGGTGCCGTCCACGGCGCTCGACGCCTATCGGTTGCTGCGCCTCGCGATCGCCGATCCCGATCCGGTGATCGTGCTCGAACCGAAGGCCAGGTACTGGTCGAAGGAGGACGGGGAGCTGACCGTCGACGGACCGGGGATCGGTGCCGGACGGGTGCTCCTCGACGGTGATGCCTGCACCGTCGTGACGTACGGCGCGATGGTTGCGCGCTGCCTCGAGGCAGCGGAGCTGCTCGCGGGAGAAGGCATCGCCGCGCGGGTCGTGGACCTGCGCTCGCTGTCACCGCTCGACGTCCCACTTCTTGGGTCGTGCGCGCGAGAGACGGGACGGGTCGTCGTGGTCCACGAAGCGCCGCTGACGCTCGGGATGGGCGCCGAGATCACGGCGCGCGTGATGGAGGAAGCGTTCGATCACCTGGAGGCGCCGGTCGCCCGCGTGACCGGATGGGACGTGCCCTACCCGCCCGCGTCGCTCGAGCAGCACTACCTGCCCAGCGTCGAGCGCATCGCCGAAGCCATCAGGCGGACGGTGAAGTACTGATGGCCGAGCGCGTGTTCGCCATGCCGGATCTGGGCGAAGGGCTCGAAGAGGGCGAGATCGTCGCGTGGCTGGTGTCGGAGGGCGACCGGGTCGCGCTGAACCAACCGCTCGTCGAGGTGGAGACCGCGAAGGCCACCGTCGAGATCCCGTCGCCGTTCGCCGGCCACATCACGTCGTTGCACGGTGCGGTCGGGGACGCGGTCCCCGTCGGCTCGGCGCTGGTGACGTTCGCGCTCGCGAACGGCGTGGACGAAGGCGTCGCCACGGTCGCTCCGTCCGCGGGGGTGATCGCGACACCTGCCGTTCGCAAACTCGCGAAAGACCGTGGGATCGACCTCTCGAGGATGACGGGCAGCGGGCCGGACGGGCGGATCACGATCGAGGATCTGCACCCGGCCGAGGTGGGAGGCGACGACGCCGACGCCGACATCCAGCCCATCACGGCGGTGCGGCGGGAGATCGCCCGGCGGTTGACCGAGGTGGCGGCCGTGCCACAGGTGACGACGTTCCGGACGGTGGAGTGCACAGCGTTGGACGCGTTGCGACGAGAGCTCGAAGTATCGCCGTTGCCCGTGTTCGTTGCGGCATTAGCCCGCATCAGCTTGAACCACCCACTGATCAACGCCTCGTGGCGCGACGACGGGATCCGCACGTTCCACCACCTGCACGTCGGGATCGCTGCCGATACCGAGCGTGGGCTCATGGTGCCCGTGCTGAAGAACGCCGAGACACTCGGGATCGCCGCGATCGCCACCGAGATCCGACGGTTGGCAGAGGCCGCTCGTGACGGGCATCTCCAGCCGGAGGATCTCCGAGGAGCCACGATCGGCGTCAGCAACACCGGGAGCTACGGGTCCGAGGCGGGGACGCCGCTCCTAAACCCGGGGAACGCGGTCACGGTGGCGATGGGGGTGATCCAGCCGCGCGCGCTCGTCGTGGACGGCGAGGTCGTGGCTCGGCCCGCGTGCACGCTGTCGCTGACGTTCGATCACCGGGTGCTGGATGGGGCCACGGCCGGCCGAGCACTCACCGACCTGGTCTCCCTCCTGCAGGACGGCGAAGGCCTGCGAGACTTGCCTCGATGAAGATCGTCTCCCTCCTGCCGTCGGCGACCGAGATCGTGTATGTACTCGGCCTGGGTGAGGACCTCGTCGGCGTCACCGACGAGTGCGACTTCCCCCCGGACGCGGTGACGAAGCCGGTCGTCTCGCGGAGCGCGCTCCCCCAAGGACGTCCGCTGACCTCGCGCGAGATCGACGAGGCCGTCCGCCAGAAGATGGACGTGCACGAGCCTCTCTACATCCTGGACAAGGAGTTGCTCCGACGCGAACAGCCCGACGTGATCTTGACGCAGGACCTCTGCCGCGTGTGCGCGGTGCCGAGCGGCCAGGTGCAGCGCGCGCTGGACGAGCTGGGGACGTCGGACGCCCAGGTGGTCTCGCTCGACCCGCACACGATGGAAGACGTCATCGGGCAGATCGAGGCGGTCGGCAGCATGCTCGACCGGGCCGACCGCGCGAAGGAGATCGCTGACCTGTTGCGTTCGCGGGTGGCGCGTGTGAAGGAGATCGCGACGCGGCTGCCCACGATCAGGGTGTTCTCCCTCGACTGGTCGAACCCACCGTTCGTGGCAGGGCATTGGATGCCCGAGATGGTGGAGGCCGTCGGAGGCGTCAACCTGCTCAACGCGAAGGGCGAGCCCTCGAAGGTCGTCACCTGGCGGCAGATCCGCGACGAGAACCCTGAGGTCATCCTGTTCATG
>JBBQVZ010000174.1:0-5593 GCA_038211015.1 Actinomycetota bacterium | reverse complement strand
CGTCGACAAGCCGGGTGGGATGACGTCGCCCCACGGGGGGGACAGCCTTGGACGGCGGGGCGGCCCACCCCACGTGGGCCCCCCCCGGACGCTCCGCCCCCACGCGGCCCGGTTGGTCGGCCAGGGCGGGGGCCCGGCCCCCCCCCCGCCCGCCCACCCCGGGCGCTTGGGGGTCGCGCGGCCGGGCGGGCCCCACCTGGGGGGGGCCGCGCCGCGGGCGCCCGACGTCGAGGCCGCCGGGCCACGTCATCCCACCCGGCTTGTCGACGAGGAGCAGCCCCTCGGGGTCGCCCACGCTCACGGAACGGGAGCGGGATCCCGCAACGCGGCGACCAGCCGCGCGATCGTGGCCGCCGGACCGTGTTCCGAGGTGTATCCGGCCGCGAGCCGGTGGCCGCCGCCGCCGACGGCGGCGGCGACAGTTGCGAGGTCGTGGGACCCGCGGGAGCGCGTGCTGACCTTGAACCGCCCGTCCCGCTGCTGCTTGAGCACGGCCGCGACGTCCACGTCGCGGACGGTGCGGATCAGATCGATCAACTCGTCGGTCTCATCCGCCCCCGCCCCCGCCTCGGACAGGTCGGCCTGCGTCAGATACGTCCACACCAGGTTCGCCTCGGGCACGAAGCTCGTCCTCGCCAGCGCGACGGCCGAGATACGCAGGAAGCCGGCGCCGTTGTCCTCGTAGAGCGCCTGCACCAGCCTGGCGTGGTCGAAGGGGTGCTCGCGGAGCGTGGCGGCGACACGGAGCGTCTCCGGCGTGGTCGCCTCGTATTGAAAACGACCCGTGTCGGTCACGAGCCCGGCGTACAGGCAGGCGGCGGTCTCGTCCGGCATCGGACCGCCCATCGCGACGATCAATCGATAGACCATCTCGCACGTGGACGAGGCCGCGGGGTCGATCAACGGGATCGTGCCCAGCCCGTCGTTCGAACGATGGTGATCGATCCAGATGAGCTCTCCGGCCTTCGACGCCGGCTGCCCGAGCGGCCCGAGCCGGTCGAAAGCCGCGCAGTCGCACGTGACCATGACGGGTGGTGCCTCGGGGTAGTCGCTCACCTCGACCAGATCGTCGGACCCGGGCAGGAGCGCCGCCCACCGTGGCAACACCAGCGGTTCGTTCGGGAACGAGCACACGGTCGAGGTTCCGCGCTGACGCAGGAACGCCGCGAGCCCGAGCATCGAGCCGAGCGCATCCGCGTCCGGGTTCACATGGCAGGCGAGGGCGACGTCGGTGGCCGAGCCGAGTACCTCGGCCGCACGTGTCATCTCATCCATCCGACCGCTCCTCCGCATCCTCGCCGTTCCCGGCGTTCAGCCGCGCGATCAGCCGGTCGATCGTCGCCGCCTGCTCCAGCGTGGCGTCCTCCTCGAACGCGAGCTCCGGGAGGAACTTCATCCGAACCTGCTTGCCGATCACGCCGCGCAACCGGGGAACGGCCGAGCGAAGACCCGCCCGCGTGGACGCGCGCTCCTTGTCGTCGCCGAACGCCGTGTAGTAGACCCACGCGCGCCGAAGGTCGGCCGTCACCTTCACCCCCGTGACGGTCACGAACCCGATGCGTGGATCCTTCAGCTTGGGGATCTCCTCCGCCAAGATCTCGCGGAACTCCTCCGATACCCGTTCGATCCTCGGTCCCTGCGGCATGACCCCAGCGTACCGGCGAGGGTGCCACTGTCACGTCAGTCGTCCGGATGGTGCAACGTGAGGTCGGCCTCGATGACTTCCACGCCGCCCCACGCCTCGACGAACCGCTCCACCTGCTGCATCACCTTGCGGACGTGATATCCCTCGGCTCCAGTGGCGGCCACGGCGAGCGTCGTGCGCTGCCACAGGTCCTGGTGGTCGACCTCGGCGACGCTCACGTTGAACTTCGATCGGATCGCCGCCGTCAGGGACTTCAGGACCTGACGCTTCTGCTTGAGCGAGCCGCAACCGGGGATCCGCAGGTCGAACCGTTGCAGCGCCACAAGCATGGGCTCAGATGGTGCGCGCCACCTCGCGGACCTCATAGGCCTCGATGAGGTCGCCCTCTTTGATGTCCTGGAAGTTCTCGATGCCGATGCCGCATTCGTAGCCGGCGGCCACCTCGCGGACGTCGTCCTTGAACCGCCGGAGCGACGCGACCTTGCCGTCGTACACGACCACGCTGTCTCGGACCAGGCGGGCCCGGCCGTCGCGCGTGATGGTCCCCTGCGTCACGTACGAACCGGCGATCACGCCGAGCTTCGGCACGCGGAACGTCGCCCGCACCTCGGCGGTGCCCAGGTGCTTCTCCAACTGCTCCGGCTTCAACATGCCGGAAAGCGCGGCCTTGATGTCGTCGATGGCATCGTAGATCACGCGGTACAAGCGGACATCGACGCCTTCCCTCTCGGCGAGCTCCCGAGCCTGCTTGTCCGGACGGACGTTGAACCCGATGACGATGCAGTTCGACGCCAACGCCAGCGAGATGTCGTCCTCGGTGATGCCGCCGGCCGCCGCGCGAACGATGTTCACGCGAACCTCCTCCTGCGGCAGCTTGAGCAGCGCGTCGGAGAGGGCACCCAGCGAACCCTGGACGTCGGCCTTCACGATCAGGTTCAGCTCCGGCACCTCCGCCCGCTCGGCCTGACGCATCAGGTCCGACAGCGTCGGCGGCCGCGAGATCACCAACTCAGCGGCGCGCATCTTCGCCTCGCGCTCCGAAGCGATATGACGGGCTTCGCGCTCGTCGTCGACCTCCCGGAAGTCGTCGCCGGCGCTCGGCACGTGGCTCCATCCGAGGATCTGGACCGGCTTGGAGAGGCCGGCGTGGATCAGCGACAAGCCGTTCTCGTCCTGCATGGCTCTGATCTTCGCGAACGCCGTCCCGCAGATCAGCGCGTCGCCCGCGGAGAGGGTGCCCTTCTGCACGAGCACGGTGGCGATCGGCCCGCGGCCCTTGTCGAGGTGCGCCTCGATCACCGCCCCTCGCGCGTGCCCCGTCGGATCGCCCTTCAGCTCCTCGAGGTCCGCGACGAGCAGGATCGTCTCGAGCAGCGTGTCCAGGCCGACCTTCGTCTTCGCTGAAACGTCGACGAACTCATGGGTGCCGCCGTACTCCGAGGGAACGATGCCCAGCTCGACCATCTGCGTCCGCACGCGGACCGGGTCGGCTTCCTCCTTGTCCACCTTGTTCACGGCGACGATGATCGGCACTCCTGCAGCCTTCGCATGGTCGAGAGCCTCGACCGTTTGCGGCATCACGCCGTCGTCGGCCGCCACGACCAGGACGACGATGTCCGTGATCTTCGCGCCGCGGGCACGCATGGCCGTGAACGCCTCGTGCCCCGGCGTGTCGATGAACGTGATCACGCGCTCGCCCAGGTGCGCCTGGTACGCGCCGATGTGCTGCGTGATCCCGCCGAACTCGCCGGCGACGACATCCGTCTCGCGGACCGCGTCCAGGAGCTTCGTCTTCCCGTGGTCGACGTGGCCCATGACGGTCACGACCGGTGGACGAGGGACGAGCGCGGCCTCGTCCACCTCCTCCTCGGGCTCGGCGTCGAGCTCTTCCTCCACACCGATGATCTCCGCGTGATGGCCCACGTCGGCCGCGATCAGCCCGATGGCTTCGTCCGACAGGGATGTAGTGGCGGTCACCATCTCACCCGCCAAGAACAGGGTCTTCACGATGTCGGCCGGCGACTTGCCGAGCTTCTCGGCGATCGTCTGCGGGGTTGCGCCCCGAACGAACTGCATGATCGGCAGCGCGGGCTTCACCGGCGCGAGCGTCGCGGTTCTAGCCGACGCGGCCGTCGGCGGGATGGCCGCGGCCGGAGCGGAGCCGGAACCTGCCCCCCCGTCGCTCGAAGCCGCGGCCGCGGCTCCAGCCGCTCCACCCGGGGCGGCGTCCGGCAGAGCGCCGGCCTCGGCGGGGTCCACGGGCGCGTCCGGGACGGCCTTGATCGCGGGCTTCGCCGGTGCCTTCTTCTTGGGCTTGCGGGGTGCGGGCGGCGGCTCGAGCACCTCGCGGCGCTTGGGCGTAGCGGCGGTGGCTTTCCCCCCGCTGGCGCGGAGCCTCGGGATCAGATCCTCGGGCACGCTCGATGAGGCCGACCGCCCGGCCGCCCCCATCTGTTCGAGGGTGGCCACGAGATCCTTGCTCGTGACCCCCAGTTCCTTCGCCAGCTCGTGGATCCTCACACCGCTCCCATCAGTCGTTCCGATCCGGTCCTTAGCCTAGCGGCTGCGTCCGCCGTCAGGCCCGTCCGGAGCGCTCGATCGAACGCCCTGCTTACCATCGCGGCTTCGAAGCATCCGATGTCGGGATGCACGTATGCCCCGCGTCCCGGAGCCGACCCCGAGGGATCGAACACGGCCTCCCCTTCGCGAACCCGCACCACCCGGACGAGGTCGCGCTTCGAGGCCTTGGCCCGGCACCCGACGCACGTCCGCTCGGGCGACGCCATCCGTCAAGCTTCCGCAGGCGCCTCGGCCGTCGAAGGTGTGTCGGCAACCGGCTCCGCGGCGGCCGCGGGTACAGGCTCTGCCTGAACGGCCTCAGCAGGCGGTTCCTCAGCGCTCGGTTCCACCGCGACCGGTTCCACCGCGACCGGTTCGGCGATGACGACGTCAGTCGCGACGGGCGCCGCAACCGGCGGACGCGACTCGTCCGCGACCTGGGCCTCAGACTTGATGTCGATCCGCCAACCGGTCAACCGCGCGGCCAGGCGGGCGTTCTGCCCCTCCTTGCCGATCGCGAGGGACAGTTGATAGTCCGGCACGATGACCAACGCCGTGCTCGTCGCGTCGTCGATGCGGACCTCTTTCACCTTCGCGGGCTGGAGGGCGTTCGCGACCAGCTCGGCCGGGTTCGCGCTCCACGGCACGACATCGATCTTCTCGCCGCGGAGCTCGTTCACGACCATGCGGACGCGAGAGCCCTTCGGTCCCACGCAGGCGCCCACCGGATCCACGCCGGGCTCGTTCGAGGACACGGCGATCTTCGAGCGGTGACCCGGCTCGCGAGCGACCGCCTTGATCTCGACGATGCCCTCCTCGATCTCCGGCACCTCCAATGCGAACAGCGCCTTCAGCAACCCGGGGTGCGAGCGCGACACGACGATCTGCGGTCCCTTCGTGCCCTTGCGGACCTCGGTGATGTACGCCTTCAGGCGCTCCCCGTGGCGGTACGGCTCGGATGGCACCTGCTCGGCCTGCGGCAGGAGCGCCTCGACCTTGCCCAGGTCCAGGAGCGTGTAGCGGCGTTCCTGCTGTTGGACGATCCCCGTGACGACGTCGCCCTCTCGGCCGGCGAACTCCTCGTAGGTCATCTCGCGCTCCGCGTCGCGGAGCTTCTGGAAGATCACCTGCTTGGCGGTCTGCGCGCCGATGCGGCCCTTGAACTCGTCGGTGACCTCGACCTCCGCCTCGGAGATCACCTTCATCTCGAGCGCCGGCGTCTCGCCTTCGGCGAGATCGCCCTCGTGTTCGACCTCGACCTCCTCGAGCTGCTGGAGCCAGACGCGAAGATCGCCGGTCTCGGGATCGATGTACGCGCGGACCCCGACGAAGTCGTCGTCGCCTTCGGGGTTCTCCTGCTTCCACCAGGTCTTGTAGGCGGAGGCCATG
>JBBQVZ010000173.1:0-5595 GCA_038211015.1 Actinomycetota bacterium | reverse complement strand
CGTCGCCGTTCACCGGCTGGGCGCCCGCCTCGGCGAGTCGTTGGCGCCCGGCCACCAATTGCGATCGCGTGATGTTGAGCGCGACCAAGCGTCTGGTGCCGGCGACCTCGGCGATCAGCGGGTCCTGCGCGGCCAAGCCGTTGCCGACGTCGAGCACGTCCGCGCCCTTCGGGAGCTCACGGGCGAGCGTCTCCACCAGGCGGCGCACGGCGACCGGCGCCTCGGCGGGATCGCTCCCGTCCCCCTCCCAGAGACCCAGGTTCAGCCACCCGGGAGCCAGCGCGATGAAGAAGTCCTCGCCGATGCTGTCGTAGACGGTAGCCGCCGGGTGCCGTCCGTAGCGGAGCATCCCGGCACCATGCTTGAGGTTTTCGCGGGTCCATCCGGCCTTCGTCACGACGTCCACCCTACCCACCGTCCGAAGTAGCATCGCCGGGCGATGTACACGGACGAGGAGCTCGCGGGACTCGCCGACACCACGGTGGAACAAGTGCGGCGCATGGCGGAACTGCAGATCATCACGCCCGGACCGGAGGGCTTCGGTCGCTCGGACATCCAGCTCGTCCGGGTCGCCGAGGCGATGGACGCGGCCGGGATCACGATGGAGGACATCGGCACGCTGATCGCCAACGGCGACTACTCGATGGGGTGGGGCGACCTGCTGTACCCCGACCCCGTTCCGACATCGGATCGCACGCTGGAGCAGGCATGCGCGGAGCTCGACCTTCCGATCGCGTTCGCGCAGCGGTTCTTCATCGTGGCGCTGCAGCTCCCGTCCCCCGCTCCGGCTCGGCGCATCCGGGAGGACGACCTGGAGCTGCTCCGCATCGTGTCGACGGTGTTCAACATGGCTGGCCGCGATGAGGACGTGGGGATCGCGTCGGCGCGCTACTTCGGCGAGAACCTGCGGCGGCTGACGGAGTCGCAGGTCCGCTTCTTCCGCGAGCAGTTCGAGGAGCCGATGTTCGCGATGGGGATGTCGCAACGCGAGGCGATCGATCTGTTGGTGGAGGTGGCCGCGCCGCTGATCCCTATGGGCGCGCGGGTCGTCGATCTGCTGTACCAGCGCCATCTCGAGCACTTCTCCATGGAGGACGTGGTCGCGAACATGGAGATGACGATGCGGCGCGCTGGGCTCGTGCAGGAGACCTCGGACCACATGCCGGTGGTCGCGTTCTGCGACCTGACCGGCTCCACACAACTCACGGAGGAGCTCGGCGACAAGGAAGCGGCGCGGATGGCGGACAGGCTGGCCGAGGCCCTCCGGATGACGACGGCACGCCACGAGGGCCGCGTCGTGAAGCTCCTGGGCGACGGGGCGATGCTCTACTTCCACGGCCCCGCCGGCGCGGCGCGGGCCGGACTGGAGCTCGTCGGCGCGGCGTCCGAGATGGAGCTCCCACCGCTGCGGATGGGCGTGCATACCGATCCGGTCGTCTTCCGCGACGGCGACTGCTACGGGCGGACCGTGATCGTGGCCTCGCGCGTGACCGACCGCATCGGCCCGTCCGAGGTCGTGCTCACCGAGGAGGCGGTCGCGGAGGTGCGCTCGTCGGATCTGGCGTTCGAGTCGCTGGGCGAGGCGAGTCTCAAAGGGGTCGCCGAGCCGGTGCGCCTGTTCCGGGCGCGGGTCTCGCCCTAGCTCGCGGAGCGCCAGGCCTCGCGGAGCTTCACCCGGGCGCCGGTACGGAGCACCGCCCCCGAGTACACCCTGCCCGCGAGCGGGATCAACAACGCGGTCGAGCCGATCGTGACGATGAGCGACGCGACGATCTCGAGCAGGGTGGCCGATCCGAGCGAGATCCGCACCGGCATGCAGAGCGCGGCCGAGAACGGCACGATCGATGCGATCCGCGAGAGCGTCGAGCCGGGGTCGCTCGTCGCTCCGATCGAGACGAAGAACGACACCAAGATCACCAGGTTGAGCGGGACGATCGCGTTCTGCAACTCCTCCATCCGCGAGACGATGGCGCCCGCGACGGCGAACAGCGACGCGTAGAACGCGAACCCCAGCACGAACCAGCCGATCGCGAGCGCGGCGGTTCCCAGAGCGTGTGAGGGAAGGTCCAACGCCCCGGTGAGCGAGGCCAACGCCACGCTGTAGGCAGCGATCCCTACGAGCTGGAGCAGACCGAGCGTCCCGATCCCCAGGATCTTCCCGGCGAGCAGCTGTCGCGCATGGATCGTGGACAACAAGATCTCGACGACGCGCGACGCCTTCTCTTCAATCACGCCGGTGGCCACCCAGAAGCCGTAGCCGAAGAGCTGGCCGTACAAGACCACCACGGTGATGAACGCCACGGTCGAGTTGGTCTCGCGGTTGGGATCCTGCGGCTCGAGCGTCTCGACAGGGACGGGCGCCGGGTTCAGGATCTGCGCGATCTGGTCGGCGGGAACGTCGTTGGCTTCGAGCGTCGCTCGGATGCCGTCGGCGACCACCGCCGTCTGGACCGCGCCTTCCAGCTCCGCCGGAGCGCCATCTCGTGTGAGCAGACGCTCCCCGTCGAGGAGGACGGCGTCGAGCGAACCATCCTCGAGGCCCGCCGCGGCCGCCGCGCGATCGGCGACCGGCGTCGTACTGATCTTCGCGCCCTGCGCATCGGCGGCCTGCATGACGAGCGGGCCGAGGCGGCCCGACCCGGACCCCAGCAGCCCCAGATCGAACGTCGGCGTGCCTCCGCCCGAGTTCGCGCTGATCAGGATGACGCCGGTGAGGACGGTCATCGTGATGCCGGTCGAAACCATGAACCCCTTGTCCCGCAGGCGATACCAGAAGTCCCGTTGGGCGACGAGCCACCACGCCCCCCGGTCGGTCTCGCGCGGGTTCACGTTCGAACCGCCTCACGGAAGAGCTCGGCGAGCGACGCCCGTTCGCGGCTGAAATGGGTGACGTCGCCGGCCGAGCGCGCCAGGTCGAGCACGCGCTGCTCGTCGACCTCGTCGTCGAGCTCGACCACGATCCCATCGTTGGGCGTGGCCTCGACGAGTCGGACGCCCGGGATCGCGTCGTACCACTCATGGGGAGCGCCTGCGACCTGGACGCGCAACCTTCGTCGCTCACGAGACGATCGGAGCTCCTCGATCGTGCCCGCGGCGACGATCTTGCCGTGGTCGATGAGGACCACGCGATCGCAGAGCCGCTCGACCAGTTCCAGCTGATGGCTCGAGAACACGACCGGGACGCCGCGTTCCTCCGATTCCGCGTGGAGCACGCCCGTCAGCGCGTCCACGCCCACGGGATCCAGGCCGGAGAACGGCTCGTCGAGGATCAGCACGTCGGGTCGGTGCACGAGCGCGGCCGCGAGCTGCACGCGCTGCTGGTTGCCGAGTGAAAGGGTCTCCACGCGGTCGTTCGCCCGCTCCGCGACACCCAGGACCTCGATCGTCTCCGCGGCCCGACGCGAAGCGTCGGGCCGCGACAGCCCGTGGAGCCGGGCCAGGTACACGAGCTGTTCGAGCACCTTAATCTTCGGATAGAGGCCGCGCTCCTCCGGCATATACCCGAACCGCCGGCGCGCCTCGGCGTCGAGCGGACGGCCGTTCCAGCGGACCTCGCCCGCGTCGGCCTCCAGCACGCCGAGCGCGATCCGCATGGTCGTCGTCTTGCCCGCACCGTTCGGCCCGACGAACCCGACGATCTCGCCGTGCGGTACCGAGAACGTCACGCCATCCAGGGCCAGGACGTCGCCGAAGCGCCGCGAGAGACCGGTCAGCTCGAGCATCGTCGGTACAGGATACGGACCCGCGTCCGGAAGGTTGGGACGAGAGCCGCGCTAGAGGATCCGAACCCGCGTGGGCGTGACGCGGATCGCCACCGAGTAGTCAGCGGCCATGCTGGACGGGGTCCAGCCGAACCGCTCGACGAGGGCCGTGTACTTCTCCATGTAGCCGTCGAGCCGGTCGGCACGCGGAACGGAGGGGTCGACCACGGCCGTCCCTTCGAACGTGATGGCGTCCTCGCCCTCTCGATCGCCCACGAGATGCAACGACACCTTGGGATCCTGCGCGATGTTGCGGAGCTTCGGACGATCGGGCTGGCTGTAGATCAGGAACGTGTCGCCATCCCATCGGAACCACACGGGCGTGGTCTGCGGTTGCCCGTCCGGAGTCACCGTGGTCAGCCAGACGGCGATCTCGCTCCGGAGCTTCCCGTCGGCGCGAACGTGCCGAGGATCGTCGAGATCGAGGAACGCCATCGCGACACCTACCCTGTTTCCTCTGCGTCTTCGACCGGCGGGTTGGACACGCCCACGATGTGCCGGATCCACATGTCCTTCCCGACAGCATCGAGGAGCGCGGTCGCGAAGTCCCCGCGGGTGAGCGAGCGGCCCGGAGCATTCGCGTCCACGATCGCGAGGTACGAACCGGTGGCCGGATCGTCCGTCAGCCCTCGGGCCGCGACCACGGTCCAATCCAGCGCGCTCTCGCGCAGGATGGCGGCATCGCGCCGGTGCTCCGCCGCGACGTTCGCGTACGGTCCGGTGACCTCGCTGTCGGAGAAGACCCTCGGGTTCGCGGCGATCGCGATCCGGCGCGGACCGATCCGCTCCATCACGCCGGCGATCGTCCGGGTCGCGTCGGAGATCTCCGTCGTCGTCTCCTCGGCGATCGGTCCGAGCGCGGAGACGACGGCATCGGCTCCGACCAGCACCGCTTCCACCGCCTTCGCATCCGACGGTTGCCCCTGCCGGATCGTCACCGCGTCGGGGAACCACTGCTTCGACGCGTCGCGCACGAACGCGATCACGTCGTCGCCTCGTTGGACCGCCTGCGCCACGACCAACCTGCCGGTCTTGCCAGACGCACCGAACACGACGATCCGCATCACGAGATCGGGTCGTCGAGATCGAGAGAGACGATCAACGGAAGAGCCAGAAGGCCGCGACGATCGCAAGGACGACGACGACCCCGACGGCGAGCCCGATCAGCGAGTTGTGCCCGATCTCCCGCTGCTCCTCGCGATGCATCTGGTCCCGATTGGGTGCCGTGCCGGCTTTCAGGAGATGCCGCCGACCTTTGCGTTTCTCTCCGCTCTTCCCCATGCAAGAAGCGTACACGCGCGCGTCGACTCAGGCCGCGTCGGAGGCGGCGGGAACCGCCGCCTCCGCACGGAGCGCGATCGCCAGCACGTCGGCGACCTCTTCCGCGATGTGGAACGTCATCTGCTCGCGCACCTGGTCGGGCACGTCCTCCAGATCGCCCTCGTTCCGCTTCGGCAAGATCACTTCCGTGAGTCCCGCGCGGTGGGCGGCGAGCACCTTCTGCTTGAGCCCGCCGATCGGCAGCACGTGTCCCTGCAGCGTGACCTCGCCGGTCATGCCGACGGCGGATCGAACCGGCGTGTCCGTCAGCAACGAGACCAGCGCCGTGGTCATGGTGACGCCGGCACTCGGACCGTCCTTGGGCACCGCGCCCGCGGGCACGTGGACGTGGAACCGTCCGCGCAGCTTCTCCGGCTCGATGCCGAGCTCGACCGCGTGCGACCGCACGTAGCTGAGCGCGATCTGCGCCGACTCCTTCATCACGTCGCCGAGCTGACCGGTCAACGTCAGGCCGTCCTTGTCGGACGAGTCCTCGCGGGACGCCTCGATGAAC